>NZ_BAAJLZ010000002.1:0-536054 GCF_057537295.1 Colwellia meonggei
TTTTTGGCTCGCCGTCAACAGCTAAATGCATTTAATTTGCAGAAAATTGTTTGTTTGCGTTTTATTTGTACAAAAGTAGGTTAATTAGCTGAAAATACAAAAGAGGCGCTAAAAAGCGCCTTTAATAATATGGATTAAACTATTAATTAATCCTTATTATTATCTGTTTCAGAGGAGTTCTCGGATGATGTTTTTGCGTTACGACTATTCTCATTACGAAAATCAGCATCTTCGTCATCGCCGACAACATGTTCTAATTTTAGTTTCTTTACCGAGCGAATGGTTGTAAATGGCCCCGAGCAAGCATATAAACCAAAAATTAAGAGAAGAATGTTTTCAGGGCTTGAGGCAACAACCACAAATGCTAATACGATAAGTAATACAACAAAGAAGTTCACTTTACCTTTCCAGTCGACATCCTTAAAACTATTGTACCTGAAGTTGCTGACCATCAATAATCCGGTTGCAATGGTAATAAGACCTATAATGAAACCATACTGTTGCCCATCTATTTGATATTCACTGCCCACCCAAATCAAACTAGCAATAACGCCAGCAGCTGCAGGGCTTGCAAGTCCTTGAAAATAACGTTTATCGGCAACACCAACTTGTGTATTAAACCGTGCTAAGCGTAATGCAGCACATGCGACATAAACAAAAGCAGCTAACCAGCCAAATTTTCCAAAACTAGATAACGCCCAATTGTATGCAACTAAACCCGGTGCAATACCAAAAGAAACCATATCTGCCATTGAATCATACTCTGCACCAAATTCGCTTTGAGTATTGGTCATCCGAGCTACACGGCCATCTAAGCCGTCAAAAATCATGGCAATAAAAATTGCAACTGCCGCACTAATATAGTGCCCATTCATTGATGATACGACAGCATAAAAGCCTGAAAACAATCCTGCGGTGGTTAATAGATTAGGCAAAAGATATATACCGCGTGAAGGTGATACTTCATTTTTTTCTTTTTCTGGCATAAATTAAACTGCAATTGATAGATAAATAGAGTAGATATTAATTTAGCATAACTTTAAATACGAAAGGTAGACCATAAAAGCCTAATCGTTAATAAATAGGGTAAAAGTTTGTAAACTTGTCAATCTGTTGTTATAAGATATTGTAGCTGCTAGATTTTAATGAATAGCTAAATTAATGACAAACATTCGTTTGGAACATATGGATAGGTGCATGATGAGCATTAGAGGTGTATTGCTGATTTCTACGATATTATTATCTTTTGATGGCATAAGTGCCGAAAAATTAACGGTATATCGCTGGGTTGATGAAAATAATGTAGTGCACTTTAGCCAACAACAACCCGCACATGACAACTATACTGAAATAAGTATGGTAAATAATAAAAACACTTCGGCATTGCCTGATAGTCGGGTTACCACAGAAGCAAAAGCCCCTTCAATACCAGAAACTACTGCTAGCAGTGATGCAAGTAATGAAAAATGTATAAGCGCTAAGCAAAACCTAGCGACATTGAAAGACTTTGATAAAATTCAATATAAAGATGAAAACGGCAATATAAAAGTGCTTAGTGAATTGGAAAAACAACAACAACTTGAGATGAATACCAAACAAGTTGAAGTTTACTGCGAAGATAATTAACCTCTTAATCGCAGTAAACTGATTACTTTGGTAAAAGCTATACCTATTTATGTTAACTTTTTATAAAATTTAGTGTATTCCCTTCTAACTCAACCTTGATATGATCGCCAGCATGAAATTGACTCGCCAATAGTTTTTGCGCAAGTGGGTTTTCAATTTCGTTCTGTATAGAACGTTTTAAAGGCCGAGCACCAAAAACAGGATCAAAGCCAACCGACGCCACAAATGATAACGCCTGATCGGATAAGGTCATGGTAATTTCGCGTTCTTCTAAACGTTTAGTTAACGCGGAAACTTGAATAGCGGCAATATGCTTAATTTGTTCTGCCAGTAAAGGATGAAAAACAACAGTTTCGTCAACGCGATTAATGAACTCAGGTTTAAAATGATGGCCTAATTCAGCAATAACTTTCGCTTTCATTTCCTGGTAGTGACTTTCATCCGATAGCTCCTGAATAACATCAGAGCCAATATTAGAGGTCATAATAATTACGGTATTCTTAAAATCCACCGTTCGTCCCTGCCCATCGGTTAATCGGCCATCGTCTAGTACTTGCAAGAGAATATTAAATACATCAGGGTGGGCTTTTTCAATTTCATCCAATAATATAACTGAATAAGGTTTACGTCTTACCGACTCTGTTAAGTAACCACCTTCTTCATAACCTACATAGCCCGGAGGTGCTCCAACCAAACGAGCCACCGAATGCTTTTCCATAAATTCAGACATATCAACACGTACCAAAGCATCCTCACTATCAAATAGAAAGTGTGCTAAGGCTTTGGTTAACTCAGTTTTACCAACCCCTGTAGGGCCCAAAAATAAAAACGAACCTATCGGTTGATTCGGATCAGCTAAGCCTGCACGTGAACGGCGAATTGCATTTGAAACTGAAACTACAGCTTCTGATTGACCAATTACACGCTTATGCAGCTTGTCTTCCATTGTCAGTAATTTCTCGCTTTCTCCTTCCAGCATTTTAGCGACTGGAATACCTGTTGCACGGCTTAGTACATCTGCTATTTCAACATCAGTAACTTTATTGCGTAATAGAGTCATTTCCTGCATTTCAGCTTGCGCAGCGAGATCAAGTTGTTTTTCGAGATCCGGAATCCGGCTATATTGCAATTCTGCCATAGTATTTAAGTCACCAGTACGGCGCGCAGCTTCAAGTTCAATACGTGCTTGCTCTAAATCCGTTTTTATCGCTTGGCTACCATGCAATGCTGCTTTTTCAGTTTTCCAAACTTCGTCCAACTCGTCATAACTCACTTGGCAAGTTTCAATATCGTCTGAAATTAAATCTAAACGTTTTTTCGAGGCTGGATCTGAATCCTTAGACAAAGCACGCTGTTCTAATTTTAATTGAATTAAACGGCGCTCTAGCCTATCTAGGTTTTCTGGCTTTGAATCCATTTGCAAGCGAATACTTGACGCTGCTTCATCGATAAGGTCAATCGCTTTATCAGGTAACTGACGGTCACTGATGTAACGATGCGACAACGCTGCAGCAGCAACAATTGCAGGGTCGGTTATTTCAACATTATGATGTAACTCATAACGCTCTTTTAAGCCGCGTAAAATTGCAATGGTATCTTCAACACTGGGTTCATCAATTAATACTTTTTGAAAACGACGTTCTAACGCGGCATCTTTTTCTATATATTGACGATATTCATCAAGCGTTGTAGCACCTACACAATGTAAATCGCCACGTGCAAGCGCCGGTTTTAACATATTACCCGCATCCATTGCGCCGTCAGTTTTACCGGCTCCTACCATAGTATGTAGCTCATCGATAAACAGAATCACCTGCCCTTCTTCTTGAGCAAGCTCATTTAGTACCGCTTTTAAACGTTCTTCAAATTCCCCTCGATATTTAGCACCAGCAACTAATGCTCCCATATCAAGAGATAAAACACGCTTATTGCGAATACCTTCAGGCACTTCATGGTCAACAATACGTTGCGCTAACCCTTCTGCAATAGCTGTTTTACCAACACCTGGCTGTCCAATTAATACGGGATTATTTTTCGTTCTTCGTTGTAATACCTGAATGGTTCGACGAATTTCATCATCACGACCAATAACCGGATCTAATTTACCTTGTTCAGCACGTTCGGTTAAATCAACCGTATATTTATCTAATGCTTGGCGCGTTTCTTCAGCATTAACATCATCAACATTCTTGCCACCGCGAATATGCAATATGGCATCTTGTAGTCTTTGTTCACTAGCACCTAAACTTTTTAATATTTGTCCGAGCTTACCCTTGTCCTGCAGCGCTGCAAGTACAAAAATTTCAGACGATATGTATTTGTCACCGTGTTTTTGCGAGAATTTGTCACATAAATTTAAAATATTCCCCATAGCAGAAGATAATTGTACTTCACCACCCGTGCCGCTAACTTGTGCTAACTCACCTATCGCTGTTTCTAATTGCGCTCTTAAAGCTCTAACGTTAATGCCAGCACTTTTAAGCAATGGAATAATACTGCTAGCATTTTGATTAAGTAACGCTAGCATTAAGTGCACCGGCTCAATAAATTGATGATCTTTACCCAATGCAATCGATTGAGCATCAGATATTGCCATTTGGAAAGTTTGAGTGAATCTATCTAAACGCATAAGTAATCTCCTACTGCCATATTACTGGGCTTACATTTCAGTTACTTATGTTATAGGGATAGCAATAGCTATTTTCAAGTGAGTACTTGCACTGAACTTGACATAAAGCAAAATACTCGGTTTTAAGAAAAGTAATAGTTCGTTTACTCTCTAGTTCAATAACATAATGCTAAATCAAGCTAATAATACTCGCCATACGACCCGTTTTTCCATCACGTCGAAATGAGTAGTATTTGTCATGTTCAGTAAAAGTACAATTATAGGTATGAGAGATATTTTCAATACCTAAATCTTGTAACTGTATTTTAGCAATCATGGCAATATCAGCTAAATATTTTGGTTTATTATTTTCATTCATTCGCGGTAAAAATGCGGGTATAAATTCTTCCGAAATTTGGGCGAATGCTTGCTTAACCTCTTCACCAACTTCAAAGGCTGTTGCGCCTATACAAGGGCCAAGCCAAGCGTAAAGGCCTTTCGCTGGAGTTTGCATTTTACAAACCGTATTCTTAATTATGTTGGCTGCTAATGGTCGCCAGCCAGCGTGAATAGCGGCAATTTCATAACCATTTTTATCAGCCAATAGAATAGGCAGGCAATCAGCAGTCATAATAGCCAAAGCAATATTTTTATGCCTAGTTATAGCAGCATCAGCAACAATAGCCTGCTCTGTATGACTATTGATATGTGCAACATGGCTGCCATGAACTTGCTCTAACCACTGAATTTTCGTGTCATTAGGTAAAAGCTCTAACAATGCATTTCTATTATTTGATACATATTCAAGATCATCACCAACATGTGCGCCTAAATTAAAATAATCAAACGATTTATCTGTGCGCCGAGCATTATGAGATATCTTTTTAGAGAGGCTTTCAAACAATAAATGTGGGTTAGGTTTCAGCCGAGTCGTAGAAAAAGCCAACACCTTAGGTGTTGGCCATTCTATTATCTGAATACTTTCAAGATTCTTAGTAGTCGTTACCACTGGCATTTTCTTTCGAGTCAGCACGCAACATATTAGTTAATGTCACCATATCTTCTGGAACATCTGCATGCCAAGTCATTTGCTCACCTGTTATAGGGTGGTACAACGACAACATTGCCGCATGTAATGCTTGGCGCTTAAATTGACGGAGCATATCGCGCAATTCTTCTGAAGCATTTTTTGGTGGACGAGGACGACCGCCATAAACAGGATCTCCAACTAACGGGTGAGTAATATGGGCCATATGAACACGAATTTGATGAGTACGACCTGTTTCAAGACGTAAACGCAAACGAGTATGCAGCCTAAACTTCTCCATTACACGGTAATGAGTTACTGAAGGACGACCTGAAAACGTTACTGCCATATGAGTACGTTTTGTGGCATGACGACCAATCGGCTCATCAACAATACCACCGGCAGTCATTATGCCATTTGCAACAGCTTCATATTCACGAGTAATTTCACGCGCCTGCAATGACTCAACTAAATTAGTTTGTGCCGCGATAGTTTTTGCCACCACCATTAATCCTGTGGTGTCTTTATCTAAACGATGAACAATACCCGCGCGAGGCACAACATCTAATTGAGGGCAATGATGCAACAAGGCATTTAATACCGTACCATCAGGATTACCTGCACCAGGATGAACAACTAAGCCTGCAGGCTTATTGATCACTAAAATATCTTCATCTTCGTAAACAATATTTAATGGTATGTCTTGTGGTTCAAAGCGAACTTCCGCTTCAATTTCTGTATTAATGGCAATTTGCTCACCACCAAACATTTTTTCACGTGCTTTATCGACCACTTGGCCATTAACCGTAACATGGCCAGCTAAAATCCACTCTTTTAAGCGTGAACGTGAATAATCAGGGAACATCTCGGCCAAAGTCTGGTCGAAACGTTTACCTAAGCATGATTCGGGAACCGTATCCCGGTGTTGAATTATCTCAGCCATTAAACTCTCTATTAATTAGCACTGTGCAAGGCATGATTGCTAGGTTAGAATGCCAATGCTTATTTTACCTTTTTGCAGCAGCAATTACATTAAGTAATTACATTAAGTAGTTATCGCGGTGAAGAAGAGAATTATTTTAACTAAAACAAAGTAGTGATATTGAAGTCTATGGAAAAAATGACAATAAAAATAATGTGCCTAGTACTGATGTTAGGATTGGCGGGCTGTTCTGGAACAAATGAAAAAGAAATTGAAAAGGTGCCAGATAAATCTGCTCAAGCATTATTTGCCGATGCTCGACAATCTTTGGATAACGGTTTATACCAAAAAGCAATTCAAATACTTTCAGCGATAGATTCTCGCTTTCCGTATGGCCCTATTTCTCATCAAGTTCAATTAGACTTAATTTATGCCTATTATAAAAGTGGTGATGCTGCCCAAGGCATTGCACTAACCGATCGTTTTTTACGATTGAACCCTACGCATGCTAACTTAGATTATGTTTACTACATGCGCGCATTAATTAATGTTGCAACACAAGAAAACCTATTTCAAGATTTAGCAGGCATAGATCGCTCTGACCGCGACCCAACAGCGGCAAGAGATGCATTTAAAGACTTGAAAACCATTTTAGAAAAATACCCTGAAAGTAAATATGCAGCAGATTCTCGTCAACGTATGATTGGTATTAAATCACGCTTAGCAAAATATGAACTTGCCGTAGCACGCTACTATTTAAAACGTGAAGCTTATGTTTCCTCAGCTAATAGAGGTAAATATATTGTTGAATACTTCTCACCTAGCCCTGAAACAGAGCAAGCATTAGAAATTATGATCCTTTGCTACGAAAAACTTGGCTTAGAGGATTTACGAGTTAATGCTAAACAAGTACTTGCGGCAAATTACCCAAATAACCCGCTAATTACAAAGTAATAGCGGCGAGTAACGCAAAATTAGATAAAAAAATACCAGCTATTAGCTGGTATTTTTTTATCTAAAGAAGTGCAATTAAATAGCTTCGGCATCTTCTTCGCCGGTACGAATACGTATAACACGCTCCACATCAGTAATAAAAATTTTACCGTCGCCAATCTTTCCTGTTTGAGCGGTTTCCAAAATAGTATTCACACAACGCTCAACATTTTCTTTTGAAACAACAATCTCCAGCTTAACTTTCGGTAAGAAGTCCACCATATATTCTGCACCGCGATAAAGCTCAGTGTGACCTTTTTGCCGCCCAAAACCTTTAACTTCAGATACTGTCATGCCATTAACACCAATTTCGCCAAGCGCTTCGCGAACATCGTCCATTTTAAAAGGTTTAATTATTGCTTCTATCTTTTTCATCATACAGCCTATAAGTTGTTTTGAGACTTCGAACGTAACTTAAACATATTATCATCTTTACACACTTTTAATATCAACATATTGCCAAGAATTTTACTTTTCAAGTTAGAGCAAAAATTCTATTCAAGAAAAGACTTTGCTACACTAGCGAGACTAACCAGAGCAATTAAAATAACTTGCTGTGTATAAGATTATAAAAGAGGAAGTAGAATGAACCCGCTGGCAATAATAGATGAAATGAAAGTGTTACCTGAAATTGACGCTAGTTTTGAAATAAATCGTCGTATTGAATTTATTAAAGCAAAGCTAAAACAATCAGGTTTAAAAACATTAGTTTTAGGCATCAGTGGTGGCGTTGATTCTTCTACTTGTGGGCGCTTAGCACAGTTAGCGGTGGATTCACTCAACAATGAACAAACATCGGAAAAATCAGCGTATCAATTTATAGCCGTGCGCTTACCACACGATATTCAAGCAGATGAAGACGATGCCCAACTCGCATTGTCATTTATTCAACCAAGTAAAAACTTAACCACCAATATATTTAATGGCGTAGCGGGCATTCACGATGAAACGTTAAAGGCATTAGCTGATGCTGATATTTCATCTGCTACTGCCGGACAAATAGACTTTTCTAAAGGCAATGTAAAGGCAAGAACTCGAATGGTAATGCAATATCATATTGCAGGTATTTTAGGTGGTTTAGTACTTGGCACAGATCATTCAGCAGAAAATATCACAGGTTTTTTCACAAAATGGGGAGATGGTGCTTGCGACTTAGCGCCACTATTTGGCTTATCTAAAAGACAAGTAAAACAACTTGCCCGTGCTTTAGGTGCACCAGAACAACTAATTGAAAAAGCACCAACGGCAGACCTAGAAGAATTAGACCCAGGAAAAAAAGATGAAGACGCATTAGGTTTAAGCTATGACCAGCTTGATGATTTTCTTGAAGGTAAAAATAGCGATAAAATCGTTGAAGAAAAAGTTATCGCTATCTATTTGAAAACTCAGCATAAGCGCAACCCGATCCCAACAATCTACGAAAACTAGACATTTAACCGTGGAAAAATCCAATATTCTTGACTATACCTAGCTGTTAAAAATGCTTTCAACTAAGGAATGGTTGTTATGTCAAAGTATATTGGATTTACAATAATCGAAGTATTAGTTTCACTGGCAATACTACTCAGTTTAATCTCTATTGGTATACCTAATCTAAACAATTTCATCGTTAACACGAGAGTCGACAATGAAATAGTCACACTACAGCGCTTATTACTCGTTGCAAGAAACGCGGCATTAACGAGCAATAGCAAAGTTACCCTTTGCCCTCTTAATGACCAAGGCCATTGTACAAAGCAATGGCAAGAGGAAATTAGTGTATTTATTGATAGCAATAATAATAAAATTTTAGAGCCGATATTAAATGAAAAAGTTATAGCAAATAAATCAGCAATAAAGTCAGGGGATAAACTACAGTATGGAAAAACACGTATCGGACTAACCTATTCAGCGACAGGACATTTATCAGGCTGGGGACAGAACGCCACTTTCAGCTATTGCCCTGAAAACCACAGTGACAAAAGTAAAGGTATTATTGTAGCGCCTTCAGGGAGAACCTACGTTAGTTCAAATAATAAAACTAATACAGCAAACATTCGACGTTCAGGTCAAAAAATAATATGTAGCTGACAAATTTATTTCCATAGGTATCTTTTTCTAGCTGTAAACATTTATCAGTGCTATAAGTTAAATTAAATGTTAATCACGCAGTAAAAGTTATGTCTGAATATAAATTAACCTCATCACTACTTAGGTTTAGAGCCTCCACTAAAGGCTTTACCATAACAGAGCTTTTAATTGGCATAGCAATATTAGGCATCCTCACTGCCGTCGCAATACCAAGTTTAAATGAATATATGGTGCAATCACGCGTTGATAATGAAGTCAGCGAACTACACCGGTTAATATTAAGTGCTAGAAATACAGCAATCAACAGCGGTAATAATGTTACCGTTTGTCCCTTAAGTGGCAGTACTTGTGGTACAAATTGGCAAAATGAGCTTAGCGTATTTGTAAATAATGGTAATACGTTAACAAACAATAAAAGTTATGACAGTACGAACGAAGAATTAGTTAAAGTAAAAAGTAAAGCAACTACTGATGACACCTTAACATTCAGCCAAAGTATTATTATATTTGCGCCAACGGGTCGCTTGATTTCAGGTGGTAATGGTAACTTTAGTTATTGCCCTAAAAACTATAGTGGATTATCGCGCGGACTTGAAATATCGTTGTCTGGCCGAGTATACAAAACATCTGATAAAGACAACGACAATAAAGACGAAAATAGGGATGGTACTGAAGTTTCTTGTAGTTAAGTCAATACCATAGCCACTATTTAGGGTACGTTGCAAATAAGTTTCTTGCTTTTGGTGAACTAAAAATATCACTTAACTTCACACATTCAAATACTTGGTAAACCTGTTGTTTATTTTTACTATAAACCGTTGGTATTTTTCGGTTAACTATTCGCTTAGATAACTTACCTAAATGATTCTCTTTTACTCTAGCTAAATAAATAGATTGTAGACCTCCATAAAGCTCTACATGGCACTTCACATCAATTTTTTTACTTTTTTGTTTAACTTCAATAGCTTCAGCCGTATTAGTCAAGCTTAACACAACAAAAAATATAGCGACCAATCGAATCATATTATTTCTCCCAACATAGAGTTGAAGGTAATTTGGCGCCAGTATCACTCACTGAGAGTTTTGGGCAGCTGCCATCGTTTGATTTTTGTGGCTCAAGCGCAGTTGCTGTCAATGTAAAACCACCATCAGCTAGCGTTGCATCAATACTGTAATATTTATTTTCACTAACAAAAGGATCCGCGCTTAAACCTAAATTTTTCATATCACTAGTATAACTTCTATTATCAACATAATATTGCTCTTGCAAATTAGCAATTCGCAATAATTCACGCTGCGCTTCTGTTCGATTAGAACGAGCAACAAAATCAGTGTATGCAGGAAATGCTACAGCACCTAAAATTGCAACAATAGCTACCGTGATTAAAAGTTCAACCAAAGTAAAACCTAAATTCGACTTTCCCTGCATATTATTGTTCCTCATTGATATATAAATAGGTGCGTAAAGTCTGTAACGTAAAACCTACTGGAATTATTTTGCGACCAACAATTATATTACCAATTGCATCATCATACGTATCTGGATCACCGTCATCCTCTGGCACAACAATTAATGTTGGTGCTCCAAGGAATTGTTCATTGATTTCAACGCTTCGCTCTGGCTCCGCATCAGGGTCGCTTTCATCCCAATTATATACAGATGTTCCTAAAGCGAGATCAACTGCATACAATATCCCTTGTCCATTTGGTTGCTCACAATGAATAATATCAGGATCTAAATTGGGTGGAACAAAAGTTGTAAAATATGCAATACCATTAATTACAATCGCTTCAGCTGTACTTTTCTCACCGCTGTCAGTTAAATTGATATACCAACCAGATTTTGCACTAACAGCGATTTCAAGAGCTTCCCTTTGTTGAGTTGTTAAGACCTTATCAAAAGGGTTATCTGTGTAATCATATAAGTCCCCTAATAATATATTTGTCGGAGCTTTTGGTTCGGCACTAGAAAAAAAAGATTGAGTTTTAATTTTTTCATCTTTTATCATGAAAAAAGTATCACTAGTATCAATACCGATAGGATTAGATCTATCACCACTGCCTATTAATATCGCGTCATAGGGCTTTTCTTGATGGCTGACTATCTTGGTTGTTTGACCATCTTCATCGATAATTTCCGTTTCAATTGTTTCTGAGATAAATGTTCTCACAATTGACGGTTCATTAAAAAACCGTAAATCTGTGCTATTAGTTGTTCCCCCAAGTGCCGCTAGCTTAAATACTGTCCACGGGTTTTCACTATCATTAGGTGCAGCATCTGGCATGTCGACTCGCCAAATATTGCCACCGGTATCACCGGTATATAATCGATCAGTTAATCCATCACCATTACTGTCTAGAATACCAATACTTGATGCTATACTATCCGAACCATTAAAAGCTGTGGTTCCCCCTTCTGGAGCTAAACTCCACTTCAATGCTCCAGTAGCAGCATCAACCATATAAATTGCGCGTCCGCTAGCATCTGATGTACCAGGTGTTAAAGTATCTTTTGAGACATCATAACCACCACCAAAAAACAACACCGCATTAGCCTTAGCATTCTCTCCAGTGCCGGAAATATTCGCTTTAGAAAAACCAACTTTAGGCTGAGACCATGATTGTCCTAACTCGCTAAAACCTGTAGACGTGTTATCGATATGCCAGAGTTTACTTGGTTTGTTAGGGTTACTAATGTCTAACGCGTAGTAAGACGTGCCGCCTCGACGTAAACCAAAAAATATCCAAACTTTATCGGTACCATTAATAATGCCGTCACCATTGTTGTCTTGCACATGAGATGTGATACTGCCGTCAATACCATAAATTTTTTCAGCAGTAGAATAGTTTTCTCGAAGACCTTTAATATTTTTAAAAAACTCTTTAGGCATAAAAGCCCAGTTTTCATCAACTGTCGCACCTTTATCTTCAAACATATGAAGTACACCAGCATTAGTCCCTATAACTACTCTAATACTGGTACCATAATTAATTACAAGTGGTTTGGAGTGTAAGGGATCCGCAAAAACATCTGGGCGCATAGTGGGTATAGTGTCATCATCTAATTTGACATTATCAATATTTCTACCCATAGCCCAATCTAAATAATCACCAACATCATCTTCATGAACATCCATAGCTGTTGCTAACTTGTCACTGCCACCAAATGACGTTTCGGCCTGCGACTCTATTAACAGCGCTAACGCATCGTTGGAACCAATATCGCTATAAATGACTCGATTTGTTTTGCTTCTCAATATTTCAGCAACCCCCCCTTCAGCAACTACATCACCATCTTTCGAGTTGTCTGGCGACCAGAAGCTTGTAACTTCATCAGAGAAATGGCCATTATCAGGGTTTAGTGCAGGCTCATCATGTTTACCAACTTGAACACTATTTTTCACTTTATATTTCTTTAAATTCCCTTGCCAGCGCGGCCCATTTTCAGGCTGAAACATAGCATAATACACTGAGTTTAATGTTTCTGTTCTATCGAAGTTATTTGCAGCCACAGATGCTGAAGTTAAACTGTCGTTACTCGGTTCTAAATTTTCTAATGCATTTAAAAGCGCTGCCGTCAGTTGCACACTATCTTCTGCTCGATAATATGCCCCACCACCTAATTTAGCAGCTTCTTTTAATAATGGCGCTGCATCGTCGGCGCCTTCACTAAACCCGATAGTGAAGGTTTCAACCGTTTGTTTACCTTCTAAATTAGGATTAACATCGTTTTCATACATCCATTCAGCAACGCCTGCTAAATAATTACCACTAAATTTACTACCACTAAAATTAATAGTTTTTCCATCTTCTACAGTTGAAAGTGCAGTAATTTTACTATCAGCACCATTGTCATATGTGGGCGAGCCGTCAGTAATTAAAATGACAAATGCTTTACTACTACATGAACTAAATGGAGTTAAATATTTCCCTCCACTCTCAATGCTAGTATCACGCGGTGGTTTATTTTTGGTGTAATAGTTCCCCTGACTTTTATCATCATCACCAAATACCACATTTTTTCCTGCAAAGTACTGCTGTGCTTCATATAATGTTTCACAAAGCGGCGTCCAAGTTTGCGCTGATAATTGATTATTTACGATATCTAAAAATACTGCTTCACTGGTATCTGTCATATCCTGTATACCAAAAACAACTCGCCCGCCATTAGGATCAGTTGCGGCATCGCCATCATCATAGTTGAAAACTTGCAAACCAAAATCAATAGAAGGTGCCGCTTTAATGACTTTAGTAATACTGTCTTTGGCGATATCCATCCGGCTTTTTAACGTTTGCGCAATGTCTTCACCATGATGCCATCTTAAAAAATTATCAGTATAAAGTGTGACTAACTCACCGGACCATTCAACGTTAGAGGCAACGATATCTGTAGTATGATAGATTGGATTTTTTTTGTTACCAGCATAATTGATAGGATAACCCGGAGGTAGAGAATCAATATTGGTTGGATCGGTCGCTAAAACATCATCTTCACAATCAATAATTTCGATGTTAGCGCCATTGTTGTCAGGGATTTCATTCCAGCTGCCTGAGTTTCCCTTAATGCTGTATTCACGAATGTGCCCAGTATAAAAGCCCGTTTCATTTAGAATTTTACGGGCCGTTTCACAACTATTAATTTCTGTTAAAAAACGACGTGATTCATTATTTTTATCTGGCACTGGCAGTCCCACGCCATCAGCTCCACCCTTAGTAAAGTACACAAACTTTTCACTTAAAGAGTTATCACTTCCGAGTGCGGGGTAAGTTATCTCAGGATCATAATCTTCATTAACAGAAAGTTGAGTTCCCATACTGCCGGAATTATCAAAAATAATCAGCACTTGGGTTTTTTTACCCGCAAGTTTTACGGCTTCACTGACATAAAGTTCTATATCTTCACCAAAAGATACAGCAGATATCAATAGTAGATATATTGCTAAAATTTTTTTCATTGCTCTACTCCAGTATTTAGCTTAAATACCAAGTTCTACTTTAAAAGTTGCTGGGCAACGCCAGTATTAACTTCAACTTCATTGGTATTAGTTCGCCCGTATTTACGGACCACTTGCACACGTAAAACATTGCAAGTAAAAACTTGCGCTGATGAAGCTGATTTGGAGTGAGGGCAATCAGGTTCAAGCTCAAGGTCATTATTGGCGACTTCAATTTTCGCCGTGGTATCGCTATTTGTATTGGTAATACTTAACGTATCGGTAACGCTGCTAAAACTTTCTTCTTGAAACCTTACCATAGCTGATGCAAATTTATTATTACCCGTTCCGCCATTTACCTGGCGATATACAGCTTCATCACTAGCACTAATAGCTTCTTGTGTAGCCACAACCTTTTCTTCACTAGCGCCGGACATCTTCATGTCTGTAGTTGTATTTTGCATTAAAGCGGCTGCGACGGCTGTTAATGCAATAAGAAATACCAAAGAAACAATTAGCACCACGCCAGTTTGTCGCTTTGGTGCTATTATTTGGGTTCTGTATATTGCACCTACCATGAGTCAACTCCAGCATTATATAAGGTTACCGTCGAATTAAATAACAGTCGCCGATAATTATCATTAAAGGTTACATCTAAATCACCTAGACTATAGGTATTGGTATTAGTATATTTGTTATCAGGTAAAATGCTACGAGCAAGCACGTACACTCTAACCGCTAAAATTCGGTTATTATTGCCATTATCCCATAGTACATTGGTCATATTGTCAGCAGAAATAAAGTTATCAACTATACCGTAGCCAGCGGTTCCCTCTAAGTCAGAGTCTATACCGTACATAAATCGAATACGTTCAATGCCATCAATAATGGGATCGAAAGTCATAGTTTTTGTTAAACGGCCCTGCATTAACACAGGTACAGTATTATCACCTTGGCTCTCTTCTCGAACATAGTAAATATGATGCTGATATTGCCAGACTTGACTGTTATCCATATCAGGAATGCTAGTTCCAGTAAAAACTTCAGCTTCACTTAAATTAGCTACGATAAAATAGTTGTCACTATTAGTTGTTGTAACTGGGTTTGAAATGGCGCGTTTTAACTGAATAATGTCAGAAGATGTTTTAGCATCATCGATACAGCCCATTACTGAATTGCTCGTTACTGTTTGCCCCCAAATACTTCTAAAATGCCCAATCGCAACAGGAAACGTGGCATTATTTAGCCCTTCTCCACTGCAATCAATACTTGGTGCGTCTGGGGCGTCATTTAACATAGATAGATCAAGAGTACCTGTATAGTCACCCCAAAAATTTTGCCTTAAAAGATCATAGCTGATCACACTTAATGCAAATCGGCCATTCTCTTGTAGTTCTCCATACGTTGCTGTTTCTTCCGTGGTTGTTTTCATGCCAACAAAAACACTGAGCACACCAGCAAATAACGCCACCCCAACAGCTAATGAAATAAATATCTCTACTAAAGTAAAACCTCTTTGATTATTCATGTCAGTTGATAAATGCCTCTACGATAATTTGTCGACGTTTGCTCCCTGCAGTACCACAACTATGCTTCTTTGCGTCAACTATTTCATTACGCCCTTCCCAGCTTATCACAACAGTTACCGCATTAAGGCTATGACTTACACAACCTCTGACACCAACTAAGCCTGCTAAATTGTTACCGTCATTTACAACATCAGCACCCATAAGAGAAGACTCCCATTCGTACTGATCATTGACTCTCATTTCAGTTGCACTACATGTTCCCACAACGGTATTGCAGCGTTTCGTCGGAGGTGAATCTAAGGTTTCACCATAGTCAGTTCGGGCATATCCCGCTAAAGCTGTTGAATCATTACTACGCATTCGCTCAATAATATCTTGAGCAAGCGCTGATGCAACTGAACGTTGCATAGCGTCAAAACTACCTTTTTTAGCAGAAGCTTGCATAGCAACTGCACCTAGGATGCCTGTTACCAAAATAAAAACAGCGACGAGCACTTCAATAAAGGTCAGACCTTTGTGAAAATGAGGTGTACTAGAAAAATGACTTGATGGTGACTTATTCATTATTTAATCTCCTTTTAAATAAGAATAAATTAATGCTATGTCTAGCGCACAACAATGCTGGCAGCAGCTAAGAGGCCAATTAAACATATGTAGAATACGAACTTTACTTCCTGCACTACATTTATATGTGTTAAAAATCACTGGTGTGAACAACATTAACCCATACCTTCAACAACAAATTTTCGAATAGTTTTCCTTTCAAAATTGTCCACATTCGAAAATGAAAAATTTACCGTAAAACTCCAACTAGCCTTTTTAACATAGCTACCTCTATGAAGCTTAAACGGTAAACAACATATTCATTAAGGTTAGCGTAATTCTATTGGCACCGCAAATACAGTATTTTCTTCACGCCCAGGGTACTCTACAACTTCTTTCCCTCCCAATGACTTTAATTCGCTAATAACTTGCTGAACCAAAATAGCTGGAGCTGATGCACCAGCGGTAACACCAACCTTTGAGATATTATTCAACCACGAGGTATCAATATCCGCAGAAGTATCAATTAAATAAGAGGTAGTGCCAATTTTTTCCGCTAACTCTCGTAAACGATTTGAATTTGAACTATTTTTTGCACCAACAACTAACAGCAACTCAACTTGCTCAGCAATTGAACGTACCGCATCTTGACGGTTTTGCGTTGCATAGCAAATATCATCCTTTCGAGGACCTTGGATCAATGGAAACTTTTCTCTTAAAGCATCAATAACATCACTGGTATCATCTACTGATAAAGTTGTTTGACTGCAATAATAAAGCTTTTCGGGATTTTTAATTGTTAAGGTTGCAACATCTTCAGCCGACTCAACAAGATAAATACCACCCTCTTCACTTTCATACTGCCCCATAGTTCCTTCAACTTCAGGGTGACCAGCATGGCCAATTAAAATACACTCAATGTTCTTACGGCTAGTTCGTGAAACTTCCATATGTACTTTAGTAACCAATGGACAAGTAGCATCAAATACTTTTAGACCTCGAGACTTTGCTTCATTTCGAACGGCTTTAGAAACACCGTGGGCACTAAATATTACCGTGCTATCATCGGGCACTTCAACAAGCTCATCAACAAATACTGCCCCGCGATCTTTTAATCCATTAACAACAAATTTGTTATGCACAACTTCATGGCGAACATATATAGGCGCGTCAAACAAATCAAGCGCCCGGTCAACAATACTAATGGCTCGGTCTACGCCAGCACAAAACCCTCGTGGATTTGCTAATATAATTTCCATCTAATACCTGCTGCTATTATCTATTTAACTTCAATCACATCAATAACAAACGTGACTTCTTGACCAGCTAATGGGTGATTAAAATCAATAGTCACAGAACTGCCTGTCACATCTTTTATCATACCCGGTAATTCACCCCCTGGTTGACTAAAAGTAATAATATTTCCCACTTTTGCTGGTGCTTCTTCACTGAACTTACTGATATCCATGTAATGGATATTTTCAGGTAAAGGTTCTCCAAACGCATCGTTCGCTGCTAACGTAAACTCTTTACTTTCACCGGCTTTCATTCCCACCAATTGGGCTTCAAATGCTGGAGATATACTGGCATCACCCATAATAATTTTAGCTGGCTTTTTATTTACTTTGGTGCTGTCTGCTGCTGAGCCATCTGATAACTTCATAGTGATATGAGCAATAATCTCTGAAGAAGCTGTTACTAAATTTGTCATAAAAATCTCTTTAAGAATTAATCTTTGTCGCTTTATTATCCGGCTCGCCATTTTTAAATGAATCAAAAATCATCAAAGCGGCACCAATAAAAATCATTGAATCGGCAATATTAAACGCTGGAAAGTGGTAGCCAAATCCGTAAAAATCTAAAAAATCGATAACGTAACCAAATAATACACGATCTATTAAGTTACCAACTGCGCCACTTAACATTAACGCAAACGCAACTGATAACATTGATTGCTGCTTTGGCGTTTTGGCTAACCAAACAATAAAAATAATACTAGCAATGGCAGCAATTGCCGTGAAAAACCAGCGTTGCCAGCCACCTTGGTCAGCTAAAAAGCTAAATGCTGCACCAGGGTTTTGCATATAAGTAAAATTAAAAAACGGCAATATATTGATTGATTGGTACAAGTCCATATTGCTAACAACTAACTGTTTGCTTACTTGATCAGCAACTAAGCAAATAATAGTTAACCAAAGCCAACGTAATCCTGTTTCAGTAAATAAACTTTTCATAAATATATAATTTCTCTTCCTGCGCTTTAAACGCTTATTCTATTATGCCAATAACTAGAAAACGTGCAGACTCTATTCAAGTGCTGCACGCTTTATTATTACACTGCTTAATCACTATACCGATTAAGCGAATTGACGCACTTCACCTTTACCGTCAACATTCGTTATACAACGACCACAAAGCTCAGGATGTAGTTCATTTTTCCCAACATCTTCAGTAACATGCCAGCAACGGTCACACTTAGCACCTTCCGCTGGCGAAACGGTTAACCATAAACCTTCGACTTCAGTGGCTAAGCTATTTGCAGGCGCACTTTCAACCACTTCTACTATCGCTTTTGAGGTAATTAAAACAAAACGTAGCTCTTCACCTAACTGCTGAATTTTTCCAGCTAATTCTGCGGTAGTATATAGTGTAACAGCAGCCTCAAGAGCCTTACCAACTTGCTTCTCTTTTCGGGCATTTTCTAGTGCTTTGTTCACTTCTGTACGTACTAATAGAATGTCATTCCAATAATCATTATCTAAAGTACTAGTTGTCGCAGCTTTTGGTAGACCATCAAACCAAACACCAGTGAAAACAAACTCTTCACGAGCTTCACTTGAAGGTGTTGGTAATGCTTGCCAAATTTCTTGAGCTGTGAAAGATAAAATAGGCGCCATCCAACGCGTCATGGCTTCAGCAATTAAGTACATCGCGGTTTGACATGAACGACGAGCAACACTGTCTTCTTTCGCGGTGTATTGACGGTCTTTAATAATATCTAAATAGAAACCACCAAGCTCAGTAGTACAGAAATTCATTAATTTATGTACCACGACATGAAACTCGTATTCATCATAAGCGGCAATAATCTCTTCTTGCAGTTGTGCGGCTTTATCAACTGCCCAACGGTCAAGCGCCACCATATCATCAAAAGCAATAGAGTCAGTTTTAGGATCAAAACCGTTTAAATTTGATAATAAAAAGCGCGAAGTATTACGAATACGACGATAAGCATCAGCTTGACGCTTAAAGATTTCATCACCTGCGGTAATTTCTTGGGTATAATTTACCGACGCCGTCCACAAACGTAGAATGTCAGCACCTAAAGTATTGGTAATTTCTTTTGGTGTTATAACATTACCTAAAGACTTAGACATTTTGTGACCTTTAGCGTCAACCACAAAGCCATGAGTTAGTACTTGCTTGTATGGTGCTTTGCTGGTCATCGCAACTGACGAAATCATTGATGACATGAACCAACCGCGATGTTGATCTGAGCCTTCAAGATATAAATCGGCAATGCCGTCGAATTCTTCACGGGCATTAACTACAGAGTAATGCGTTGTGCCTGAGTCGAACCAAACATCTAAGGTATCTGCAACTTTAACGTACTCTTTAGCATCATCACCGATTAGTTCAGCTGCTTCTAGGTCAAACCACGCTTGAATACCTTTCTCTTCAACCCGTTTTGCAACATCTTCAATAAGTTCGATACTACGTGGGTGCAATGCACCGGTATCTTTATGAATAAATAATGCCATTGGCACGCCCCAAGTACGTTGGCGTGAAATACACCAGTCAGGACGGCCTTCAACCATTGACTCAATACGACGTTGACCCCAATCAGGGATCCACTGAGTTTTCTCGATTTCACTTAAAGAATCTTTACGTAGTTCTTTATTGTCCATACTAATAAACCATTGCGGTGTCGCACGGAAAATTAATGGCGTTTTGTGACGCCAGCAATGTGGGTATGAATGTTCCAAGGCATGATGATGCGCAAGCTTGCCATGCTCTTTAAGTGTTTCAACAACATTAGCATTAGCTTTAAAAACATGTTGGCCAGCAAACAATTCTGTGTCATCCAAATAGACACCATTTGCCCCGACAGGGTTAGCCACTTCTAAATTATAAAGTTTACCTACTTCGAAATCTTCAACACCATGACCAGGTGCTGTATGCACACAACCAGTGCCTGAGTCCGTCGTTACATGCTCACCTAAAATAACTGGCACAGTAAAATCATAGAAAGGGTGCTGAAGTTGCACTAAATCTAGATCTGCACCTTTACAGAAACCTAACGCGTGATACTTGGTAATACCAAAACGGTCCATACATGAAGTAACAAGATCTGAGGCTAAAATCAGTCGTTCTTTACCTTGCTCTGTTTCGCATTGTACTAAGGTATATTCAACATCAGCATGCAATGAAACTGCGCGGTTTGCAGGTAATGTCCATGGTGTTGTTGTCCAAATAACAACTGAAACGTCACCTTCACCTTGGTGGTTTTCTGGGTGATTAAATTTATCAGCAACACTTTGCTCGACTACTGTAAATTTCACATCAATGGCAGGAGATTGCTTATCTTTATATTCCACTTCAGCTTCAGCTAAAGATGAACCACAATCAGTACACCAGTGCACAGGCTTGAATCCTTGGTGTAAGTGTCCATTTTCAGCTATTTTTCCTAAAGAACGAATGATATTCGCTTCAGTATCAAAATCCATAGTGCGATAAGGTTTATCCCAATCAGCAAAAACACCAAGGCGTTTAAAATCTTCTCGCTGGCCATCAACTTGTTTCGCTGCATACTCACGACATTTTTCACGAAAAACACTCGCTGATACTTTATGCTCTGGTTTACCAACCTTTTTCTCTACCATTAATTCGATAGGTAGGCCGTGACAATCCCAACCTGGCACATACGGCGCATTAAAGTCAGATAAAGTCTTCGCTTTAATAATGATGTCTTTAAGAATTTTATTAACCGCGTGACCAATATGAATATTACCATTAGCATACGGAGGTCCGTCATGCAGAATAAATGATTTCTTACCTTTTTTAGCAGCACGAATTTGGCCGTATAAATCTTTTTCAGCCCATTCTTTTAGCATATTCGGTTCACGATTCGCCATATTTCCTTTCATCGCAAAAGACGTTGCTGGCAAATTTAGGGTTTGTTTGTAATCACTCATTAAAATAAATATCCGTTGTCGTAGTCACTAAAGCTTCGGTTAGTCTTATTTTTCTAACTTAATTTTCTTTAAGTTAAGTTCTGCACATAGGTGCGGGCTTGTTCTGTATCTATAGCAATTTGCTGAGTTAGTTCAGTTAGCGAGTTGAACTTTTGTTCATTACGTAGCTTCTTTAACATCACTACTTCAATAACTTCACCATACAAATTGTTGTCAAAATCAAAAATATGTACTTCTAATTGCTGCCTAATACCAGCAACGGTTGGCCTAGAGCCAATGTTAGCAACACCAAAATGGCTACCAAATTGACTTTTGACCTGCACCGCATAAACGCCTGAAACAGGAGATACACGGCGCTTTAATCTAATATTAGCGGTAGGAAAGCCCATTTCACGGCCACGTTTATCACCATGAAATACTTTCCCTATAATTGAGTAAGCTCTTCCTAACATGGTTTTTGCACCTGCTAGATCGTCTTGCTCTAATTTTTCTCTTATTGCCGTACTGCTTATTCTGCAACCAGCAAGTTTATGGCTAGCGGTATCTGTTACAGAAAAATTGAATTTTTTACCCGCCGCTTTTAACATCGAAAAATTGCCTTGGCGGTTTTTACCAAAATGAAAATCATCACCAACAATTAAGTGTTTAATCGATAATCGCTTAACCAGTAATTCTTCAATAAATATTTCGGCGCTTAGACTAGCAAATTTTTTATTGAAATTGATACAAATTAATCTATCAACACCTAATTTTTTCAATAGCGAATATTTATCACGTAATCGGCATAGTCTTGCCGGTGCAGTAACTGGTGAAAACAACTCTTGCGGTTGTGGTTCAAATACCAAAACAGCAGCTTCACAATTTAGCTCTTTTGCTTTATTAACAAGAGCTGAAACCACTTGTTGATGCCCTAAATGAACACCATCAAAATTACCTATGGTTAACACACATCCTTGACTACTTTGCTCGCCACTGATCTGCATATTGTGAATGCCACGTGTTAATTGCATGAACCTAATAAACCCTACTGCCGACATTCATTTGCTATCGAACAAATCATAAAAGAATAAAAATCGACGAATTATATCTCAGTCGGCAGCAAGAATCAGCCCTTAGTGTTAGTTATTTTGCGCAATTTTTATATCAGAAATGCGAATACCTAATAACAACAAACAAACAAAGTAACTGAACATTCCAGCCGTTATACACACAATAAGTTGCCAAACTTGTTCTGTGAAGCTAAGTGATAACCAAAACTCAAATGCTGGTGATAAATAATAGACCACCGCCGCCATTACCATAGCTGATAAAATTAAGCGTGTTATAAACCACCAGGTTCTGTTCGACAATTGAAAAACATTCGCACTTTTTAAGCCGTGATAAAGCATCATGGCATTCAATGTTGCTGACAACGTTGTCGCTATTGCTAAACCAACGTAGCCAAAAAATGGTACTAACATTAAATTAAACACCATATTAGCCACCATAGCTTTTATGGCTATTTTTACTGGAGTTTTGGTGTCTTGGCGAGAATAGTATGCCGGAGCGAGTACTTTAATAAACATAAAGCTCAATAAGCCGGTTAGATAGGCAAACAAAGCATATGAAACTTGTATTACTTGGTGCTGATCAAATTCACCACGCATAAACAAAATCATAATGATAGGTTGTGCAAGTACCATTAATCCCGCTAACGCAGGCCAACCAAATAACGACACAATTCTCAGTCCCCAATCAATTGTATCACCAAACTCTTGGTTATCTTTTTTAGTGTGTAATTTGGATAGGCTCGGCAATATTACGGTAGCTATACCAATACCAAATAACCCCAAAGGGAATTCTAGCAATCGATCAGCATAATACAGCCAACTAATTGAACCAGTAATTAGCATACTGGCAATAATTGTGTCGAGTAGTAAATTAATTTGCGTGACAGAAACACCAAATAAAGCAGGGATAATGAGCTTGCGAATTTTAGTAACACCAGGTGCATTCCACGCCCATTTAGGTTTAACCAACGCTCCTGCTCGATAAAGAAAAGGTAGTTGAAAAGCAAATTGAATAAAGCCCCCTAAAAACACTCCCCAAGCCAAGGCAAATGCGGGGTTTTCCATCAATGGCGCTAAATATATGGCACAAGCGATAATACCAACATTGAGTAAAACTGGTGTAAAGGCAGAAACAGCAAAACGGCCATAGGTATTTAATATCGCACCTGACAATGCCGTAATACTAACAAACCAAAGGTAAGGAAAGGTTATTTTTAATAAGGTACTAGCCAGATCAAATTTTGCGCTCGATGGGCCGTCAGATACCCAATCTAAAAACCAACCAAAACCAAATAGCGCAACAAAAATTGGTGATGCTATCATACCAAAAAGAGTCACTAAGGTAATAATAACGCCTAAAGTACCTGAAACTTGTGCAATCAGTTTACGGGTATCATTTCTGTCTTGCTCTTCATCAAGGGTATGATATTCACTTAATACTGGAACAAATGCTTGTGCAAAAGCACCTTCAGCAAATAAACGACGAAAAAAATTAGGGATTTTGTTGGCAAAGAAAAATACATCTGCAGAAGCTGAGGCCCCCATTACATTGGCAATAATCACATCACGCACCAAGCCAAGAACTCGTGAAATTAATGTCATCGCACTGACAATAACTCCCGACTTAATTAATTTTTTACTCAATCGACTCAATCCTATTTGTCAAAAATTTAGCTACCATTTTTAATTTTTTAACGTATTAGCCTTAAACCTTTTTGGATTTACGCAGCATATAGTTAATGGCAAGTTATATTATGCGGCTTATGTGAATTGATAAACAAGCATTTAATAACATTAAGAGAAGAGTTTTACTTCCAACTTCCCGTTAAAAACTTTAGAATGCGCGCATTGGTTTTATTTATACAACGGGTAATTATCCGAACTGTCAAATTAAAGCAGTAAATTGTTTGACAAACCAGTTAAAAACAGGCATATTTCGTCGCCTTAAATTTAGGCTATATTTATTCAATTTTAGGAGTTCACCTTGGCTAACTCAAAGTCTGCTAAGAAGCGCGCATTACAATCTGAAAAGCGCCGTCAACACAATGCAAGCCGTCGCTCAATGATGCGCACTTTACTTAAAAAAGTAATTGCTGCTATCGAAGCCGGTGACAAAGAAAAAGCATCTACAGAATTTGCTGCTGCTGCACCGATCATCGATCGCTATGCAAGCAAAGGTCTTATTCACAAAAACAAAGCTGCACGTAGCAAGAGCCGTTTAAACGCTGCTATCAAAGCACTTTAATTTTTGTACCGAATTAAAAAACCGGCTTTAGCCGGTTTTTTTATGCCCCAAATTTGCTTAGGCTTCACTTTATTGATCTAAGAACTTGCGCTTACTCATGATTTTGTTAGTCTCTAGCCGGTATTTATTAAGAGAAACAAAACATGAAACTTTCAAAAATTGCATCTTTACTGCTTATCACCGGTGCGCTTTCAGCTTGTGGCGGCAATAATGAGCCAACTAATTCTTCAGCTGTTAACTTACTTCCCGAATATCAAAATCGTTTAGACATATATAAAACAGTAACTTTAAACGCAGACTTGTCTCATTTATCTGATAACCAAAAACAAATGTTATCTCTGTTAATTGAAGCTTCTGATATTATAGATGGCCTATTCTGGCAACAAGCGTTCGGCCAAGATAAAACAAGCTTTTTAGCGTCTATTAGTGATGAGAAAGTACGTGAATTTGCTCGTATTAATTATGGCCCTTGGGACCGTCTAAATGGCGACAAAGCGTTTTTGACTAACACTAAAGAAAAAAGCCATGGCGCACAATTCTACCCTGCTGATATGACTAAAGCAGAATTTGAGCAAGCAACATTCGATGATAAAAATGGTTTATATTCATTAGTGCGTCGTAATGAAAGTGGACAATTAAATACCATTGCTTTTTCGGAAGCTTACGCTGATGAAATCAATCGCATTGCGGTAATTTTAGAAAAGGCGGCAACCTTTGCTGATAATAAAGAGTTTTCTGCTTACCTTAAAATGCGCGCTAAAGCGATTCGAAATGACGACTTCCAAGCATCAGATTTTGCTTGGATGGATATGAAAACTAACCCTATTGATATTGTTATTGGCCCTATTGAAACCTATGAAGATCAATTGTTTGGCTATCGTGCAGCATTTGAATCTTATGTGTTGATCAAAGACATGTCATGGAGCGAAAAACTCGCTAAATATGCCGAATACTTGCCTGAATTACAGCGCGGTTTACCGGTTAGTAAAAAATATAAAGCTGAAGTGCCTGGCTCTGACGCTGACTTAAATGCCTATGACGTAATATACTATGCCGGCCATTCAAATGCAGGTGGCAAAACTATTGCCATTAACTTACCAAATGATGAAGAAGTGCAATTAAAGAAAGGTACACGTCGTTTACAGCTTAAAAATGCTATGCGCGCTAAATTCGACGCAATTATGACACCAATAGCTGAAACATTAATCGTACCTGAACAACGCAAGAATGTTACTTTCACAGCATTTTTTGCTAATACCATGTTCCATGAGGTTGCTCACGGCCTTGGTATCAAAAATACCATCAATGACAAAGGTACTGTTCGTCAATCATTGAAAGAACATGCCTCAGCGTTGGAAGAAGGCAAAGCAGATATTTTAGGTCTTTACATGGTGCGTCAGTTGCTGGCTAAAAACGTTATTACAGAAGGAACACTAGAAGATTATTACACTACCTTCTTGACGGGTATATTCCGCTCTGTACGCTTTGGTGCGAGCTCTGCACACGGCAAAGCCAATATGGTTAGGTTTAACTATTTTGCTGAACAAGGTGCATTTACTCGCAACGAACAAGGTTTGTATAAGATTAACGTTGAAAAAATGACTGAAGCGATTGATTCATTATCTGAATTAATATTAACGTTGCAAGGTAATGGTGATTACGATGGTGTTGATAAACTTATCGCTGAAAGTGGTGTTATCAAAGCAGACTTAGCGGAAGATTTAGCCAGTTTGGAAACTGCAAATATTCCTGTTGATATTACCTTTAAGCAAGGCAAAAAAGTGCTAGGTTTAAAGTAACCTAAAAGCAACCTGTTGGCGCTGTCTATAGCTTATACTTATATATAATTTAACATCTAAAGGCTAAACTTTTGTTTAGCCTTTTTTATTTTTCAAGTAACTAATTTTTAAAAGTATCTATTTAAAATTCAATAAAATATCTTTTCACAATCCACAGCGTAAATATCTTGATCACACCCAAACATTAACATAGCATTAACATATCAAAATTATCTATAGGCTAATTGGAGTTAACCTATGAATCTAACCAAGTTGAAATCAGCAGTAGTGCATTTAACACTGCTAATTTCTTGTTTTTCTAGCACAAGTTATGCAATAACAACCGCCGAAGATGTAAATACCTTCACTCTGAAAAACGGTATGAAAATCATCGTATTGGAAGATGATTCCATTCCAAATGCCAATATGTATTTATTTTGGAAAGTAGGCTCTCGCAACGAAGTTCCTGGCATTACAGGTCTTTCACATTTTTTTGAGCATATGATGTTTAATGGCGCTAAAAAATATGGTCCAAAAATGTTTGACCGCACAATGGAAGCCGCTGGCGGTTCAAATAATGCCTACACAAGTGAAAATTTAACTGTATATACCAACTGGTTTCCAACCGAAGCTATGGAAACTATTTTTGATTTGGAAGCTGACCGTATCGCTAATTTAGCTATTGAAAAAGCTAGCGTTGAAAGTGAACGCGGCGTGGTAACATCTGAGCGAACTACTGGCCTTGAAAACTCAAACTTTAGATCTATTTGGCAAGAAGTTAAAGGAGCAGCTTTTAGAGCTCACCCATATAGTTGGTCAGTTATCGGACACGCCTCTGATATTGAAAACTGGACACTAGATGATTTAAAAAAGTACCATGCAACCTATTACGCCCCTAATAATGCCGTAGTCGTTATCACAGGTGATGTTACAACCGCACAAGTAAAAAAATTAGCTAAACAATACTTCGAACCTATTCCAGCCCAACCTGCGCCGCAAGACGTTCGTACCGTAGAGCCAGAGCAAAAAGGTGAACGTACTGTGTATGTTCATAAAGCTTCGGTAACAACCCCTAATATTATGTTTGCCTACCACGTGCCGAATACACAACATCAGGACTATTACGCTATAGATATTCTAAATGATATCTTGGCCACAGGACAAAGCTCTCGCTTATACAAGTCATTAGTCGACGAGCAACAGATAGCCAGTGACTTATTTACATACCTACCAGAAAGTATAGACCCAAACCTTTTCTATATTTACGCGGTTGCTGCTAAAGATGTGAGCGCGACAGCACTAAAAAAATCTGTAATTAAAGAAGTAAATAGCATCATAAAAGATGGTATTACAGAGCATGAACTTGAAAAAGTAAAAAACACTAAATTGGTCAACTTTTACCGCACCATGGCAACTATAAATGGTAAAGCCAACACCATAGGATCATATGAAATGTACTTCGGTGATTACAATAAATTATTCTCTGCACCAACAGAATATAACAAAGTAACAATTGCTGACGTTCAGCGAGTAGCTAAACAGTATTTAATAAAATCAAACCGCACTGTCGGTATTTTATCTTCAGAAAAGGACAGTAATGATGCGGATTTATAGTTTAATCTTCACTCTATGTATAGCTTTACTTTCAAAACAAGCAAACGCTAACTACACATTACCTGAGTACCAAAAAATCACCTTAGAAAACGGCTTAACCGTTTATTTAATGGAGCAACATGAAGTACCACTTATCGACGTTAATATCGTTGTTAAAGCCGGCGCAATTAACGATTCTTTTTCAGGGTTAGCCTACTTAACAGCAGAGAACTTACTGTTAGGCACAACACAACAGTCAAAAGCGGAAATTAATACAGCTGTCGATTTTATTGGTGCAACTATCTCAGCTACTGCAGGTACCGAATCTTCCTACCTTGAAAGTTCGTTTGCCAAGAAAGATCAAAAAAACATGCTTAAATTGCTTAAAAACATCATTATTACCCCTAAGTTTGCCGAAGATGAATTTAACAAAAAGAAAAAACAGCAATTATTAGCCTTAGAACAGAGCAAAGAGAGTCCAAAATCTGTCATTAATAATTATGTAAAAGAGATGGTATTTGCACAATCTAGCTACAATGCCGTTACTGCGGGAAATACTCACTCGATAGACAAGGTTAAGCTAGATGACGTCAAATCGTTCCATAAAAAATGGTACCAGCCTGCTAATAGTGCCATTGTCGTTGTCGGTGATTTTCAGAGTAAAAAAATGCTACAGCAAATAAAATCATTGTTTTCTGGATGGAAAAACTACTCAACATTGACCCCGACAGCAGTTACGCCACCAAAACCATTAACCTCTGCAAAAGTACTATTAGTCAATAAGGATGACGCTATTGAGTCAACATTTGCCATCAGCGGTATTGGTATTGCACGAAACACGCCTGATTTAGTCGGAATTTCAGTTATTAATACTATTTTAGGTGGTCGCTTTACCTCGTGGTTAAACGATGAATTACGTGTAAATTCAGGCTTAACTTATGGTGCTCGCAGTAATTTCTCCTATTATAGTCAATCTGGCAGTTTTTCAATTTCAAGCTTTACCAAAACAGCAACAACTGTAGAAGCGATTGATTTAGCATTAAAAACCTATTATCGATTATGGGAAAAAGGCATAGACGAAAAAACGCTTGCCTCGGCAAAAGCATATGTCAAAGGTAAATTTCCACCAAAGTTTGAAACATCTCAAGATTTGAGTAATTTACTAGGTCAAATGTACAGTTATAATTTTGACGAAAGTTACATCAACACGTTTGAGCAACAAGTAAATTCATTAACTATTACTAAAACTCAACAACTTATTAATGAATATTTTCCTAAAGAGAACTTACAAACTGTAATCATAGGAAAGGCTTCAGAATTGCGAAATGTTGTTGGCAAATATGGTGATATTAAACAGGTGAATATTAAGGACATTAAAAGCCATTAGTGCACTGCACACTTGAATAACCAGTACTTTTATATCATAGTGGTCTGACTTGTTAAGACCATAATAATAAAAAGTTAATATAAAGGTACTGGTGTGAAAACATTTGATTATGTAATTGTTGGTGGTGGCTCTGCAGGCTGTGTTTTAGCTGATAAGTTATCAGCCTGTGGAAACTATAGTGTTTGCTTACTAGAAGCAGGTAAAGAAGACAAAAGCTGGTTAATTCACCTACCTATAGGCATTATTGGTTTAATGCGCGACCACACCTTAAATTGGCATTTTAATTCCCACCAAGAAAAAACACTCAATAATCGTGAAATTTTCACCCCAAGAGGAAAAGCGCTTGGTGGTAGTAGTTCAATCAATGCCATGCTGTACGTGCGAGGACAAAAGCAAGACTATGATCACTGGCACAGCTTAGGTAATCAAGGCTGGAGTTATGACGAAGTTCTACCTTATTTTAAAGCGCTTGAACATCAAGAGCGTGGTGAAAATGACTATCATGGCGTTAATGGCCCTTTAAATGTCGCAGATTCAGTTTCAAAGCCAGCTATTAATGAAGACTTTATTCTGTCGGCGGTTGCAGCAGGCTTTCCAGCGAATGATGACTTCAATGGCGCTGACCAAGAAGGTATTGGTTATTATCAAGTTACCCAAAAAGATGGCTTACGGCACAGTGCTGCAAAAGCGTTTTTAACGCCCAACCTAAACCGAGAAAACCTCACTGTCATTACACAAATACAGGTTGATAAAATTATTATCGACAACAAAACAGCCACGGGCGTACGCTATAAGCGCAAAGGTAAAATCCAAGCAATTACCGCTCGTAATGAAGTGCTTCTTAGCGCCGGAGCCATTAACTCCCCGCAGATACTCATGCTTTCCGGCATTGGCCCTAGATCTGAATTAGAACAGCACAGTATTGAACTTATTCATGAACTCGATGGCGTAGGAAAAAACCTACAAGATCACGTAGATATTCTTAACGTCGCACAACATAAAAGAACAGAAGTATTAGCATATCGACCAAAAGCGTTATGGTGGGGGGCAAAAGAAGCGGTAAAATTCTTTACGAAGCGTGCAGGTCTATTAACTACCGTCGTTGCTGAAACAGGTGGCTTTATTAAGTCGGAGCCTTCACTGTCAGAGCCAGATTTGCAGTTGCATTTCGTGCCAGCCGCAATGGATGATCATGGTCGGAATCATAAATTACTTTGTAGTTATGGTATTGCTGTTCATGTTTGCTTATTACGCCCAAAAAGTCGTGGTACCGTTACCTTAAATAGCAATAACATTAGTCAACATCCCCGAATTCAATTGAATATGCTAGATGATCAAGATGATATTGATACTATGATCAAAGGAGTTAAGATAGCAAAGAAAATCCTCTCAACACCGCCATTAGCAAACACTCATATTAAATATATTTTCCCTGACGATAGTTGCCAATCAGATCAGGATATTCATGAATTTTTAAAGGAAAAATGTAACACCATTTACCATCCTGTTGGCACTTGTAAAATGGGTCATGATAAACTTTCTGTCGTTGATGAAAAATTAAAAGTTCATGGCATCAGCAGGCTACGTGTCGTGGATGCTTCTATTATGCCAACGTTAATAAGTGGTAACACTAATGCTCCAACTATGATGATTGCAGCAAAAGCCGCGGATGAAATACTCACAGATGCTAGAAATAATTAAAAAATAAAAACAAATTTAATTAAATTTGAAACCAGATAGATGATTGGCAGGTCAAGTTCACTAATCCAATCATTTATTTATGGTGAACTTGTTGAATACCCTGACTTCAAAAACAAAAAGCTTAATTACTTTTCTCTTTCTTACAACTTTTACGCTGATATCCCTTAACGCCAGCGCTGAATCATCAGATGAATCAGTTATTGCTCCCATAGCACCAGCTTGGCAGCTAAAAACACAAACTGGTAAGGATATTTCTCTCGCTCAGTTTCAAGGACAGGCAGTAATATTGCATTTTTGGGCAACATGGTGTCCATATTGTAAAAAGCTACAACCGAAATTAGTGGAGCTTGCAGAGAAATATCACGACAAAGGCGTTAAAATTGTTGCAATAAGCTTTAATGAAGATGATAGCGCACTACCACAAGATGAATTAGCAGCTCGTGGTTATAGTTTTATTACAGCAGTCGATGGTGATGAAATAGCAATGCGTTATGGTGTAAAAGGCACGCCGACAACATTTTTTATTAATAAAAATAATCAAGTAATATTTAAATCAACAAGCTCTGATATTACCGATCCGCGATTAGAGCTTGCAACTAAAGAAATAGCTAAATAGCTGCACTCAGCTGGTAAAGTTTTTTCTTATACTGCCGCTTTTGCTTTGGTTCATGTAGCCAAGGCAAAGAGCTTTGCAATGTTGTTATTGCTGAGGATTTATTACCTTGCAGTATATATACTTCATGTAACTCCAAATAAGCTTGCTTAACATAAGGAGTTAGTTCAATAACTTTACGATAAAAGCGTATAGAATCATCAAATTCACCTTGATACCTTGCTAATTGCGCCTTTTCTAACCAATGATATGGGTTTGGATCATAGATATTTTCAATACGCTGCTTAATTTTTTGTGCTCTATCAAAGCGCCCTTGTTTCTTAAGTAAATTAACATAATTATCTAGTACACTAATATTTGCATCAGAACTTTCCAACGCTGTTAGATACAACTGTTCTGCTGTTATCTCATCACCTTTTTTCTTATGTAATAGTGCAAGTAAGTTTATTGCAGATGCATTATTACTATCTAACTCGTACGCCCTTTTTGCAAAAGCAAAGGTATTATCATAGTCACCTTCAATATAAAACTCAGCGCCTTTGTTGATATAATACATCGCAAGAAAATCATTAGAATTAATAAGTTTAGATCGAATGTTGTCCTCTTGAGGAAAGTAATCAATAACAATCGCAGGGCGATTCACATAGAAAACATTTTTCTCAGGAATAAAGTTTGGGTCATATAATAAGGATTGCACATGGCTTGAGGATAAAACCACATTCCCATGCTTTTCATATATAGGAAGTGAGTGCATTTTTCGATAACTCATATCAACATCGATCAGTCGTGATAAAGCGGTAGTCAATATTGCTAAGCTCATACAGTTTCCACTATTTCTCTCCATCGCTTCATTAGCACTATATGTTTTGCCATAGTAACTAAAGTTAGAAAGTTTACTTTCCAAAAAGCGTTTAACAACTTCATGAGGCAAATAACCTTTACTGCTTTGCGATTGATAGAAATTTAAAAAATCCTGTTGCTGCTGCTTACTAAGTTGATATAGTGCAGACTCGGATATTACTGGCGAGGTTGTCTGAAATAAATCTTCATTTAATGATATCATGCTTTTCTGAACACTATCATTCCCTTGAGAACTACAACCGATAATAAAAATAACCAGAAAAGTTAGTAATAGATTACCTTTATACCGCATTAGCATTCCCTTATTTATAATCATATTTGAGTCTTAAAAATCAAAATTACGAAATAAATCGTACTTCAATGTATAAAAAAACAATATCTGTTGTCTAGCATTTTCAACAAATTAATAGTGTTATTTTATTATTGCAGAATAGTAAAGTCCTAGTCGATGCTCACATTAATCAAATAATAAATAAAATTATTTTTAACGCCAATAACTAGCCACTCATCCCAATTTATTAAAGTGCCTCTTGTACCCTCGCTCTGCGCAGCATAGAATCAATACCAGCTTAATATGACAATTTTACTTATCGTATTACATAAACCTTATCATCCACATGGATAAACTATAAAAAGGTAATTTAATGAAAACTCGTTATCTAGCCCCGCTAGCAATTGCAATTGCACTAGCTGGTTGTCAGCAGAATAATGCTCCGACAAATGTCACCCAAGTCGAACAAGAAAAAGAGCAAAAAGTTGCAAGTATAGCCAATAACCCATTCTTTGTTGAATACGATACTCCTTATGGTATTCCACCATTTGAAAAAATTAAGAAAAGTGATTACCTACCTGCTTTCTATCATGGTATTGAGCAAAACAAACTGGAAATTGCGGCAATTACTAAAGTTCGCTCACGTCCAACATTTGAAAATACCATAGTAGCAATGGAAAAGTCTGGCGACTTCCTTACGAAAGTAAGCAATACTTTTTACGGTTTAACTGGCTCTATGTCAGATGAAGAAATGCGTGCTATTGCCAAAGAAATATCACCAAAGCTATCGGCCCTTGGTGATGACATTGCACTCAATGATGCATTATTCCAACGCGTAAAACAGGTTTACGATCAAAGAGAGCAATTAGAGCTTCGTATAGATCAAAAACGCTTATTAGAAAAAACCTATAAGAGCTTTGTTCGTGGTGGTGCAAACCTAAACGATGCTGATAAGTTAAAATTGCGCGAACTTAATGAAAAGCTTAGTGGCCTTAGCTTAAAGTTTGGTGAAAACTTATTAGCTGAGACAAATGGCTTTGAAATGGTTATTGATAATAAAGCTGATCTTGACGGTTTGCCTGCCGATATTATCGCAGCAGCGGCAGAAACAGCAAAAGCACGTGGCCATGAAGGAAAGTGGGTATTTACCACACACCGCCCAAGTAAAAATCCATTTTTAACGTATTCAACAAACCGTAAGCTACGTGAAACCATTTACAAAGGTTATACCATGCGTGGCAATAACGACAACGCTAATAATAACCAAGCAATTGCTAGTGAAATGGCAAGTTTACGTTATCAAAAAGCACAATTATTAGGTTACAAAACTCACGCGCATTTCGTTTTAGAAAATGCAACTGCAAAAACACCTGAAAATGTTTTTGAGTTACTAAATAAAGTGTGGCCTGCTGCACTTGAACGCGCTAAAGAAGAGTCAGCTGACATCCAAAAAATGATTGATGCTGAAGGCGGTAAATTTAAAGTTGCGGCATGGGATTGGTGGTATTACTCTGAGAAAATTCGTAAGCAACGCTACGATATTGATGCCTCAGAAACTAAACCTTACTTCTCGTTAGAAGCAACACAACAAGGTGTTTTCTATACTGCTGAGAAACTTTGGGGTGTAACTTTTAAAGAACGTGATAACTTACCTAAGTATCATGAAGATGTACGCACGTTTGAAGTATACGACCGTGACAACAGCTACATTGGTATTTTCATGGTTGACCATTACGTGCGTGAAAGTAAACGTGGTGGTGCTTGGATGAGTAGCTTCCGTAAGCAGTACCGCATGAATGGTGAAGACGTTACGCCAATTATCTACAACGTACTAAATTACCCACGTCCTATTGGCGACCAGCCAACATTACTGACTTTTGATCAAGCTTCAACATTGTTCCATGAATTCGGTCATGCTATTCAAGGTTTACTATCAGACGGTTACTACCGCTCGCAAACAGGTACTTCGCTACCTCGCGATTACGTAGAATATCCATCACAAGTTATGGAAAACTGGATGACAGAGCCAGAAGTATTGGCGAACTTTGCTAAGCACTATCAAACAGGTGAAGTGATCCCTCAAGCCCTTGTTGAGAAGATTCAAGCATCTGGTAAGTTTAACCAAGGCTTTGGTACTACTGAATACCTTGCAGCCGCACTACTTGATATGAGCTGGCACTCACTTGAAACTGCCGAGCTACAAGATGCAAATGAGTTTGAGAACAACGTTATAAAAGAAATTGGCTTGATTGAGCAAATAGCACCACGTTATAAAACAGGTTACTACTCTCATATTTTTGCAGGTGGATATTCTGCCGGCTATTACGGCTATATTTGGTCTAATATCTATGATGCTGATACTTGGTTAGCATTTAAAGAAAACGGTATATTTGATCAGAAAACTGCTGAGCTATTCCGTAAGCATGTTTTAGAAAGCGGTGGTACTGACGACCCAACAGTAATGTATCGTCGTTTTAGAGGACAAGATCCGAAAGTTGAACCGTTACTTGAGCGTCGTGGCTTAACCAGCAAGTAGCATATAAATAAAATTACTTAAACTAAAAAGGGTCGCTAAATAGCGACCCTTTTTAATGCGTTACATACAACTTATTGTAGATATAAACTACCTTCAAAGAAGCCAAATACTGTCTCAAATGCTTGTTGTTGGTATTGCTTCAAACCAGTGTCACGAAAATCAATATCAACTTGGCTACGCGTTAATGCCTTTTTAATAAAGCTACCCGCTAAAATTTCTACTGGTAAATCTTTTATTAATTGAATGGCTGCCTCTAATTTAAAGCCAACCGGACCACCGGCAAACTTACCTTTTAAAGCACGCCCTTTTATTACCACTTTATCGACTTGGTAGTCTTCCATCAGCTTAGCAAAAGCGAACTGAAACTCTTGAACTTGTTCAGCGTCACCGGCGTCAACAAGGCTAATTTTTTGTACGCGCGTTTTCGGTATGTCGTACAACCCATTTGCTTTTGACATGATACAAATAATTGCATCGTTACCTTTTAACTCAACACCACATATTTTCATAAATTAACCTCATTTCTATTGTGTGCGTTATTATAAATTAGATTTACCTAAGCTGCAGCGTTTTCATATATTTAAAGTAAACTACCGCAGCTTTTCCTATTTTGGCAGATCGGCTATGCTATCTTCTCCGATAGTAATATTATTTAATGTTGCAAATGCTTTATAGTCAGCAACCGCTGAAGGGTTTCCTTTATTTTCTTGGCAGACCCCCCGTTGGTATTGATAACTAAAAACATCAAACCATAAGTCCAATAAATTGGCATTAGTTTGCTCACCCGCCAAAGCTAAAATTTGGGCTGCTACTTCTGCAGTTGCTAATTCAGTATTATTTGCCGCTAGCCGAATTTGATAACGAGAACTTAATTCAGCATTATCCTCTGGTGCTTTTGGCGTAAACGACACTACAGGTAAGTGTTGTAAATAGCGACTACGACGAAAAATTTTCTTTGCTTCACGCCAACTGCCATCAAGCATGATAAACAAAGGACGTTTACTTGGTTCAAGCTTAATTTCATTATCAAAAACATCTCGATTTTCACCAGCATAAGCTTTAGGGAATACAATCATTGGCTGCCAACTTGGGTCAGACAATAAGGCTAAAACTTCAGGATTTTCTTCTGTTCTCGACCATAAAAAAGCAAAAGTATCAGGAATTAAATCAGCAATAAGTTTACCCGTATTGCTCGGCTTTAATACTTCGGTATCGTACATCAATAGTAAAAAACCAGCATTTGACTCCACCTTAGGAGCCAATGAGCAAATACAAAACTGCTTGGCTAAGCGGCATAGGTCACAACGAATAACTCGCTGTCCTCTAGACTTATAAGTAGTAGTGCTTAAGCTTTGACGATACTTGTGAAGTTTTTGTACTGCGTGCATAAAAGATGTGCTAGATAAATTTTGGCGCTACTGTAACGTGCAGTTTCAACCTTAGCAATAAAAAATAGTAGAATAAAAAGAAATATATCACTCAAAATATTTAGACTATTAATAAACCCGGTGTCGCAAATACAGAAAAAGCGTTAGAGATGGCGCTCTAACGCTTTAATAAGTAAATAATTGTGGCTAAAAGTGTTTTATTCACTAATAGGTAGTTTCTAATACCTAAATAGCGTTATGACGATTTTTTTCACTGGCACTAATAAAATTAAAGTTTGCCAACTCATCAACTTCATCTTTTAACTGCTCTTCCATTTCATCTATCGCAATAACAGACTGACATAGCGCTTCACCACGCATTTCAAGTCCCTCACCACGAGCTTCCATTTCTTGTTCTATCTGTTGTCCAAAAGTTTCCATACGTGTTTCAAAAGCATCCATATTGCCACCAGAGAAAAGCATTTCCTGACCTACGGCAATCATCAAACTACCAATTGAATTTTGAATCGTAGTTTCTACAGCTGACTCAATACGTTCTTCAAACTCTTCACCAAAAAAGTCATCACCAGCAAAGCCATCTTCGTCAATATAGAAATCTTTCGAACCGTCAAATTCATTGTCAACTTCTGTGCGTATTGTTGTTAATTGTGTAGTTAAATCTACACTTACGTTATTACCTTCACCAAGTAACTCATTAAAGGCCAAATTTACGCCATCAATGGCAAGATCAATAGCATCAAGCGCAATACTCTTAACTTCAGGAACAACATCACGAATGCTCGTAGAATATTCGGTTAACAATGATTGTTGGCTAGCGGTTAGATCAACTTCTTCACCGTTTACCACTAAAGTGTCATTATTTACAATGCTATACAGTGGTGATTTGTTTTTTGAGAAAGTAATTTTATCTGCACTGATTTTAATGCCGCCATTTAAATCAACATTACAAGAATTACTAGAAAAAGAGCTGTCATGAGCAAAGCTGGTTGAGCTGGCAAGAATTAACGCAGTAGCAATCAAAGTTTTCATATTTACCTTCCTTTATAAACCAATCAAATAATGTGCATTGTTTTTCTTTGTTGATTATTTATTTACAAGTCTAATGCCATTATTTTAATCTATATTTTTCAATGAGTTACAAAATGCACTTTAAAATCAAATGATAGAAAGGCTAAAAAATCGTTAAATAGCAAACAATTTAGTAAAATTAACAAATTCACATTAATGCTAAAAGGCTAATCGTTGTAACTTAGCCTTTGCATCTCAAATAATCGTGATTTGCAACGAGCAAACTCAAAAGCCAACTGACTTCCCTGATAGAGTTCAGCAATATCGACTTCAGCTTCAATAAGTAATCGGATTCCTCTATCATAGAATTCATCAACTAAGGCGATAAAGCGTCTAGCCTCATCATCTAATGCTCTCAATTGCCCCATAACAACACCACTACGTTGGTAGCCATCTTCAACACCAGAAAACACCGCAGGAATGAGCTCACCACTAAACTGTGGAACTGCACTAATCGCAATAGTATTGTATTTATCAGCAAGTTTAATATAGTCGCGTTGACTACGCGGCCCTGAACAAATCGCCATAAAATCAAACCATATTGCTTCATTGGTTTTTGCAATAAAAGCAATATTTCTGCCATGAATTTCAATCTTGTTAGTATACTCAGTATCGCCATTTGCAAGTTGCTGAAAACATTCTTTAAGCCACGAACTTTTAGCTTGCCCTACCGCTCGAATATTGTAGTCACGATAATGATTTGCATGGCCATCATCACTGAGGCGGTAGTCGAAAGGGCCATCGATTGATATCACCTGACAATAGCGATTAATAAGATCAATCGTTGGTAGGAAACGTGCTCGCTGTAAACCATTTTTATAGAGCTCAAACGGCGCACAATTAGACGTGGCAATTAACGTAATACCACGAGAAAACATAGCATTTAATAATCCTGCTAATAACATGGCATCAGCGATATCGTTGACAAAAAACTCATCAAAACATAGTACATCTACATCTTGTGCCCACAAGTTAGCAATACGGTCTAAAGGGTTTTCCTGGCCTTTCAAATTATTTAGCGCTTCATGAACCTCCTCCATGAAGCGATGAAAGTGCATGCGCTTTTTACGTGTTGTTGTTAACTGTTGATAAAATAGATCCATCAACATCGTTTTTCCACGGCCAACACGACCATGAAAATAAATACCGGTAATTGCAGGTTTATTTTTAACAAAGAACTTTAGTGAGAAAAAACTAAGACGGTTTTTAGTTTTACTATTTAATTGCTCAGACAAGGTGTCTAATGCTACTACTGCACGATATTGAGCATTATCTTGTTTCAGATGATTATTTTTAACTAGTTGTAGATAATGAGATATGACAGACATAAAGAAATTTTTGGCATAAAAAAAGGGCAGACTAACGTCTCCCCTCTTTAAACACTATTTAATAATTTAGCCAGTTCAACCAGCTAAGGTTATTAATTAAAGTGCTACGATGTTCTCAGCTTGAGGACCTTTTTGACCTTGAGTTACAGTGAACTGTACTTTTTGGCCTTCAGCAAGAGTTTTGAAACCGTCGCCAGAGATTGCAGAGAAATGTGCGAAAACGTCTGGACCAGATTCTTGCTCGATGAAACCGAAACCTTTAGACTCGTTGAACCATTTTACTGTACCAGTAGTTGTATTAGACATTTGTATTATCCTATTTATTCGTAATTGATGCCTTAAATAAGGCGGTTTTCCAGGAAGTGTTGCTATTACTTATTAAACAGGACGAGCTACTGATATAACTTCGAAACTTTGTACATAAATATAGGTCTTACTTTCTAGCTGAATTGGATTCTATCGATTTTCCGCCAAGAGTCAAGCCGTTTCGCATAAAAGTGGCTATTCTACTGAGAAATAATTTTTTGTCGGTGAAATTCTTATTAAATGCCCTTATAACCTGTCTAGCTAGTCAACAAATAGCTAACAATAGCAGTAACTAATCACGAGCTTTAACTTTCACTTTATTGTTGGTGTCGCGGCTTGATTTGATTAAGTCATCTCCCTTCTCAAGTGTGGATGATTTAGCTAAGCGATCATAAAGTAACACGTTAACACTGGCAGCTAAATTCATGCAACCAACGGTTGGTACGTAAACTACAGCATCAGCTTTATCAATTACCTCCTGAGCAATGGTACCGTCTTCTGGGCCAAAAATATAAAGGACGTTATCTGGGTGTTGAAAATCAGGTAAAGCAATAGCGCCTTCAACTAAATCGACACAGACGATTTTTTGTTCCGAAGTCACGCTTGCAACTAACGACTCAACGCCAGTTAATGGTATTTTACTCGACGCATCTTTAGTATCAGTATGAAACTTTGCCGCACGTGCATATCGTACACCGGTATAACGTACTTCATTCGCTTGGTAACAACCAGCAGCCCGCATAACGGCGCCAACATTTGATGGACTTTTAGGGTCAGTTAAACCAATAACAACATGTTCATTTTTCATTTATAGCTACGCTCAGCACTTCAAAAAATATTTCGGCGCAATTTTGCGCTGCATTCAATGAGACTACAAGAAAATTATTAACAACAATTAAAAGTGCAGCCCTTTAAAGTAAAAACCGAACAGTATTATTGCCATATTTCTGCTAGCATCATGCTTAACTTTCAAATACCTACCGTAATAACAGGTTGTTAATATGATAATTAAAACAAAAATAAGCAAAAAGATTTTTGCCACACTACTATGCTGTTTTTCAGCGGCAACTCTCGCAAGTGATGCGCCACTAGTGTCAATTGCCAGCCATGACGACTTTTTTGCCAACATTAGGATGTATTGCGGCAAAGCTTTCCAAGGAAAAGTAACTGTCGACAATGCCAAAAGTGATGGCTTTAATAATAAAGCATTGATAATGCATATAAGAAAATGCAGTAATAGCCAATTAGAAATTCCATTTCACGTTGGTGATGATGCTTCGAGAACTTGGATAATAACTAAAACAGGCTCTGGGTTGTCGTTAAAACACGATCACCGCCATGAAGATGGTAGCCATGACGAAACAACTATGTATGGTGGTCACACTAACGACGCAGGTTGGGCGCAAGTACAATCATTTCCAGCCGATGAGTATTCTAAGCAATTGTTTGTCAAAACAGGTATCCCACAGTCGGTAGGAAATACCTGGCAAATGTTCATTTATCCAGAGAAATTTAGTTATCGCTTAATTCGCCAAGGCAGAGAGTTTAGAGTTGATTTTGATCTAACAAAAGCAATCACCCCACCTGCGCCGCCGTGGGGCTATAGCGATAAATAGAGCCTTGCACTAATAATATGGCCGTTTACTACGAAAAGGCGACATAAATATTTACAACTATCTTCTTTAATTTTCTTGTTAATAACGGAACTATAAAATGACGTCTTAGTCCAAAGCTAAGTCGTTATTTTATTAAAGTATTTATAAGGGAGTAGAATGAGAAATACACTTGCTAACTTTTTCAAAGAAAATAAATCACTACTGATATTTATCAGTTTAATGCTAGTGTTTCGCAGTGCCGTAGCCGATTGGAATGATGTACCTACAGGCTCGATGAAGCCAACGATTGTTGAAGGCGATCGAATTTTTATCAATAAAATGGCCTACGACTTAAAGGTTCCTTTCAGCCAACAAACAATAGTTAAATTTGCCGACCCTATTCGTCATGACATTGTTATTTTCGAGTCTGCTGCCGCAAATAAACGACTAGTGAAAAGAGTTATCGGCGTCCCTGGTGATGTGATTTCAATGAATAAAAACCAATTAGTCATTAATCAGCAACACGCAAGCTATAAAGTTATTGCGCGCGAAAAAGACTTCGTGCTAACTGAAGAAAGCGTAGCAGGTGAAAGCCGCTTAATTCGCACTAGAATTCCGGTAGGTCAACATAACTATTCTGCAATGACCAGCTTTAAGGAATTCACTGTTCCAGAAGGATTTTATTTAGTGATGGGTGACAATCGAGATAATAGTGCTGACTCACGCGCTATCGGTTTAATGCCAAGAGAAGAGGTTATAGGACGTTCTAATAAGGTGGCATTTTCACTTGATTATGAACAATATTTATTGCCACGTAGCGAACGCTTTTTAAAAGCAATATAATGCCAATAAATGGTAGTAAAAAGCCCAATTTAATTGGGCTTTTTCATACTTATCAATCTAGGTATCGTTAACGAGTTAAGCTTTGCCACTGTTTTATCGCCTCTTGGTGCCCATTTTTTGCTTTAATGTATAAGTTAAGCAAACGTATTTCATGACATTGCTTTTCTTCCGTTGGCTGTGCTAATACTTCAATCAAAGAAATACCAGAGCGATTCAAACTTGCTTTAAAGCACTCTGTAAATTCACTCACGGTATCTATGGTTACTGCATAACCTTGATAGCCTTGAATTACTTGGTGAACATTAAAACGCTCATCATTACAGTGATAAATTTCATTATCGCCGCTTTTACCAAGGTGGAAAATATTATTGCGCATATAAACAATCGTGACATCGGTATTGTCCTTTAAGAAATGAATGAGTTCATTTAGCTGAAAATGAAAACCTCCATCACCTATGATCACAACCGCCCTTTCATCTTTATTATTATCTTGAATACGCTGAGCAACAACGCGAGCATAAGGTAACGCCGTTCCCATGGCGCCATACCAAGGGTTAGTCAGCCAGCCTCTGCCAGTTGACGGTTTCTTAACCTTTAAACTGTAACTGGTAAAATATGAATTACCGACTTCGGGCAAATAAACCAAACTTGTAGTTACGTCGCGTTGAACTTGATTTAAGGTTTGTGCCAAGTTATTAAAATCAACTTTCTGTTGTTCATCAAGTTCTTTAGTCAATTCAGGTGCCGCTGTAAAATCAAAAACCTTGTTATGACGCAATAATAGTAGCTGAAATATCTCGACCAAATCTTGCTCTAATAAGGTACTGCCTTTAAGTACGGTTTTATTTTTAAAGATTTCAATTTTATGAGTATCAGTGGCAAAAGCAATATTGCAGTCTTGCGGTAAAATACTACTGGCAACATCGATAACATAGTCGACCTGATTCTCGATGTAGTCACGACGTATGGTTTGCGTGAAAACACCGTTGTAAGCACCTAAACACAGCGGCTCAAATTCATCAAAAACCCCCTTAGCAAACCAGCTTGTTGCGTATGGAATATTAAATTCATTGGCAAATTCAATAATCAGCCGCTGTAAGGTTTTATTGTGCTTTAACTTATCACCTAAATACAGTAATGGTTGCGATGCGGTTACTAGCTTGTCAATGATCGCATCAACGACTAAATCTGCGCCAGATAACACATGTTCACAGCCACATATTTCACCAATGGTTTTAGGCAATTGAATAGGTTGCGTTTTTTGAAATACTTGATCGCGAGGTACCTCGATAAATACCGGCTGTTTTGTTTTATATGCATGAGCAACGAGCTGATAAAAACGCTCGCCTGCAACATTAGGGTGACCTAGTGCTCTTTGCCCTTGAAGACGCTCAACTTTAACACCCAACGCGGCAAAAGCATTTAACGCATTATCGTATTCCGTTTTCCAAGCCGTATTCGGGTGCAAAGTATGATGAATAGCCAATTTATCAACTTCAGCTTCAGCTGGCGCCCCTGAAATAAAAACCACCGGCAAACCTTCTGTTACTGCAAGTGCTGCCGCTGACGTACAAGGTAAGCTGCCAACCATATAGGTAGACAAACAGAAACCTATACCATCAACTTCTGCTTTGGCACAGGCAGAAAACCCAGCATGCATTTCGTTGCTTGAAGGGCAAATAGGTACTTTAGGTGCTATGGCTGCAATTAAATTAGCCGCAAAATCACCACCAATACCATATATACGCTCAGCGCCAAACAGCTGAATTACATCAGTTATAACCTCACCTAAGCTAGGTAAACTTTCACTGTACGCTTTACCTAAATTCATTTCGTATGAAATTGACACCAATCGTCCTTAACTACATATTTTCAAAGAATGGCGACTTTACTAAGAATAGGCATATCAACAGCTGATCAAGATCATGTTTCTAGCAGCCACAGCTAAACCAAAGCTATTTAATTTGGTAGTAAATGTTTACAGGGCCTGTAAATTATTAATATTTTTACAGTATATAAAGCTAAGGTTAAGTTTTACTCTTTTCTGTGGTTGCATCCTCGCTAACCAAGCTGTTTTGCGCACCAAGTGTCAATTAAACGCCTTGAAATAGACTCTTTCCTTGGTAATTTTTTCCCATCAGTTTCATCTCCCCACTCACCAAAGTTTTGCAATTGTTCAGCCGTAAACCAAGCAGCGCTGCGTAATTCCTCTTCTTCTAAAGTGATTTCCATGCCGCTAGCTTGAGCAAAAAAGCCAAGCATTAATGAATTTGGAAATGGCCAAGGTTGCGAACCAAAGTGTGTTATTTTCTTGGTTTCAATGCCAACTTCTTCTAGCACTTCTCTGTGCACAGCCTCTACTAATGACTCTCCTGGGTCTACAAAACCAGCCAATGTTGAGTAAACTTTATCTGATATCCTATGATGTTCAGCAAGTAAGCAAAGTGCGGGTCCCTGCTTAGGTTGATACTCAACCAACATTATGACTGCAGGGTCAGTTCGAGGGAACTGCTCAACTTGGCATTCAGGATTTAAACACTGTCGTCTATGACCACCGTCTAACGACTGTGTTTTTGTACCACAAGTACCGCAAAACATCGCACTTTGTTGCCAATGAATAAGCGCTTTTGCATAGCCAAGTATCGCCGCCTGTTCCTGACTCAACATTGAAATTGAATGTCTAAAATCAATAAACTTAGCATCATTACAGCATAAGCAATGGAAAAGCTTTGCTAACCAGCGACTAATCTCATCATCATTAAGAGCCGACATATCATAAACAAAATGCCCTTTATCTTGCTCTAAGCCCAAGAAAATTAAATTAAATTCGGCTCTCTCTATCAATGACAACAGTTCAGTTTCACCTTGATATTGAGCTTTACTAAAAGAAAATAAGCTCTTATCTAGGTAGAGAAGTTTATTTTGATAAAAGAAATAAAAACAACTGCTATCTGCCGATATTTTATCGCTCAGCCATTGTTGATTTTTTCTTAGGTGACTTGCTCGCTCAAGCGGCATATTACAAAACGTTAATTCAGAATTCATAGAGCTTCCCTTACTTATCTAGCGATAGTTCAAATATGAGCTGCCACTGTTTTGCCCACTGCCCCAATGGAGCAATAACCTCAAATAGCTGCAAACCAATAGGCGTTAATTGATAACCTTGCAAGTGTTTTTCCAGTAAATGGGTTTGTTGTAATTCTTTCAAACGATTCGTTAATAGCGTTGGCGAAATATTTTCGCAATGCTGTTGTAACTCGCTAAAGCTCAATGGCCCTTGGCGTAACTGCCAGATAATGCCTAGTGCCCATGTTCGCCCAAGTAAATCAAGCGCAGCCATAATTGGCTTTCCTGTTTTGGAGCCTCTAACGGGATTTCCCGGAATAGGTAATGCCATACCTTCCTCTCTACTGAGTTCTGAATTAAAACCAAGTTTCCACTTAGTGAAAGTGTAATTAATTAACTAACTACACCTCCACTACAAAATCAGTAGTAAACTACATAAAATGTAGTTACGTGACAAGCAGTTTTAATCAAACGATTCATTAACAGCTGAATGCACCATTAGAGTTAGACGATTATAAATTAACCTTTGAACGTAACGACTTGGTTTGCCCTTTTCTCTTTTTATTATCAACTCGGCGCTTTTGTGAATTACGTGTCGGTTTAGTTGCGCGGCGAGCTTTTTGCACAACCATTGCCGCTAAAATAAGTTCTTTTAACCTTTTCAGTGCGTCATCTTTATTTTGATCTTGGGTGCGAAAAGATTGCGCTTTAATAATAACAACGCCGTCTGCAGTTATACGGCTATCTTGCAACCGCAATAATCTCTCTTTATAAACAGTCGGTAATGATGATCGTTTAATATCAAAACGCAAATGAATTGCGGTCGCAACCTTATTTACTCGCTGTCCTCCGTTCCCCTGAGACCTAATAGCATTTAATTCAATTTCCCATTCAGCTAGGGTGAGGTTATTTGAAATCTCTAACATAATGTATTGCGGCGTTGTATTTACTTATTGATAACTGAACCATTATAAACCAATCATTAGCTTTTAAGATAACAGGCAATAAAAAAGGAGGCATTTGCCTCCTTTTCATAGAATATAATCGCTTAATTTAAGTTCATTTCTTGAACACGTTCATGGGCAATTTCCGGCGCGGTTGTTGCCGGCTTGCTATGTAAATTCGCCTTTAATAAACCTTTTCTATGCTTTAATGCTGCATCTAGTTTTTTTGCAGCGGCAGCAATTGCTGGGTACATTACAGCATCGTTCGCTGACGCTGAAATTCGGCCACCTTCATAGGTAGTACGTAACTCGACATTATGCTTACTATGCTCGTGCGATAAAATAACATCTAAAGAAATTAATGTTGGAAAGTGTGTCGCTATTTTAGAAAACTTTTCATTGATATGTTCTTTGATTGAATCGGTGATATCGACATGGTGACCTGAAAGATTTATTTTCATAGATATTCCTTTTTATTGGTAACTCTCTATCAATACTTGGGTCTAAACCTTAAAAACGCAAGTTAAACAGGTTAATTTTTCAATTTAATTGTTATTTATATGAATTGAAGCAAACTTTTTAAATGTCATAAAATTTGTCATATGACAAATTAAACCTATCAAATAATATAATATTCTGTTCACTTTCCTCTAAGCTTATGTTTTTATTAAAGCTAAATCCTAGCCGAGTTAAAAGAGCTACTGAGGCGTCATTATCACTAAGTAATCTTAATTTAATCGCTGTACTTCTAAAATCATTTATCTGTTCATTTACGGTCGTAAACGCATTTAAGTTTCCTGACACGCTATTTTGAAAAATAAAATTTACAATTAATTTTCTTAAAAGCTCAAAACAATACGAGCATTTTTGAAAATGATTCGGTTATAATCGCAGATATATTTATACTTAATTTTTACCAGTTAAAGAGATTCCTGAATGTTTGATGATATACGACCTTATCGAGATGATGAGGTAGCGGCAGTAATCGAAAAATTAATTAATGAAAAAGACTTACAGGCATCTATCGCCAGCTTAAAGCTAGCAAAGTTATATCAATTCGCGCCAAGCCTTGCTTGCTCGATTGTAAAATGGTCTTTAAAGTTTCGTGCGCAAAAGTTTCATAACATTGAACAAATTCAAATCGAAGTGGCCAAATACCTTCATCACTTAATTAAAAAAAGTACTGACGGTTTTAGCTTTAGCGGCATTGAGAATATTGATACCTCAAAGCCGGCACTCTTTATTAGTAACCACAGAGATATTGTTTTAGATGTAGCTCTAGTTAACTTAGCGTTATACAAAAACGGCATTAGTACCGTTGAGGCCGCCGTAGGTGATAATTTATTACATCAACCTTGGGTTGCTGATTTAATGCGTATTAACAAAAGCTTTATCGTTAAGCGTAATGAAGAAAATAAACGCGCCATGTTAAAAGCTTCAAAACAATTATCTGCTTATATTCATGACACTGTTGCCAACCGCCAGCAAAATATTTGGATTGCACAACGCGAGGGCCGAGCAAAAGACGGTATTGATAAAACCAATGCAGCTTTAATTTCTATGTTACTGCTTAATAAAGATAAACAAACCCCCATTGCAGAATATTTAGAACAATTAAACATTGTACCGGTTTCAATTTCTTACGAGTTTGACCCTTGTGATAACGACAAAGCCATCGAATTGGCAGAAAAAGAAGCAACAGGTAATTATGTTAAACAAGAAGGCGAAGATTTAAAAAGTATCACCCAAGGCTTAGTTGGTCAAAAAGGTCGGGTACATATTGAATTTTGCCAAGCAATTAAAGGCGACTTTGCCGACAGTAAAGCAATTGCTGCGGAAATAGACAAAGAAATAATCAGCAACTATAAACTTTACGATAGCAATTTAGTTGCCCATGCAACGTTAAACAGAGAACAAGCGGATAGCTCAGTTCTTGAACAATTAAACCAACGCATGGAAAACTTAACCGCCGAACAAAAGCACTGGTTATTAACGATGTACGCGAACCCTGTTTCAGCCAAACAAGCTCTTTAAAAAAACAACATTAATAAAAACAAAAAAAGCCGTATTTTTTAATACGGCTTTTTACTTTCAAGCTATTAAAGCTAAGGTTGACACATTGCATTTAACTTTGCACTTGCTAAGCTAGTTAGAAAAATTAAAAATACATAACAACTGCATGAACTTAACATCAATTACGGACCATCAATGTTTGCCACATTCAAACCCTCATTCGCTGTAATACTTTGCTTTGTTATCAGTGCTTGTTCCAGTATTCCGTTAACAACACTACTGAAGTTTTCAAGTTATGATGAACAAGAGTTACTCAAGCTAAAGCCAAAACAAATTAGAGCAAAACTAACGGTAAATAGCTTTCTTAATATTGATTTAGTTAACACTAAACTAGGCGTAACAATTAAAAACAACAATGGAGATCTCGCCCTTGAATTTCCATTAAAGCAAATGAGTTTAAGCCAAACACCAGCAAAAATTAGCTTTTTTTCATCAACGCCTGCTAGCCAAACTTATCTGTTAAAACTCTCAGATAAAGCCATTGCAGACTTTATAGAATTACAGCAACAGCTAACGTTATCTGAAAAAAATACATTTGGCTTGTCCGTTGCTGCAAAATTAGAACGTAACGAGAATTTAAGTCCAGAGCAAAAAGCGCAGCGCTTATTTATGACCATAGAATTGAAATTGAGCGAGCAACAAGATTTTTTTACTTTGATAGATAATGCCGAAATAAGTGATATGAGTTCGAGTAACTAAGCTAAAAATTTGGTCTGCTTAAAAGTGATAAGTACAAAAAAAGAGGCTTTCGCCTCTTTTTATTTTTCAAAATTATATTGGTAAAAAACTAGCCTTGTTATAAAGATTCTGCGTATGTTCGAGCTTTCGCTAAATCTTCTGGGGTATCAACCCCCTCAACAGCTAAACGAGTATTCGCTACTGCAACATGTATTTTCTCACCCTGCCATAGCACTCGTAATTGCTCTAATGACTCTATTTGTTCTAATTGACTCGCCGGCCATTGCACGTAATCTTTAATAAAACCAGCACGGTAGGCATAAATGCCAATATGACGTAAATAGAAATCACCAATATCGGTAATATTATCGTTATTTAAAAAGCGCTCACGATCATATGGAATTGTAGCTCTACTAAAGTACAGCGCATAACCATTTTTGTCACATAACACTTTAACTGCGTTAGGGTTTAATGCTTCGTTAACATCGTCAATGGTCATTGCCAGTGTTGCCATACGTGCCTGATTTTGGCTCGATAGATTCTCGGCAACTTGTGCTATATTTTCAACTGGAATAAAGGGTTCATCACCTTGAACATTTACAATAACTTGTTGATCAGAAAACTGATACGTTTCCATCACCTCCGCTAAACGCTCAGTACCTGATTGGTGATCGGCGCGAGTTTTACATACTTCCCCACCAAAGCTTTTTACTACTCGTGCAACTTCATCGTTGTCAGTTGCAACAATAACTTGTTCTGCGCCACTGGCTTTCGCTTTTTCAACAACCCACTGGATCATAGGTTTGCCGGCTATATCGGCCAGTACCTTTCCTGGTAATCGTGAAGATTCAAATCTTGCAGGAATTACTACCACAAATGACATAAAAACCTCATTAAGTTTTATTTGCTGAATTAACTAAGCATCATTATCTGTAATACGGCGAGCTTCGCTCTCCAACAATACAGGAATATCTTTGTCGATAGCAAAAGCTAAGCGGTCAAATCTGCAGATCAACTCTTGTTGCTCTTTGTTGTGCTCAAGCTTTCCTTTACATACCGGGCAGGCAAGAATTTCCATCAATTTCGTATCAAACGCCATAATTATCTCTCTTAATTTTCTATTACTTGCTCAATGTTACTTTCATTAAGCGTCAATTTTCTTCACTGTTTTCTTACTTCTATTCAAGCGCGACTATTTCGAGTTAATGCAATAATGTCATTAACCACGTTATCTATTAATTTACTTTCTTCATCACCGATGAAATCAGCATCTACAGGTAAATACCAACAGTGGCTGTCAGCAAAACTTGCACACTTTACCGCATCTTTTTCTGTCATCAATAACGGTATATCATCACTAAATTTCTGTAAATCTGAAGCTGAGAATGCTTGATGATCAATAAAACCCTGACTTTGCGCTAACGTTAATCCCAATTGCTCTAAAGTTCTAAAAAATCGCGATGGGTCACCAATACCCGCAAGCGCATTTACACGTTTATCAGCTTGTAGTTCTTCATTGATAAAAGATGATAACGTAATACGCTCACCACTTTTAATGTTAACTACATGTGTTGCCGATAATTGCATATTAACAATAGGCAATGTTAACGAATCAAAATCTATTGGTGAATTTGTTTTACCATTAACGATAACGCAATTGGCTTGTAACATTCGCTGCTTTGTTTCACGTAACGGCCCGGCAGGAAGCAAAAGGCCATTACCAAAACCACGCTTACCATCAACAACAACAAACTCAAAATCTCGTGCTAGACGATAGTGCTGTAGGCCGTCATCAGCAATAATAATCTCACAACCTTGTGCTATCAATAACTCACAACCTTTAATGCGATCAGCACCAATAACAACAGGTATGCCTGTGCGTTGGAATAGCAATAACGGTTCATCACCTGCTTGTTCAGCACCACTTTCAGTGCTTATTTGATATGGATAATAAGGTGCTTTTGAACCATAACCACGACTCACTACCCCCACTTTTAGCCCTTGCTGTTTTAATTTCTCAACCAAATATAAAGCGACGGGGGTTTTACCATTGCCACCAATACCAATGTTACCAACAACCACAACAGGCACCGACACTTTAATTGACTTCAGCAAACCAATTTTAAAAGCCAAACGTCGAAATGCCGTTATAACAGCAAAAATCAAAGTCAATGGCAGTAACAAAGGTACTAGCAGCCACTTAGCAGCATGTTTATGAAACCAAACTTTTTCAATTAAACGCATATTTCATACCGTATAGGTATCATAAATTGGCCACAGATATAGCAAATATAATTATCACACTATGCGCCAAACTGAAATTTATGTAATTGAGCATATGCACCATCTTGTGCTAATAACGTAGGGTGATCGCCCTGTTCTTTAATTTGACCTTGTTCCATAACAATTATTTTATCAGCATTTTCTATAGTCGATAATCTATGTGCAATAACAATACAGGTTCTATTTTTCTGTAAAACATTTAACGCATCTTGAATATGGCGTTCTGATTCAGTATCTAATGCACTCGTTGCTTCATCTAAGATCAAAAATGGAGCGTCACACAGTAATGCTCGGGCGATGGCGACACGTTGACGTTGACCACCTGAAAGCATCGCACCATTATCACCAATATTGGTATCAAGGCCATCTGGCAACCCTTCTACAAATTCCATAACATGAGCTTTACGGGCGGCACTTTCAATTTCTTCACGTGAAGCATCAGGTTTTCCGTAAGCAATATTATTAGCGATTGAATCATTAAAAAGCACGACTTGCTGTGAAACATAAGCAAATTGTTTACGTAAGTCCTTTAATTTGTAATCAACTATATTCTTGCCGTCGATCATCACCTTACCGGTAGTCGCATCATAAAAACGTAATAATAGTGCACTGGCTGTCGACTTCCCGCTGCCAGAGCGCCCAACTAATGCAACCGTTTCACCAACATTGGCAGAAAAACTTAAATTTGTTAGTGCTTGCTTTTCGTCGCTTTCATTATAAGAGAAATTAACGTCTTCAAACGCCAGTGTGCCTGTTGCTCGCTCTAAAGCAATAGTGCCGGTGTCTAGTTCAACCTTTTGATCAAGTACGGCGAAAATACTCACACTTGCTGCCATGCCTTTTTGAAACTCACTGTTAACTGTTGTTAACAGTTTTAAAGGTCTTAACAGTGTCACCATACACATTAGCACTGTCATAAATACACCTGCGGAAATTTCCTCACGCATTGAGTCTAAATTGGCAACATATAACACAAACGCTAAAGCAAACGAGGCAATAATTTGGATAATGGGAACACTAGCAGACTTAGTTGCAACAAGCTTCATACGTTGCTGACGGTTATGTTTATTAATATGAGAAAAACGCTCAAACTCTCGTTGCTGACCATCAAAAGTTAACACCACTTTGTGACCATTAAATGTTTGCTCTGCAGCAGACGTAACCTCACCCATTGCCCCTTGAATATTTTTGCTCACGGTACGAAAGCGGCGAGAAACAACTGTCACAATACCGGCAATAACGGGGGTAATAAGTAAAAATATTGAAGCGAGTTGCCAGCTGTTATAAAACATTACAATTAATAAACCGAGTACAAAAGCACCTTGCTGTACTAAGGTTAATAAGGCTTTTGACACAGCACTAAGCACTTGTTCAGTATCGAAGGTTAATTTTGAAATCAAACTCCCAGTAGACTCTTTGTCATGATAAGACACTGGCATCGACATAATATGCTCAAATAACTCTTGGCGAATATTCGCAACAACATTATTCCCTAGCCACGCTAAAGTGTAGTTACCAGCAAAATGACAAATGCCACGTAGAATAAACATCACAACAATGAAAAAAGGTGCCCACTTCATAAATGTTGGGTCTTGGCCGTCTAAACCGTGATCAATTAATGGCTGAAGTTGAGAAAAAACAAAACTATCAATGGCGGCATAACCAAGCATGCCCAATATAGACACAATAGCTACCGCTTTATAAGCTTTTGCATAAGCCAATAGCCGTCTGAAATTTTTACCATTATGTTTATCTGTTGTCGTAGATGATGATGTTTTCGACATTTATGCTCTCAATGAGTTACCAAACGATATAATTTTGATTTGCAGGAGTATTTTAGCGTTATTTTGCCCGGCAACCAACTTATAAACTGCTATTGCTCAATTATAGTGGCGTCAAATCATTAAAAATCAATCTTTAGCGGTTAATTTACAAACCAATAAGGCTTGATATCTCCGCGAAAGGTCAACGGCTTTATCTCTAATTTGTCAAAAACTAAAGTCACCATACCTAATTCTGCAGTATTGAAGGTTTTGATATTTTGCTGTTGATAACGTTGACGAATTTCCTCTGATGGCATGTGCCACTGGTTTAAATAGCCACTACTAAAAACCGCATAACTAGGAGCAACCGTAGCTAAAAAGCGATTGCTTGATGAAGATTTCGAGCCATGATGTGGTGCAATTAAAACATCACTAACAAGTTTATCCTTAATTTCTAATTTATTTACCAGTGCCCGCTCTTGCTTTGCAGATATATCACCAGGTAATAGCACTCGATGAAAACCGTCAGAAATAGCAACAACACAAGAGTCGTCATTCTTATCCCCCACAACTTGCTCTGGCGATAACATTTCAAAACGTAACCCTTGCCAAGTAAAGCTTTCTCCAAACAAACAATGCTGGTCAGGACTTAAGGAGTTATCATTGGCGATCACTTTGGCAATATCAAGATGTTGACGCAATACCGATAAGCCACCTGCGTGATCATTGTCGTTGTGGCTAATAATGATGCCATCGATAGCATCATAACCGTTATGTTTTAAATAAGGTAAAATCGCCGCTTGTGCCAAATTAAAGCCACTTGGATACTTTGCACCGGTATCATAAAGAAAAACTCGTTGATTTTTTTCAATAATAACAGCTAAACCATGCCCAACATCTAACACTGATAATTGCCAACTATCCTCGCTTTGACGCATAAATAAAGTCAATGAAATAACAACAGCCGAAGCACTTACAATAATTACGATAACAAACTTATTCAAACGAAAATATACAACCGAGAAAAGGCTGAAGATAACGAAGTAAAGTAAGGATAAACTGTCAAAAGAAATACTCCATTGCGGCCAAGTAAATTGGCTAAGAAACGTTAACCATTGCCAAATAAGTTCCATGCTTGAATGAGCTAGATACAAAAATAGCTGACTTAACATGTCATTTATCGGCGCACTAAGTACTGAAAATAGCATCAAAGGAATGGTTGTTACGCTCATTAACGGTACGGCAATTATATTGGCAAAAAACGCCAACAGCGGCAGTTGATAATTTAGCAAGGCAGCAATAGGTAACATAGCAATAGTTAGCGCAAATTGAACAATCAATAACGACTTAACCCACAGATAACCTCTTTGCTTAATATTCGCTAAAAATTCTAAGACAACCAGTTTTCTCTTAGTGGTAGATATTGCATCACTAGTTTCAGTAAATATTTTGCTAGTCTCATTTACTTTATCACTGGCTACTTTTGTTAAAAGGCGCGAAGAAGTAATAAAAATGATGGCTAACGCTGATACCGACAACCAAAAGCTGGCACTAAGTAAACTTAGTGGCCAAAATAGCAAAATGATCAGAATAGTTAGAAGTAGCCAACGAATTAATGAGACATTAATAGCCGATAACTTTAATAGCCAAAAAAGTAATAACATTACTAGAGCTCGTAATGTTGGAATAGAATAGCCTGCTAAATATGCGTAATACCAAGCAATACCACAGCTAAATAATATAGGGAAATACTTAACGTTAGCAGCCATAAGCTTTATTTGTTGCCTGCTTATTAACAATTTATGCAACGGCAGCATTCTAAGTAACCCGCGTGCAAGAATGAAACTAAAGTACGCTACTATGCCTATATGTAAACCTGAGATTGCGATTAAATGTACCGTCGCAGTTGCTGACAATACCTGCCATTGTGCAGCAGTTAGCTTTCCGCGCTCGCCAAAACCAAGCGCTATAAGCACACCCTGCATAGGCTTTTTAGCAAGTGACTCAGTAAATTTTTGATACAGCTTTTGGCGCCAAGCAATATTACTGGACAGTAAACGATTATTGCGCGTGCCACTTTTCTTAATACTCTTAGCAGTATCTTGCTTAACATAGCCAGTGGCGACAATACGATTATGCATTAACCAAACTTGATAATTAAAGCCTCCTGTATTTGCTAAACCGTGCGCGGGTTTTAATTTGACCGCCAACTGCCACCGTTGGCCTTGTAAAAGTTGCTGACTTGGTTTTTGCCAATTTAATCTAATAACGAACGGCGTATTTAGCTTTTCATTTTGCCAGTGACTCACCATAAAATTAAAGCGATTTGTCGTTTGCTGATGAGTAACAATATTATTTATCGTACCTTTGACAGTGACAACACCTCGAGGTTGTTCAGCTAAATTAATACCATTATTGGCCAGCGTGTTACGTTGATGATTGGCTGACATTAATAACCAGCAACCAGCGAAAATTAATACTGCCAATAGGCGAAGTTGATGAAATCGAAATAGTATGAAAGCAACAGTTAAGATCAAAAACAGTAAAGAAATCTCTGGCACTATTGGTAAGAATAGTGACAAAATAGCGCCAAGAAAAAATGTAAGCAGCCACCATTCCATAGTGATCGATTTCCATTTAGCCAAATTAAGTTAAATAAATTTATGCCCAAAAAAATAATTAAACGCCTGATGCCTGATCATCAAACGATTAAAACCAATAAACATTTACAGATTTTTGGTGATCTATTACATAACGCGAACCTATGGCACCTTAATCGTCGCTCAGTAAGTAAAGCTTTTGCTGTAGGTTTGTTTTTTGCATTTATTCCCGTGCCATTCCAAATGGTTTTATCTGCAGGCATTGCCATTATAGTACATGCAAATTTACCTTTATCGATTGCCCTTGTTTGGATAACTAACCCATTAACTATGCCTGCAATTTTTTACTTTTGTTATTTAGTCGGCACTTGGATTATTGGCGCACCCGCGGGTGAGTTTACTTTTGAAGCAAGTTGGCAATGGGTGGTCGATAGCGTATCAACCATAGGTCCAGCATTTCTGATTGGTTGTGGTGCTTTAGCTGCCATATTCGGTTTACTTGGCTATATCACCATTAATAGTCTTTGGCGTTACTCTGTTGCAAGGGAGTGGCGAAAGCGTCGAGCCAGTAGAGCCCAACAATAAAAAGAAATAAAAAACCAGACCTAGGTCTGATTTTTTATTTAGATACTAGCAACTTAATTTTTATGCTTGTCCAAGCACCTGTGCTGGCTCAACTTTAGTTGCTCGCCACGCAGGATAAATCGTTGCCACTAAACTCATAATTAACGCCGTAACAACGGTATTTATAACGTCCTGTTGGCGAAGCACTGTAGGTAAATAATCGATAAAATAAACATCTGCAGAAAGAAACTGTACGGATAGCGCACTTTCTATAGCACGAATAATATCGGTCAAATTTAAAGAAATTAAAACTCCTAAACAAGCACCTAAAAAACAACCAACAATACCGTTCATGAGCCCCTGGAACATAAAGCTAGTCATTATCGTGCTAGGTTTCGCGCCCATGGTTTTTAATATTGCAATATCTGATTTTTTCTCATTAACCGCCATAATCAAGGTAGAAACAATATTAAAACTTGCTACAGCAATCACTAACACCAAAACAATAAACATCACCATACGTACTAGCTGTATATCGTTAAACAAATGGCCATGACTGCGCGTCCAGTCAATCATATAAACATAAAAATCAAAATTAAAAGCAACATCTCGTACAATTTGTGGAGCAGAAAACACATCATTTACCGCCAGGCGAATCCCTTGTACCTCGTCAGCTTGATAGCCAAGTAATTGCCCTGCCATCGCTAAGTTAATATAACTCTGTGTGTCATCAACAGTGCCACCAAATTTAAAAATACCAACCACATTGGCATGTTGTTTTATCGGTACAGGAAATTGCTGTTTAGCACTATTATTGTTGTTGCTTTTAGATATTGGAGGCAATAATAATTGTACTTTATCACCCACTTTGAGTGATAACTTACGTGCAATACCAGCACCAACAACAATGGCATTTTCTTGCTGTAAATCTTGCCACGTCCCTTCCGTCATATAACGAGAAATAGCCGAAACCTGCTGTTCTAATTGAACATTGACGCCACGAACTTCGACTCCTTTTAACTCTGAACCACGCTGCATCATTCCTTGAGTTTTAATAAATGGCGCAGCAGCAAAAATATTGGGATGTTTTTGCATTTTAGCAACATTTCCTTGCCAATTATCAATGGGTTCGTTCACAGCAATAACCTCACCGTGAGGAACAATAGACAATAAATGTTGAGCTAACGCCCTTTCAAAGCCGTTCATTGCTGAAAGTACAACAATTAGCACCATAACCCCTATTGCAATACCGATAGTAGAAGATGCAGAGATAAACGACGAAAAGCCTTGGTTTTGCCTGCTACGCACATAACGCAAACCAATAAATACACTTAACGGTTTTAACACTTAACTATCCTCGCCATGCGCTAATGTCACATCTAATGTACTTTTCAGCGATTTTAAATGGCCATGATCTAAACGTAATTGTCGATCCATCTTCCCGGCTAAAGTTAAATCATGAGTAACAATAACAAAACTGGTGTTTACTGTTCTATTTAGCTCTTGCAATAACTGATAAATTTGTTCGGCAGTATCAAAGTCTAAATTCCCAGTTGGTTCGTCCGCCAAAATGAGTGAAGGTTTAGTCACTAAAGCTCTGGCAATAGCAACACGCTGACGTTCGCCACCTGATAACTCTGACGGTCGATGATGACCTCTATGTCCTAAGCCAACTTGGGCTAACATTGCTTTCGCTTCTGATAACGCTGCCTTAGGTTTATCGCCACGAATTAATAACGGCATGGCCACATTTTCTTCTGCAGTAAACTCCATCATTAAATGATGAAATTGATATATAAAACCTATGTGTTGATTACGAAATTTAGCTCGTTCTTTCTCTGATAATTGGTGAATATTTACGCCATTAATCAATACTTCACCGGCACTTGGGGTATCTAAAGCTCCTGCTAAATGCAAGAAGGTACTTTTACCACAGCCAGAGCTACCAACAATAGCAACAAGTTCACCTGCTTTTACCGCCAAGTTAAGCTCAGATAACACTGAGGTTTCAATTGAGCCTTGTTGATAAGACTTAGTTAAGTTTTTGCATTCTAAGCCCAGTGCTAAGCTGTTTTTACTTTTATCATCAGTGGTTTGAACATTGTTAGTTGCATTATCTTTTTTCAAGGTACTTTCCATATTCTTTTGACTTACATTGGCTAAACTATTATTCATTTCTGAGCACCTGTGCAGGTTGGGTTTGTGCAGCACGAAAAGCCGGATAAAGTGTTGCAACAAAGCTCATTAATAGCGCCGAGCTTACTATAATAAAAATGTTCATTGGGTCGAGTGCAATTGGCAACTCTTGTCCGCCGCCAAGTAAATTAACGCCGAGTACATTAAATAAAGTGTTTAAATTAAGAGTTAACAAAACCCCAAGTGTAACCCCTAGTACGACACCCCATACTCCATTGGTTAAGCCCTGAGTCATAAATATTTTCACAATACCTAATCGGTCAAGCCCTAAGGTTTGCAAAATACTAATTTCACCTTGTTTATCAATAACCACCATAACCAAAGCTGAAACAATATTAAATGCCGCCACCGCCACAATTAAGCTTAGCATTAGCCACATCATGTTTTTTTCCATACTAACAGCGGCAAACAAAGCCCCTTGGCTTTCCTGCCAGCTAACATAATTATAACTGTTGTACTCTATGCTTAGGTTTTCAATAACACTTAGGGCATTAAACGCATCATGTAAATATAACCTAAGCTGATTAACACCATCGCCTTTTTTGCGATGCAGTTTAGCGCCATCTTTAATATGGATATACACCATTGATTCATCAACTTGAGAACCCACATTAAAAAGGCCAACAACGGTAAAAGTTCTATGAACCGGCACACGCCCCATCGGCGTGAATAATGTTTTGTTAGGTAGCGTTAAGCGAACCGAGTCTCCAAGGCTCACACTAAGCTTTCGTGCTAATGCTTGCCCTAATACAATACCAAAGGGCTTATCTGACAACGAATTAAGATGACCATATTCCATGGCACTTTGAATAATATTATGCTGTTCAAATTCAGGCATAATGCCGTGTACTAAAACACCTTGCAATGCTGACTTCGATTGAATCAACGCTTCACTTTCTTGATAAGGCGTAACAAATTTCACCTCAGGTATTTCACTGATATTCGCTTGTAGCGCCTGCCAGTTATCTAAATGGCCACTTTGTTCAGACATTAGAACATGCGGAACTAAACCTAATACACGTCTTTTTTGCTCTTGCTCTAAGCCATCCATGACTGACACAACCGTTATTAACGAGGCAACACCAAGTACAATACCTATGATAGAAAAAAAAGTAATAAAGGAGACAAATCCCTTACCATGATTGCTACGACTATATCTTAAGCCAATAAAAACACTAACAGGTTGAAACATTAATCCTTTCTTCATTTTAAGTGGCCAAAAGCCAACATTAATTTACCAATGAGCATACCACAGCTTAGAAAAATATTACCGACTTGAGCATTAACTTTTCATCATTTAACGAAAAACAGCCATCAAATAGTTAAAATTTACAATAAAAGCTTTAAACAACAAGAACTGTAGAGCTGTACCCTATTTAAAGCTTTTAAAACAGCACCATCTAACGACTTACATAAAACTCTTAATTAACAATGAATTAATCAATAATCAGCACGTTTGCTATTTGGCTGTAAATTATAAAATACGCGACTAACTTAAGATTATGTAAACAAAGGTTTCATTTCACTAGTAAATAAAGCGGAGAATTATTAATATCAAGGCGTAGAACTATAAAATGACTAAATTGCGAGTATAAAATGAAAACTATAATAACAAGTGCAGTATGCACATCTTTACTGTTTATCGCTGGCTGTAATAACGACACTAGCACAACAGCAGTAACTGAAGCGCCAGTGATGCAAAAAACAGCTTTAGCTTCTGGAATTGATAAAGCAAATATGGACTTATCAGTTCGCCCACAAGATAACTTTTACCGTTATGTTAACGGTGCTTGGTTAAATTCAAATGAAATTCCTGGTGATAAAACGTCGATTGGCTCATTTTACGACTTACGTGATGAAGCAGACGACAACGTAAAAGCTATTATTGAAGAGCTAGCAGCTACTGAAAACTTAAAAATGGGTAGTGACGAGCAAAAGGTTGCTGACTTATTCCGCTCGTACATGAACACAGAAGCGCGTGACGCTGCTGGTATTGCTCCTGTTCAAGCTATTCTTGATGACATTAATGGCTTAAAAGATAAAAATGAATTAGCAACATTTTTTGGTGCTAACCAAAAAATTGGTGTTGGTAGCCCACTAGCGTTCTATATCAGCGTAGATGCAAAAGACTCTACTCGTTACGCCACGCATGTTTGGCAAAGTGGTTTAGGCTTACCTGATCGTGATTACTACTTTAATGAAGCTGATCGCTTCGTAGCCTTACGTGATGGCTATGTTGCTCATATTGAAAACATGTTCAATTTAGCTGGTCTTAAAGATGGGAAAGCCGCTGCACAAAAAATTATGGCGCTTGAAACAAAGCTAGCTGGTTTCCATTGGACTAAAGTTGAATCACGTGACAGTACAAAACGTTATAACAAATTTAACGTTAGCGATTTAAACACTGTAACTGACGCCTTCAACTGGACTGCTTATCTTGAAGCACAAGGCGCAGGTGCACAGAAAGATCTAATTATCAACCAACCTTCATTCGTAAAAGGTTTTGGTGAAACGTTTGCAGACACCTCTTTAGATGACTGGAAAACATACTTAACGTTCCACACGCTTAGTAACTTTGCAAGTTCATTAACTACCGCATTAGATGATGAAAATTTTGATTTTTACTCAAAACAATTAAGTGGTCGTAAAGAGCAACGTCCAATGTGGAAACGTGGTGTTTCTGTAGTAAACAGTAATTTAGGCGAGGTTATTGGTAAAGTATACGTTGGTCGTCATTTTAAGCCTGAAGCAAAAACACGCATGACCCAACTTGTTGAGAACTTACGCGGTGCATACGGCGCAAGTATTGACGAATTAGAATGGATGTCTGATGCAACGAAAAAAGCTGCACATGTAAAATTAGCTAGCTTCGACCCTAAAATTGGCTACCCGAACAAATGGGAAGACTACTCTAAGCTCGTGATCAAAGGTGACGACTTAGTCGGCAATAAAATGCGTTCTGGTATGGTTTCACATCAAAAACAAGTTGATAAACTTGGCGGCCCGATTGATCGTCAAGAATGGGGCATGACACCACAAACGGTTAACGCTTACTACAACCCAACTAAAAATGAGATTGTATTCCCTGCCGCTATTTTACAACCACCATTTTTTAACTTAAATGCAGACGACGCCGTTAACTACGGTGGTATTGGCGCCGTTATCGGTCATGAAATGGGCCACGGTTTCGACGACCAAGGTAGTAAATACGATGGTGACGGAAACTTACGTAACTGGTGGACAGAGCAAGACTTAGCAGCGTTTAAAGTTCGTACTGATGACTTAGTTGCACAATATGATAACTACGCTGTATTCGATGATCTACACGTTAATGGTAAATTAACTTTAGGTGAGAACATCGGCGATTTATCAGGTGTTACTATTGCTTATAAAGCTTACAAAGCATCATTAAATGGTAAAGAAGCAGAAGTTATTGATGGCTTAACTGGCGACCAACGTTTCTTTATGGGTTATGCACAAGTTTGGCGCGTAAAAATGGTTGAAAAATCATTACGTAACCGCGTAGCAACTGACCCGCATTCACCAGGTGAGTTTCGTGCTTTAGGTTCGTTATCAAATATGCCTGAATTCTACGAAGCATTTGACGTAAAAGAAGGTGACGCTATGTACATTGCACCGGAAAAACGTGTAAAAATTTGGTAGCAAAGATAATAGCTATTCGCTAATAATAACTATTTCAAACCATGAAAAATAAAAGGAGCTTCGGCTCCTTTTTTTATTTAGTGTAATTTGTCTTTAAACTGCCTTAGCCAAGAGTTTTCATTGTAAAGCGCCACTGTTAACCGTAAAATCAGCACTAGATTGATATATTTAACTTAGCAAGATTAGCAATCATTTTGTTGTTAGGTTAATTAATAGGGAACACGGTTAAAGTCCGTGACTGTACCCGCAACTGTAGATAACTTCTAAAAGTTATAAGTCAGGACACCTAGTATCATTATTATCAAATAACCTAATAGTTTAACGCCGTGCGGGAATACACGAAAGTTACTTATCCACAAAAGCTTATGTGGTGCTTGTACTTGCCCTTTCTGCACAATTAGATTATTACAATTAGTACATTCAAATTAACCGTTTGAAAAAGGTAATGCTGCACAAAATGAACCGAACTACCGACACTTTTTATTGCTATCACCAATTAAGTATTGCCGCATGGCAGTTCTTTAAACACTAAGTTAATTGTTATGACACAGTTATTAACACTGGCATCAGTGTCTTGGTCGGTTGAAAAACAAACTATTTTAAATGATATTTCATTTACCCTTGGTCAAGGAGATATTATTGGCATTATTGGCCCAAACGGTGCTGGCAAAACCTCATTACTTAAGTGTTTACTTAATCAAACGAAAAACTGGCAAGGCACAATAAAATTAAAGAATAAAAACATACGTCACTACAAGCCCCATGAACTTGCACAAACTTTTGCTTTAGTTGTACAAAAATCGCCACCAATATTTGAGCTTAAAGTTTACGATGTAGTCCGTATGGGCTTATTACCTTACAAGTCATTATTTGCGAATGACACAGATCTTGATAAAAAAGAAATCATGCTCGCGTTAGAAAAAGTAGGTTTATCAGCCAGCCAAAATAAATTTTTTAATACCCTTTCAGGTGGTGAACAACAACGGGTACTCATTGCTAAAGCCTTAGTGCAAAAAGCAAAAATATTAGTCTTGGACGAACCAACAAATCATTTAGATATCTTTTATCAGCACCAGATATTACAACTGGTCAAAGCCCTTAATATTACTGTAATTATGACCATTCACGATCTTAACCTTGCAGCACAGTATTGCACTCGTTTACTGTTACTGAATAAAGGTAAGCTAGTTAGCGATAAAAATGTTGATGAAGCATTAAACCCCGAAACACTCTCTGAAGTATTTGGCTTACCTTGCTATCGCGATAATGTTGATCAACTAACCCATACTAGCAGCGAGCAACCTACCAATTCAAACACCTTTGCTAGAGTTCACTTTTACCCAAAAACTAATGTAGATGAATCAACAGAGGTTCAGCAATGAAGCTTTTCTACTTAATAAAAGCTAAAAGTGCTTGGGTATTCACTTGCTTATTGGCATTAACATTATTTTCAATAATCACAGCAATGACCTTTGGTCCCGCACAAATAACAAGCTTAGATATTGCTCGATGTGTAATAAATGAATGTTCTACACCAATGCATGACATGGTTATTTGGCAAATTCGTATTCCTCGAGTACTTGTCGGTTTAGTCGCAGGAATGGGTCTAGCATGTGCTGGCGCTATTTTGCAAAATGTGACTCGAAATCCTCTTGCTGACCCTTACCTATTCGGTATTATTTCTGGTGCGGGGCTTGGTGCAACCATTGCAACCTTAGTACTTACTGATGAGCAAATGTTAGCATTACCGCTTGCTGCATTTTTAGGAGCACTATTCTCGGTCATTATCGTCTTTGGCATTGCCACGTTATTACGTAATATGAACCATTTATTATTAACGGGCGTGGCTGTGTCATTTATGTTGGGCTCTATAAGTCATTTCATTCTTTATCTTGGTGATCCTTTCGCTACCAATCGCGTTATATTTTGGTTAATGGGCAGTTTAACACGCGTTGAAATGTTCCACTTTTACTTAATCAGCGCCATGGTATTAATCACTTTGATCTCGATTTTTGCCTTACATCGACATATTGATGCACTTTTGCTAGGCGATGAAAGCGCTGCAAGTTTAGGGGTAAATGTTGATAAATTAAGACTTATATTATTAGCTTTATGTGCGGCGGTTACCGCGACTATTGTTGCCTATTGTGGTGGCATAGGCTTTGTTGGATTAATGATCCCACATATCGTTAGGCAACTCGTTGGCGTAACAACTATGCCGCTTATTATTGGCTCAGCATTAGTTGGTGGTTGTTTTTTAATTTGGGTCGATGTTATTGCACGTAGTGCACTAAGTAATGTTGAAATTCCCATTGGAATTATCACTTCCGCCATTGGTAGTATTTTCTTTTTAGCGATCATGTATCGCACTCGCAAATCAGGATAATTAATATGACAACAGAAGCAGACAAAAATCAAAAACACCAAGAGCGTATGCAACGTATTAAGGAAAAAGTAGATGCGCGAATCGACGCTGCTCAAGAAGATCGAGGCCTATTAATTGTAATTACCGGAAATGGTAAAGGTAAATCTACTTCAGGTTTTGGAACGGTGACACGCGCAGTGGGCCATGGTTATAAAGCCGCAGCATTACAATTCATCAAAGGTGACTGGGAGTGTGGCGAACGTAACTTACTTGAAAAAAATGGTGTTGAATTTCATGTCATGGCGACAGGATTTACATGGAATACTCAAGACAAATCAAAAGATATTGCCGCCGCAACAAAAGTATGGACAGAAGCAAAACGTTTACTTAAAGATGAAACGGTCGATGTGGTACTACTTGATGAGTTAACTTACATGGTGTCATACAAATATTTAGACTTAGATGAAGTGATTGAAGCCATTGTTAACCGCCCTGCTATGCAACATGTGATTATTACTGGCCGTGCATGCCATAGAAGCATAATCGAATTAGCTGACACAGTAAGTGAAGTACAACCAACAAAGCATGCGTTTGATAACGGCATTAAAGCGCAAAAAGGCATTGACTGGTAAATTTCTCACGTTAGCCATTCAACAAAGCCAGTCAAATGCAACTAAACAGTATTTGATTGGCTTAACATCTAATTTTTTAAAATATGGAATAGCAATGAAATTTCGCACCTTATTACTTGTTGTACTCGCCTGTATAACAGCAGCTACAAGCGCTGAGCAAAGTGCTAATAACAATATATCTAAACCTCGCATCATAGCGTTAGCACCTCATATTGTTGAAATGCTCTTTGATGTTGGCGCTGGCGAGCAAATTATTGCCACTACCGAGCATGCAGATTACCCAGAAGATGCGAAGACAATTCCAAGAATAGGCAGTTCTTTACGTATTCAACTTGAGCGTGTTATTGAATTGCAACCCGATCTAATTATTGCTTGGAAAAGTGGCAACCCAAGTGATGACTTAGCCCGCATCAAGCAGTTGGGCTTCAACGTAGTTTATTCACAACCATATACTTTTGATGATGTTGCCAAAGAGCTACGTTTATTCGGAGAGCTTTCAGGCCATAAACAGCAAGGAATTGATGTCGCTACTAAGTTTCTTAACGACTTATCAATAATTAAAGAACAATATCAGCAAAAGCCGACACTACAAGGTTTTTACGAGGTTTGGTCAAGGCCAATAACAACTATCGCTAAAGGTAGCTGGCCTCAACAGTTTTTAGATATCTGTAGTATTAGTAACCCTTTTTATTTGGCAGATGCTAAATACCCGCAAGTTAATATTGAACAAATATTACAAACCAATGTTGATATTATTATTCAACCTTTATCTGAAAACCAAGTTGATAGAGAGGGTTACCCATGGGAGAAATGGCCAATAATACCAGCGGTAAAGCACCAGCAAATTATCAAACTCGATGCTGATGTAGTACATCGCATGACAACCCGCAGCTTAAATGCCCTTACCGACTTATGTGAACAAGCAGAAAAAAGTCGTAACTACTATCAGAAAAAATAGCAACAAGTATAGGCGATAACTTAAATTGATAAACCGTGCATTGATAATATTCAATGCACAATATCTACCGTTTTAAGCTATTCAATATACATTCCTTCATTGAATAACTTGCCAAAGCACATATTATAAGAGTAGTTAAACCTTTAACGTTAAACTCGACTCATTACGTTTTACCCCCCACAAACTAACTTTTCCTCTCCCAAATGATAGGTATTATTAATCCCAACATATATACCTGATATAACAGTTGTTATCGGTAGCAAAATCACACCACTTATAGAGTAAAAAGAATTACTGCCTTTCGCAGCATCAACAACTTTTAGCACTTTCCTATCGCTAGATATTTCACATTTATTAACATATGAATGGTCCTTTGTCGGTAATGCAACACAGCCACTTAAAAGGAATACACTAACCAGCATCAAAATCGTAAATTTCATTAAAATATCATCCCTATTAAAATTAGAGGTAAAACAACACTAACATTAAGTAACTAAGCAATAATCGACTGATAAAATAATTTCACTTAGTTTTATATCTAAATAACTCGCTAACAATATAAGGCTATAAGTTTCGCCCAACCTTACTTGCTAGTGTTGTCGTATCTATCGTGATTAAAGCTCGTTAGCTATAACTTTACTAATTAAACCATCCATAGTTTTCTCACAAATAGGCGCCGTACTGCAGTTCATAAAGGCCGTAATACTGAGATCTTTTTCTTTAAAATAGATATTTTGAGTGTGGTAACCATAGTCTTTTCCTGAATGATAGTAAGCGGTGTTACTTCCAAGAGGATCTACGTTAATTCCAAGGCCGTAAATACCATTGCTATCGTTAGGTAAAGAGCCATAAAATTCACTTCTTATCGTATCACTGATAAAGCTTTGTTCTGTGACGACACTTTTCAGAAATAAAGCCATATCTTCAACATTCGATACCACCGGCGAACTTGCTTCACTTACATTTTCCAGATATGACTTAGTTTGGTATACCGTGTCATGATCATCAAACTGATGGTAACCAGAAATAAAGTCACCTCGGTCTTTTTCCATCCCAATATAATACGTTGTATTCATACCTAATGGGTTCAAAATACGCTCTCTCAATGCTACTGAGTGATGCTCGCCTAATATTTGATCCATAATTAAACCAGCCAAAAGATAACCAGTGTTTGAATATTCTCTACCTTCACCCGGTTTAAAACTAGCGGGCTGATTCAAAGCAAAAATAAGGAAATCTGCATCAGTTTTAGCTTTACTAGGCTCTGCAATTAGAAAATCAAAATAATCGTCATTTTCGGTGTAATTATAAATGCCACTCGTGTGATTCAACAATTGACGTAAAGTCATTTCATTACTGTTTGGGATTTGACTTAGAGTGTCATTCGACAACCATGTATCGAGAGTATCATCTAAATTTAATAGCTTTTCATCCGCTAACATTGCTACTAATAAACCAATCATAGCTTTACCAGCACTCGCTGTCGGCATTGTATGATATACCTGCATCGGGTTTTGGCTGGCAATATTTTCAACGCCAGCGCTGCCTAAAAAACGCTGTTCAGGGCTTTCGACTAACAATATTATCCCTGGAATTGTCTCTGTTACAGTTTCGTCAATGACCTTTTGATAATCAACACTAACAGTAGGAGTTGTTGCAGAAGGTGTTGAATTACTTCCTGATGATGAACTACCGCCACAAGCAGATAGAGTTAGTGCCATTGCAGTAGCGATAGCGGCTAGTTTAAATTTGCTTAGTTGTCTAAAAGTAGTGCAGATATTTGCTGTCATTGTTATTTCCTATACTGGTCGAATTAAGACTATCGTAAGAAATTAAATGACATTAAGACGTAACAAGTTCCATCATCTGTAACAAAGTGTAGCAATTGTCATAGCAAACCATGCTCTAGTATTTAAAACCGAGACAAAACTGCGCTCCACCGAGCTCATCTGCATCGCCAATAGTAAGTGTGGCTTGGTGTAATTGAGCAATTCTCGCCACAATAGCCAAGCCCATGCCATATCCTGGTTTTTCATGCGCTTGATCGCCACGGACAAAAGGTTTTAACAATTCATTACGTTTTTCTTCTGGAATACCAGGGCCATCATCACTAATAATAAATTGAAGCTGTGAATTGCTACGCTCAATTTTAATGGCAATCTCTTTATCAGCGTACTGTTGTGCATTACTGAGTAAATTGTTAATTAACATGCTGAGATAATTTACATCACCAACAACTGTAGCATCACCATCAGCACACCAATGAATAACCTTTCCATCATCAGCTACCATTCCAACACATTGACTGGTCAGTTCATTGAGGTCGACACTCTGCTGCTCAGTTGCCATCATTGACTGTTCGATTCGCGCATAACTCAGTAAAATATTCACTAACCGTTCCATTTCATCAATATCACGAGAAAGGTGATGCTGATACTTTGCCCTAGTTTCTGGACTATCCGTTTCCTGCAAAACCTCAATACCAAAACGTAATCTTGCCAATGGCGTTCGTAAATCGTGGGCTACCGCATCACTTAGCAACTTATTATCACTTATTAAAGCCTCTATTCGTTGAGCCATATGGTTAAACTCTACTTCAATATCGTTAATATATGACGCTGAACTTGTGACTATTCTTTTTTGCAGTTGCCCTTCTCCAAAAGCTTTAGTGGTTTTCCTTAATTGCCTTAATTGCTTTATCAAAGGGTACAGCCAAACAAGCACAACTAATAAAATACCGAAATAGAAGATACCGGTTAATATTAACGGTAACGAACTATCAGTATGCTTTTGCTTAATAGGGGGAACACTTAAAGTCAGCACTTTTTGTTGTAATGGTAGTAGAAAATGCAGTGAAATATTGTCATTCGTTTCAAATACTACTGGTTCACCTGCAGTAAAGGACTGTTGTAATGAGTCAGGCAGAAAAAGGTCTTCAAATTGCGTTAGGGTTACTTCAAGTTCAAATTGTTGCTGCCAATCAGCTATGAATTTTTGCGCCGTTTCTTGCTTATCTAACGTTGCCGCTAATGACTTTCCTAGCAAACGATATGAAGATAATTCGTCAATTTCATCAACTTGTTGTGATTGATATTGATTGAAAAAATTATCGAGCAACCCGCCTATGCCGATCACAGCAACGAATATAACTAATAGCAGCGATAAGGTTAGTTTAGGCATTAACTAATTCCAAGCATCTTTAACAAACAGGTAGCCTTTACCCCAAACCGTTTTTATTCTATAAGGGTTGCTAGCATCATCGCCAAGCTTTTTGCGAATTCTTGATACCAGAATATCTATTGAGCGATCAAAGCCATCGTAATCTATACCTCTACGCTGAGTAACTAAATCCTTTCGACTAACAACTTGGTCCGCTGACTGTGCAAGCTGCCAAAGCACGTCAAACTCATTCGAGGAAATAGCCACTTTTTCGCCACCTAAAGTAGTGCTTCGAGAATTACCATCAAGTGAAAATTGGCCATAAATGATTTTATTAGCATCTGATTCAATCGAGGGCATAGAAGAGCTTGGTTGTGAATTAACACGACGAAAAAGTGCATTAATCCTTGATAATAAAACTCTTGGTTTTACCGGTTTAACAACATAATCATCCGCACCTAACTCTAACCCCAACACCTCGTCAGTTTCGTGATCTCTAGCCGTCATCATTAACACTGGACCATGATAAAAAGGACGTATTTCCTTACATACTGCAAAGCCATCTTTTATTGGCAACATTATGTCTAATATCACCAAGTCAGGCTTATCTGTCTCTATCATTTCAATGGCAACATCGCCGCGATTAGCTAAAGTTACAATATAGCCCTGCTCACTAAGATAATCAGCAAACCACTCAGCAAGGGACATATCATCTTCCACCAGCATAATATGTTTAGTTTTATCAGCTGTGTTGATAACAGATTCGGTCAAAATATTCTCCATGTTGATTTCGCACGTTTAGAAGATTTATATACCCAAGCAACTGCTATTTTTGTTCGAGCTAAATCAATAGTCGACTCAGCTTGGCGTAAAACAAAATCATTACTTAACGTAGATTGAAAATCAAAACTGAATTCACCTTTATTTTGTTGTTGCCAGCATTTCATTGTTTTGTTTGTTGTTGCATTAACTAAACAATAATTGCTAGGCGTTGGGTGCTGCCAATTAAAAGTAACTTCTAGAAAGCATTTTTGTCCTTTGCGTAAGGCCACGCAAGGTTTAGGGGTTACTTTTAGTTGCGCTAATTGCTCGGTACCATTTATTACAGTCTTATCCAAGCTCTCAGTAGCATTAGCCATCGTTGGAATAACTGCGCTGAAAATTCCCAGTAAAATTACGATATATAGCTTGGTGACTTTATTAACTTGTTTTTTATTATTTAAAATGAACATTATCACCTCCCCCTAAAATACATAGCTAATGCTAGTGCGAAAGGAAGTTGCTAATGAGTCCATATTGGGATACCTGGGACTGTCGGTAATTTCACTTGGCCTAGTTACCGCACGCGCAGTTGCCCTAAAAACCCAGTCCTCTGATATAGGGTAAGTTACGCCTAGCTCAGTACTGAAATGAACGCTAGCGCCGGCATTATAAGCACTAAACTCCTTACCTGAATTGGTTAAATATTCGGCCTGCTCTTTGGAAACACCAGCGTAAAAATGATTTAACTTTGCAGAAGCATACTCGGCTCCAATAATGCCATGAAAATTCCAGTTTCTAAATTGCCAACTTCGTCCGATTAGAGCTGAGATAGTCGTACCATTATGATCCCCAGTTGCATCTTGGTTAATGGCAAACTGCAAAGTGTTATTACCCAAATATCCAGATAATCGCGCACCAACGGTAAGTGCACTATCATCATTATATCGACCATTATTTTCAAAGCTAGCTTTGCCCCAATCGGTAGTTGCTATGATGTCTAACGACCAGTCATTATTACTAAAGACATCATAGCCAAAGACAACGCCATGCCCGCTTTCACTATAAGACTCAACAAATAAGCCATTCCAGCTATAGCTGCCATTCACAAAGAAGCTTGTATTGGAATAATGACTTCTCCCTATAAAAGTTGATTCATCAGTTACACGGTGCATGATGCCCATTTCAAGATAATTTTCAGAATCACTCTCTTGTTGGATATTACTCCGTACGTTATGGCTAATATCGTTTGAATAACAATTACTTGAAATCATAACGCCTGAAAAGATCGTTGCTAGTAATGACAAACGAGGGAAAATTGCTTTGGTTATTTTAAGGTTAATCATAAATTGTTTCTGCGTTGCTAAAATCCACTTTATTATCTCTTTGTATTTAAGAAATTGACGTAACAAGATCCATCATCTGTAACAAAATGTAGCATTAGTTAAAATTGTTATTAGGTTTGATACTGCTGCTATTTTAATGTGAGAGTATTTAACAAACAGCCAGCCAATCAAGATTGAAAAAATGAACACTGAATTATTGCTATACTCCAAATAGAAAGGCGGCTATTGAACGTTATTTACATTAAATTATCAAGCCGATTAATACTTAATATGCTGACAATGTTAAAGTTTCCGATGCAATAACCCGATAAATTAACACTACTGTCGCAGTGTCCTAGTAGTTGATGTATATAGGTTATATAAATATTTCATAACACACAGTTTTGTTTTTATAACTAATTTACCAAAGTTTGCTTTCGAGCCATAATTTACACTTAATGATAAATATCAATTTGAAGTTTTAAAATACACCAAGTAAACGTTATAACGTGTTAATGCGACTGATTTAACTATTCACTCTAATAAAATTAGCAACATAATATCTTAACTTTATCGGCTACAAAAAAGGTTCGCATCGCGAACCTTTTTATTATCTATTTAACTTTAAACGAGCTAAACGCAAATTCTATTTAACGTAGTATCAACTTCAGCGGCCGTATGTTGTTGCATTTCTGCCAGTTCAGCAACAGATGATAAGCCTGTATTTAACTCTCGGCTTAAATCAACCACCATCGACATATTATCGTTTATTGATGCGGTTGAGTGCTGCTGTTCAGTTGTGCCCTGTGCAATTTGTGAAGTTAAGGTATCAACCTCAGTAAATACTTGACCAATTTGCTGCAATGCATCAACTACTTGCTCTGAATGAGCAAGGCTATCTTGCGACAGACTTTGTCCGCGGCTAATTGCGTTAACAGCATTAGTTGATTTTTCTTGCAACCCTTCTACCATCGCATTAATTTCAACGGTCGCTTCTTGTGTGCGATGTGCTAAAGCACGCACTTCATCTGCTACCACGGCAAAACCTCGCCCCTGTTCACCTGCGCGCGCTGCCTCAATAGCGGCGTTAAGCGCTAAAAGGTTAGTTTGGTCGGCAATACCACGAATCACTTCTAATACCGAGCCAATGCGAGATGACTCCTCTTGCAATAGTGCTAAGTCAGACGCCATTGCCGTAACTTCATTAGCAAAGTCTTCAATGGTGTGCTGGCTAGTATTTGATGCGTTCGTGCCCTGCTCTAAAATAGCTAACACCTGATTAGTCGTATCACTAACTTGGCTAGCACTTTCAGAGAGTGTGGTCGAAGTTAACGCCACTTGGTCAATTGAACTCGCCATTTGTTCAATTTGGCCAGCTGATTGATTTACAGCATTAACAGAATCTGACATTTGATCGGCAAGTGAAGCAGAACCTTGCTTTAAACTCTCTGATTCACTGCGAATTTCTGTAATAACATCGGCTAAATTCGCGATAAAAGCTGAAAGCTTGTTTACAACATTAGCAAGATCATCATTATTTTCATCCCGAACAAGCCTTGTTGGCGCTTCATCAACACTAGCGACTTGTTCAACATACTTTTGTAGCTCATCAAGACGCTGACTAAGCTTTTTTTCTGCGTAAAAATAATTAACAACCGCTTGTATTACTATCATCGCCAATACAATGATTATAGTTGCGGTATAAGAAAGGCTCTCCCCCATTGTCATCATAATAATTAAAGCGATGAGAGCAATTAAAAGACTTGGGATTAAAAGCTTGAAACTAAGGCGGTTAGACATTTTTTTTCCAATTACGTGATTATAGTTATGATTATCGCTTATAGGCCAAAATTAATACTTACCTATGAGTCATGCAATATTTACAAATAAATTACATGCTATTGTGTTATTTTACTATCTGTTTTTACAATCAATTTGAAATAGTGCTTTATTCAATAATTCCTTCAGTAACATAGTAGTGAGGTTAAACAATGACACTTACAACAATTATCATTATTATTGTTGCAGTTGGCTCGGTAATTGGCGGCATTTTGCTGTTGAAACAATCAGCAAGTAAATTTGAGCTTAGCGAAGAACAACAGCGAAAAGTTAATGAACGTTCTGCAGAGCAAGAAAAAAAAGACCAAGAATTAAAATAGTCTTTAAAGACTAAACGCTGGAGAGCCTTAGTTACGGTAAATAGTTTGAATAAGATGAAAGCCAAACTTGGTTTTTATTGGCCCATGTACTTCTAGTACCGCTTTCTTAAATACAACGTCGTCAAAGGCTTTTACCATTTGTCCGCGCTTAAATTCACCTAAATCACCACCTTTTTTTGCTGATGGACAAGTTGAGTTTTTCTTTGCCAGTTGTCCAAAATCAGCACCTTTGGCTATTTTGGCTTTTAGCTCATGCGCCAGTTTTTCATTTTTTACTAAGATATGACGCGCACATGCAGTTGCCATGCTTTTCTCCTTACTAAATTCAATGTTGCCATTATACCGAAACTTGATCCCAAATTGACTAATTATTAATAACAAAACTTACTTAGCTTTAATACGATTTAGTAAAGCTAAGACCAGTTTTTACTTTACTTGTTAGCACAACAACTTAAAATCACAATATATTTTCCTTATTGGTTTTCTCATGAGCTCAATACAGCATTTATTTGATAACAATCAGCAATGGTCTGACAAAATTAAACAAGAAGATCCAAACTTCTTTAAAAACCTATCAGAACAACAAACTCCAGAGTACTTATGGATTGGTTGCTCAGATTCGCGTGTGCCGGCTAATGAATTATTAGGTATGCAACCGGGTGAAGTTTTTGTTCATCGCAATATTGCCAACCAAGTTATTCATACAGACCTTAACTGTTTGTCCGTTATTCAATTCGCCGTAGAAGTATTAAAGGTGAAGCACGTTATAGTTTGTGGGCATTACGGTTGTGGTGGCGTTATCGCCTCACTTGATGATAAAAGCCATGGTTTAATCGATAACTGGTTGCATCACATTAAAGACGTTTACCGTTTTCATAAAGAACGCTTAGACGCTGTTGAAGATAAAGAAGAAAAACTCAAGCTATTGTGTGAGTTAAACGTAATTGAGCAAGTTGCTAACGTTTGTAATACCACCATTTTAAAGAGAGCTTGGGCTGCTGAGCAAGATATCACTGTGCATGGTTTCGTTTACAATTTGCATGACGGTATTTTAAAAGACTTAGAAGTATCAGTAGAAAGTAACTAGTTCCTTCTAACCTTATTTTTGAATGTTAATAAAACAAAAAGGCTTAACTGTTGCAGTTAAGCCTTTTTTATCAAGCGTTTCAGTCTATTAATTTAGCATAGCTAAACGCTCACGTTGGCCTTGTTCACGTTCAACATGATGAAACCATTGCTTTGCGGTTTTTGCCGATTTTGCAATTTTTTGTGCTTGTGTAAAGGCAAGCAACGCTTCTTCAAATTCTTCCAAGTTAAACTGCGCCATACCTATTACTAAATGCATATCGCCTTCACGGCTAATGTTACCACGAAGTAACGCACTGTTCGCCGCTTTAATGGCCTCTTGCCAGCGCTCTAAATTTAAATAGGCTTGCGCAAGTTGCACATCAAACTTGCCTGAATCTGCAATTTCAGAAGCTTTGGTAAGTACAGGTAATGCTTTTTCATCTTCTTTAGCGGCAACATAGGCTTGCGCTAAGGCTTCAAGACTTTTTTCACTAGCAACCACAGTTCCTTTGGCTATGGCTTGCTCCAACAACACGGCCGCTTTAAAAGGTACTTGGTGAAAGCGATAAAGTTGCGCTAAGGTCATCACATCACTCGATTTACTGATATGCCCTGCTTGCCATGACGCTTCCATAACAGCCAATTGCTTTTCTTCTTCGCCAATTTCACCGTACATACCAGCTAGTTGTAACCAATATTCAGGTTTATCAAAAAGGCGCACCAGTTGTTCAATAACCTCAACAACTTTCTCAGGTTGTTTAAGTTCGTAGTAGCTTGCTCGTTGTAAAATTAACCAGTTTTCTTTAACTGCCGTATTGTTTTGTTTTGCTAACGCAATTGCTTGCTCAACTTGTGGAATAACTTTATTAAACTGTTTGTCTTGATAGTAAATTTGCGCAAACATCACATGCTGCTGCGCAGTTAGTGCTTTACTGTTATTCGCTTGCCACTGTTGTAAATACACCAAGGCTTGTTGGTAATCTTGCTGTTGCATTGATAATTGTGCTAACGAATACACTGTTGATAAATATAAAGAGTCAGGAATAGCATCTTCCTTAATCACTAACTCAAAATGTTCAATAGCCGACGCGATATCGTCATTACCATAAAACATAAAAGCATAGAAATTCCATAACATGGCGCGTTCGTAACTATTTAACCCATCTATGCGTTCTTTAACTTCATCTAACACGTCAAAACCTGCAATTTTAACGCCTTCATCTGCCAGCTTTTGCGCTCGCGCCAATTGGCTGTATACACGGTTACGCATTGCTGGTACTTTTTTTGCCGTGCGCTTTTTAGCCAGTTTTGGTTCATCAGTGTTAGCTGAGTTATCTGCCGTTTTTCCATAAACTATATTGGTAGCTGCCAAGCCACACACTAAGCTCACACTCAATAAAGGTACAGCTAATTTTTTCATTAACATGATCTGCTCTCCTCTTTGTTATATTTAGTTTATTGCCTTTCTTTAACCATCTATGGCAAAGGATATTTTGTTTTGAACACCTGCCACTTCCATGGCAACGCCATCAACCACTCGAGGTTTATATTTAAACTTCAACGCTGCATCTAGTGCTGCTCGGTTAAAAATATTTTCTGGCTCTGCGTGTACAACCACGGCATCTCGTACTGCCCCAGTTTTAGTTACGGTAAACTCAACAATGACAAAACCTTCTATACCACGTGCTTGTGCTCGGCGTGGGTAAATAGGTGCTACTTTAACAATAGGTAAGTAATCACCATCGCCACTTTCCAGACTTAGTCCGCCACTTAAACCACCATCGAGTGCAACATCAGCCGAAAAACTACTGCTAATCGCTTGAGCATTAGGGTTTGCTTGTGCCATTTGCGGTTGCACCATAGGCGGTGGCGGTGTTTTAGGTTTAGCTGGTTTTTGCGGTTTACGTTCTTTCTTAACGACTTGCTGTTCTTTTTTAAGGCGAATAAAATCAAGTACGTTGCCACGTGGCGGCTCAGACATAACATCATTGCCACCAGCAATTAATGCTTGCATTCCCCAAAGTAAACCTAAGGTTGTAACAACGGCTAGTGCTAAGCCAATAAGGTATCGGCTACCGGTTTTCAAAAGCATCGAAGGTGCATTAATTGCGTTCGCCGCTTGTACATTCGTCATCTGTACATCTGCCATAATTATGCCTCTTGCGCAGCAATTGAAACATCATAAACGCCAGCAGCTCGAGCAGAGTCCATTACCTTAATCAAGACATCTGTTGTCGCCTTTTTATCGGCTTGAATAACCACAGTGCCTTGTGGATTTTCTGCTTTTAGTCGTTCAATATTTGCTTGTACTGCGCGCACATCAATACGGCGTTTATTGATCCAAATTTCACCTTTATCACTAATAGCTACCAAGATATTGGCACGCTCTTTTTTTACTGCTGTGGCAGCCTCAGGGCGGTTAACTTCAATACCGGCCTCCTTAACAAACGACGCGGTTACGATAAAAAATATCAAAAGAATAAATACAACATCTAACATAGGTGTCATATTGATCTCATCGCTTTCTTCCTGCTCTTGTAGCATTTTATTTAATTGCGAACGCATAATTTTTCTCTTTTAAAAGTATGTTCATTTCGGCTTATTAAGGCCGTAGTAGCCAATGATTTAATGATTAACTTCCATAGCATCTTCTAGTAACTCAGTTTCACGCTTAGCATTACGCTGTAACCAAGTTGCCGCAAAAACACCTGACAACGAACCAACCATGCCAGCCATTGTTGGTATGGTTGCACGCGAGACACCAGAAGCCATTGAACGGGCATTACCACTGCCTGAAATTGCCATAACATCAAATACTTCAATCATGCCAGTTACCGTCCCCAGTAAGCCCAACAATGGGCACAACACGACTAGGCTTTGGATAAGCGATAAGTTAGTGCTTAACATAGCGCTGCCACGCGCAACAAGTGCACATCGTATTTGCTCTGCATACCAAGAATGCTGTTCAGTGCGGCTATGCCAGTTGTGTTTTAGCTGTTTCTTAATTCGGCGATATCCCCAAAAAACAAAGATAAGACGCTCAAATATCAACAACCACATCACCGCAATAACAACCGCAATAACCGTAAGAACCTGACCACCGGTATCCATAAATTCACCGATGGTATTCATCAATTCGATAAACCAAATCATGGTTTATGCTCCTTGCTCACTGCTCTTTGTCCACTCAGCTCGTTCAGCAATAATACCGGCGCTTTGTTGCTGCAGTAGGTTAATAATCGAACGGCTGCGGGTATGTAATAAGGTAAAGATAAATACCATAGGTATTGCTACAACTAGCCCTAAGACAGTGGTAACTAGTGCTTGTGAAATGCCACCTGCCATTAATTTCGGGTCGCCTGTACCAAATAATGTGATAGCTTGGAACGTATTGATCATGCCGGTTACGGTACCAAGTAAGCCAATAAGTGGTGCCACGACCGAGATAATTTTTATCAAGGTTAGTCGGCTTGATAACTTAGGGACTTCTCGCAGAATTGATTCAGATAACTTAAGTTCTAAAGTTTCCGTATCAGCATTCGGATTTTGCTCTTTAACAAGCATGACGCGGCCTAATGGATTATCAGCATTGGCAGTATCACTTTTCAGCTGACGATTAACTTTTCCGCCAATTAAGAACAAAGTTACAAAACGTTCAAGGGCAATGAGTAAACCGATTAAGCCAATAGCTAGAATGACATAACCTACTGGACCACCTTGCTCGACACGTTCTTGCGTATCAGGTGCTTGAACTAATAATCCAAGAATTGAACCACCAGTTGGGTCAAGTGCAAATGGCACCGCTTGATTCGACGTCGAACTTAACGCTTGTGCGCTATCTAAATAACGAGCAGACGGTTGACGAATTAATTCAGCTACAGAGCCAGTTTCATCTATGTATTCAAGGTATTTACCGTTTGCAATCAAGTTAAAGCCACCAACACGGGTAACTTGTGTTAGTTGCTTCTCACCATTAGCCATAACAACATCACGTGTAAAGTTATGTACCTTGCCGCTTTCAGTCATTTCACGTTGTAATTCAAACCATAAGCGTTCAATTTCTTCAATAGAAGCAAGTTTTGATGAAGAGCCCATGCTTTGTGCTAACTCATCTAAAAATTCGCCACGGTTAGCTATTTGTGCTGAAACTACCGAGGTTTGAAACTTACTTTTGGTATCACCGGCGACTTGCTGTAACACACCAAATAGTTCTTTTAATTCACCCATACGACGCGATAACGCGTCAGTTTTATTTGCTAGTTTCACTTCATTGTCTTGAAACTGAGTTTCTAAACTAGTACTGGTATTAATGGCTTGATCACGTGTTTTTTTCGCTTGTTCAAGTAAACGGCTTTGTTCGTTTACTTTTAAAGTAAACTCTTTTTCACGCGCTTGATTTTGTTTCGTTTGAGCTATTTGTCCGCTTTCTAGGCGCGATAATAATTCATCTAGGTTACCGGCTTGTTGTGCTGATACAGTAGTCACTGTCATTAACGACGACAGAGCAACACTAGCGATTGAAAGCGCTGATAATTTTTTAGTTGCTTTTAATGACTTTAAAGCTATTTTGTTGAAAGAAATCATCATTATTCTTCCCTATTCTGCTGAGTTTTGCGCGACAGGCACAGTTATTAAATCGGGGGCAAGCTGCTTACGAGCAATACGTAATGCTTTATTAATAGGTAAACGGTATTCACCAGACAAAGGCTGCCACGACTGTGAAGACTGTTGCCACATGCCTAACTGCTGACCATCGCGGGTTTGGTAAACAAAACTAACGCGACCTATGCGTAGGAAATCAACGTCACGCTCAACGCCATCAACGGTCAATAAACCAGTATATGCTTCAATTGTGCGACCATAATCGACTTCAACTTGGTATGCCTCTAGAACACGGCGAAACTTTTCAGATACCGCAATATCAGCACGATCTAACATTGCTTTTAAGCCATCGAGGCGATGGCTACGCTCGCTAGGTAAAAAAGGCATATCTAAGGTAACAAACTTTTCTAACGTACTGATCATTCTCGCCATTAACGGTGAAATTTGGCGTTCAATAATGCTGACTTGTTCCATAGAAATATCGAGCTGCGCTAATTCAGCCAGCTGATTATCAATTTGCTTATTCATTTGTTTGTTATAAACATTTAAGCCATCAAGCTCTTTATTAACAGTTTTGAATTGTTGTAATTTAGTTAGAATATTGCTGTTAATTGTGTCCACTTTTTGTTGTGACTTGTTGGCTGATTGGTTAATTTTTTGTCCAGCAGCAACAACATCGTTAAGTTGACTGTCTTGTGCTAACGTAGGCATAGCTATCGCTGCGGCGATAAGTGCAATTTGCATACGTTTAGGTAATGTATTTTGTTTCATTTTCCATAAAACCTTTTAGAAGCGAGAATTATTAAGTGCCGTATTGCATATGCAATTGTTCAACAACTTAATCACTTGGCAAAAATTTTAATGGTTCAATATGACAATCTGGTTTCACTAATGTTGCAGGTTTATTAAATGACAGATAAATGACATTTTTCTTACGCTGGCGAACGAATTGAGGCAAAATAGCCGCCGTTCAAAACTGTTATTACAAATTAACCAACGAAAAGACTATGGCGAGCGAAAACAAAATTTTCATTATAGGACTACCCCGAACAGGCACCACCAGTGTTTGTTCAGCAATGCTTAACTTAGGTTATAAAGTTGCTCATACCGCCTATACTGACAAAACGTTTGAAGTTGCAGAAGTAATAGCTGACACACCAATTTTTTGTGATTATCAGCATTTAGACTACGCCTACCCGAATGCTAAATTTATTTATTTAGAGCGTTCGCTAGATAAATGGCTGCCGTCAATTCAACAACTACTATTGCGTATGCATACCAATTTAGCGCGAGACGATGGCGGCTTTAACCCTATTATCAAACGCTGCTATTTAGCTACATTCGCGCCCTATTCACTCGAAAACATTAACAGCTTTACGTTTTTAACAAATTGTTATCAGCAGCACTTCGCGCAAGCACAACATTATTTTCAACATCGCAAAGAAGATTTTTTATCAATTGATATTAGTGCGAGCAACAGCTTTGAGCAGTTGACTCACTTCTTAAAACTTAAAGAAGATGGCTTAACAATAAATTCATTTGAAAAGCTAAATGTTGGCGGTAAAGTTACCGCTTGGAAAGATATAAAAAGTAATTTAAAAATCGACTCGACCAATAAAGGCCGAGTGACTATGTTGCCTTATCTCAAGCAAGGCTAATCAATTTGCACTGTTTTTGGGATCATGGCAGCAAAAATAACGGCTAATGCAATAAATATCGCAGATACCACTAAGCATGCTACTAAACCATAAACTTGAAACATCCAGCCAGAGAGTACAGTGCCAAGTAATCTACCGCAGGCATTGGCCATATAGTAAAAACCAACATCTAGCGAAACGCCGCCTTTACCGGCCATATCGACTATTAAAAAGCTATGTAACGATGAGTTAACAGCAAACAACACAGCAAAAACCATTAAGCCAACAATAATCACCCAAAATGCATCAATTTCATTAACAAACGCAATTGCCATCACGCCTGGTACAAATGCTAATAAGGTGCCCCATTTTGCGGCATCAATACCATTAGGCACTTGGTCAGAAAACTTTGCAGTTATTTTTGGCGCAATAGTTTGAATAAAACCGTAAAGTATTATCCAAGCGGCAATAAAGCCGCCGACCCAACTATGCTGCCAACCAAACTCAGCAGCCAAAAACACCGGTAAAGCGACCACAAACCACACATCTCTGGCGGCAAATAAAAATAACCTAGCTGCTGAGAGTAAATTTATCGCACGGCTTTTAGAAAATATCTCCTTAAATTTAGGTTTGTTTTTCGCTTTACCTAAATCTTGTTTTAACTTGATAAGGCTAAATAGCCAAACAATAACAAGCATTCCAGTCATTACAACAATAGCGCCAGTAAAACCTAATAAAGTTAGTAGCAACCCTCCTAGGAAAAAACCAATGCCCTTTAAGGTATTTTTTGAGCCCGTCAGTATTGCAATCCACTTATACAACTTGCCGCTTTCACCATCGCTCACCAGTAATTTAATTGAGCTTTTGGCGCTCATTTTATTAAGGTCCTTGGCAATACCAGATAATGCCTGTGCAACCATGACATAGGCAACGGTAAGAAAACCACTTGGCGCCAGTAACATAGCTAGCGCAATAATTTGAATGGCTAAGCCAATATTCATGGTTTTGTTAAGGCCTAATCGAGCCCCTAGCCAGCCGCCAACTAAATTAGTAACAACACCAAAAATCTCATAAAAGAGAAACAACATCGCAATGCTAATAGGGCTATAACCGAGCTGATGAAAGTACAACACCACTAGCATTCGCAAAGCGCCATCAGTTAAGGTAAACGCCCAGTAATTACCCGTTATAATGAGGTATTGTTTAACTTGCTCTGATAGCCCACTTAGTATTTTCATGCATCTATCACTAACGGTTTTTATTCGCAGCTAAATCAGAACGACCAACCATGCGCGCTATTTCGGCAGTGCGATTGGCATATCCCCATTCATTGTCGTACCAAACATAAAGTTTAACTTGAGTACCATTAACCACCATAGTTGACGGCGCATCGATAATACTCGAACGTGGGTCAGTTTTATAATCAATAGAAACTAACGGGCGCTCTTCAAAGCCTAAGATATCTTTTAATTCATTGTCTGCCGCTGATTTTAGTAAACCGTTAACCTCTTGTTCCGTGGTCGCTCGCTCAAGCTCAAAAACACAGTCAGTAATTGACGCATTGGCTAATGGTACACGCACCGCATGACCATTTAATTTTCCTTTAAGCTCAGGAAAAATATGAGTGATTGCCGTTGCCGAACCTGTGGTAGTTGGGATTAAACTCATGCCACATGCGCGAGCACGGCGTAAATCTTTATGGGGTGCATCTAATATGGTTTGCGTATTGGTAATATCATGAATGGTTGTCATTGAACCATGCTTAATACCAATTTTTTCATGAATCACTTTTACAACGGGTGCTAAGCAGTTAGTGGTACAAGAAGCCGCCGTAACAATGGGAAATTTATCAGCATCGTATTCATCATCATTAACACCAACCACAATATTTAAAATGCCGTCTTCTTTAACTGGCGCAGTAACAACCACTCGCTTTACGCCTTGCTCCAAATAAGCATGTAATAAGGCTTTGGTTTTCATCACGCCCGAAGCTTCAATTACAACATCACAACCTGACCAATCTGTATCAGCAATATCACGATTTTGGCTACAAGCAATCTTATTTTCATTGATGATGATATTTTCATCTTTATGTGTTGCCTGATGCTGCCAAATACCGTGCACTGAATCAAAATTTAACAAGTGAGCTAAGGTTTCCGCATTGCCCGCAGGATCATTAATTTGAACAATTTCAATATCATCCCAATCATACGCTGCACGCATTGACAAGCGCCCCATACGGCCAAAGCCATTAATACCTATTTTAATTGTCATGATACTTTCCCTATCAATGTTTATTTTTCAAATCGTTTAATGAATTAACAATGTTTTTAAACTCTACTCACAGCAACTTGCTATACGAGTTGGTCTGTCGCCCATCTTATTTAAAGCTTGCAGATTTGGAGCTATAAACGTTAAATTTTCACTTAATGTTAAGGTGATAACGTTCTTTGACCATAGAGGGATATCAGGGTTTAGGGTGTAAAAAACCCATTGTTTCTGTTTACGAGTTACCAATACCCCCGCTTTTTTAAGTTGTGCTAAATGCCGTGATATTTTCGGCTGGCTACTCTCATTGAGCGCGACCATCAATTCGCAAACACAAAGCTCACCTTCTTTTGTGATAAGCAAGATGCTTTTTAAGCGAATATCATCAGCTAAGTTTTTATAAAATACTGTGGGCGACATGAACACGCTTCCATCTAAATGAATGAAAGCTATCATACAGCAACTACAAACATAACAAAATAGTTATATATGATTTTAGTTATATATAACTGTCCAAACAAACCTAATAAGATGATTTAAATCACATAAAACAGGCTAATAGTTATACTTAGTCGATAACTAAGTCACTTCCTAAATATGCCTAAAAATTAAACTCTTTACTTTTCAATGTACTAATACTTTATAAGAAATTAATTGTTGAAATAACATTAAATAAGAACTATTATCAATCGCATTATCAATCATTGGTGAATATATTTATGTTTGTTTGTATTTGCAAAGGCATCACAGACCGTCAAATTAAGCAGCTAGTCACCGAAGCCGGCGTCGGCTCTATGCGTGAACTAAAACAACACCTACCATTAGGGTCACAATGTGGCACTTGTGTAAAAGTGGCGCAAAATATTATTGATGACACCATTATCGATGAAAGTTTATTTAAAGAAGTAGGTTAGGCCTTAGTTAACTTACTAATTAAACTCAAGTAGTTCATTTTGATAGCCTCCTCTAATTACAACTGATAACAATTACCATTATCAACCATTTGTTTTTTAAGGTTTTTTAGCAATTACCTTTTGCATTCCGCTATTTTCTTCCTATAATTACTGCCAACATAAAACAACGTTTATCGAGGCACTAATGAAAGGTAATCCCGCAGTTCTCGCAATACTAAATAAAGTACTAACCAGCGAACTAACATCTATTAACCAATACTTTCTTCATGCCCGCATGTATAAAAACTGGGGCATTAATGCCTTAAATAGCAAATGTTATAAGAAATCGATTCTCGATATGAAACAAGCCGATAAAGTTATCGAGCGTATATTATTCCTTGAAGGCTTACCAAATTTACAGCAACTTTCGCCGCTTGCTATTGGTGAACATACGCAAGAAATGATCAGTTGTGACACCCGCTTTCAAACCGCTCAAATAGATATCGTACGCAGTGCTATTACCTTATGTGAGCAAGAGCAAGACTACGTAAGTCGTGAAATGCTTGATAGCATTCTAAATGACGAAGAAGAACACTTAGATTGGCTAGAAACTCAACAATACCAAATTGATAACATGGGTATTGAAAAATATATTCAAGCGCAGCTTTAAACCGTTAGAGGGTAAATAAAATGAAAGGTAATACTCAAGTTATATCTGCTTTAAATGGCTTATTAGCCTATGAACTAGCGGCAATGGATCAATACTTTATTCATTCACGCATGTATGAAGATTGGGGCATTAACAAGCTCTTCGAACGCATTGACCACGAATTTGATGATGAAAAGCAACATGCATCAATGTTGATACAACGAATTTTGTTCTTAGAGGGCGCGCCAGATATGCAAACCCGCCCAGGTTTACACATTGGTAAAACAGTACCTGAAATGCTGCAAAGTGATTTAGACGTTGAGTACGCAGTAGCGAAAGCACTTCGTTCAGCCATTGCTATGTGTGAACAAGAAAGAGACTACGTTACTCGCGAAATACTAGAAAAACTACTTGATGATACAGAAGTAGATCACGCGTTTTGGTTAGAGCAACAACTTGGCCTTATTAAAACCATCGGACTAGAAAACTATATTCAATCACAGCTTTAAGTAAGTACTAAATATCAAATACTCAAAAGCCAGCATCAATGCTGGCTTTTTTACTTCCTTATATCGCTCAGTTAACATTCTTACTGTCACCTTATTAAGCTATTTCACAGCCATTTCACAAAGCCAGTTTTAAGATAATGGATAATTTCTATTAATTAGCTTAAAAGTGAGCTTCGTTATGCCCTGCAACATTGAACTAAGGAATATCTGTCAGTCATTTCAAACAAATGATACTAAGGTAACATTATTTGAAGACCTCAACTTAACCATATCACGTGGAAAGTCATACGCCATCACTGGTCCTTCTGGCGCGGGGAAATCAAGTTTATTAATGTTGATGTCCGGCTTAGAAGAGCCAACCTCAGGCACAGGTACTTATGTCAATGGCGAGCAAACAAAACCGTTACCTGAATTAAGGAGCGACATTGGCTTTATATTTCAACAGTTTCATCTCCTACCAGAATTAACTGCGCTAAATAACGTAGCCCTACCACTGAAATTAAGAGGAGATAAGAACGCCGTAACAAAAGCTAAACATTGGCTTGAGAAAGTTGGTTTACAACATCGATTCGATCATAAACCCAGTCAGTTAAGTGGTGGCGAACAACAACGTGTTGCAATAGCAAGGGCGTTGGTATTCGAACCTAAATTTATATTCGCTGATGAACCTACCGGTAACTTAGACCAAAAAAGTGCCAGCGAAATCGCCGACATTCTATTTACCTGTTGCCAAGAGAATAATGCCGGTTTAGTGGCTGTGACACACAGCGAAGTATTGGCTGAACGAGCACAGCACAGGTTTTCACTCGCTGAAGGTCAGCTAAGCACGCAAGAAACTAACATATTGAAGGTGGCATCATGTTAATTAGTAACAGTAAGCTTGCTTGGCATTTTTACCAACAAGAGTTTAGCTCATCTCACCAACGGTTATTGCGTTGGACACAGGGGATTTTACTATTATTCATTATGACCTTAGGCCAAACAAGCCAAAGTATACAGGCATATTTAAACGATAATTTGCAAAGCTTGTTAGGTGCTGACGCGGTGTTAAGTCAATCTAGCGCTTTAACCATAAAACAGCAAAAAGAACTCGCTGCAATCACCAACACCATTGTCCAAACTCAAGATATAAAAACAACACTAACCCATAATGAACATTGGCAACGTACGAAATTAAAAGCGGTCGACGCGCAATACCCGTTGCAAGGCCAGCTATTCACCTCAAGCTCTCTTAACGATAAAGAAGTTGCAACACAATCTGGCCCAGAGCAAGGACATATTTGGCTCGACGCTAGACTTCTTGCTGGCTTATCAATCAACATTGGCGATACTTTACAAATAGCAAACCAAGCATTTTTAGTTGCTCGAGTATTACATCACGAGCCAGATCGCTTGATGGAAGGTCATAACGTTAATATGCGTGCGATGATCAATACTCTTGATATAAAGTCACTTGAATTCGCCCCAGAATTAATACACTACCGTTACCTAATTGCAGGCTCTGCCAGCCAAATTAAGGCGCTAATAACATGGCAAAAAGAAAACCTCCCTGCTGCGCAAGTACATCACAAACAAGGCAATCATCCTTTAGCTTTATTCTGGAAACGAACAGAAAACTTTATGGGCTTGGCATCGATTCTTTTATTCTTTATGGCTGCTATTGCCATCAACCAATTAACCCAAGTGCATATTAAAAAAGATCAATATTTTTCAGCAATTTGCATGAGCCTTGGCGCAACAAAAAGTACCGGCATTCAAGTTTCTATTTTGAAATGGTTATTTGGCCTGCTACTAATAATGCCGGTTGTTGTCACTTTGTCAGCGATAAGTCATTGGCTGATCATAAACTGGTTAAATGAAACATTTACAGAAATAGTTTGGCAATGGCGCCTAACATCAATGCTGCATTCAGTTCTGGCGGTGACTACCATATTCGCTATTTTCCATGCCCCGGTGTGGCTATCATTACGCAATAACTCAGTTGCAAAACTATTTAGCAATAACAAACAAGGCTTAAGCCACTGGTTAAGTAAATTAAGTAGCTTGGTGGTGTTATCTTTAGTTGTTATCAGCTATTCAGACAATGCCTTGTTAACTTTGATGATGGTTGCCGCTATCGGCTTTACCATTGTGGTAATGATAGTAGTCAGTTGGAGTTCACTAACCGTTGGCGAAAAGTTAAGCCAAAGCTTTTCTGGCCTAATACCATTTTCATTATTTATGATGAAGCAACGCTTGATCAGCAAAAGCACCCAAATACTAGGCGTTGGCTTATGCGCATTTTTACTCTTGTTTACCTTAATGTTGCTAAAAGATTTAGGTAACACTATGACTTCTTATCAACGCCAGCATGATGGCAATATCATTGTTTCGCAAGCCACTAAACCACAAATGCAGTTTATTGAAAACTGGGCAGACGAACATGCTATCGATGTTCGCCAAGCTAAGCCTTACATGTACGCCAAATTAATTGCTGTGAATAATCAAACACTGGCTGAATTTAGCAGTAAACCTAGCGATAGTATGGCAACCTTTAGCCATGCCATTCGCTTACATTGGAGTGAAGCCGTACCGAAAAACAACAAAGTTATTGAGGGGCAATGGTGGCAGAAAAACACAGAAAATTGGCAACAAATATCCATTGAAGAGGAAGTGATGACTGACTTAGGTTTAGCACTTGGCGACTGGTTAACGTTTTTCATCGGCCAACAACAAGTAAAACTACAAATAGTGGCTAGTCATGTATTTCAGCCAGGTGCCGGCTCTATTACTTTTTGGGTGCAAATGCCACCAACTGCATTAGCTCATATTCAATCAGCACATTACAGCATGGCTAGTATCGAGTTAACTCAGCAACAAGAAACATTACTGCCCGCACTTTGGCAAAAATTTCCAACACTGCGAATGGTATCGCTAAAAGAAGTCACTGAACGTTTTGATAGCATGTTAGCCATGATAACCAAAGTTATCAGCGGCTTTTCATTGATGATCATAATTCTCGCCAGCGTCGTTATTCTCGCCTCTATCAGTGCCTTGGAGTCTCAAGAAAAGAAGAAAAACAGTATCATTATGAGCTTTGGTTTTACTCGAGCTACCTGTTTAAAACTTAATATTATTGAGTGGCTCGTTACCGCAAGCATCACCGCAATTGGCACTATTCTAGGTACATACTTTTCCGGTATGCTGATCTATCAGTCTCAATTCTCGTTGAACTATCAGCCTGACTTTATTTGGCTATTCATCACCTTAGCAATAATTTTGTCTGTTGTTACCGGCTTAGGCATATATGCCAGCAGACACAGCTTACAAAGTTCGGTGAAGCAATTAATGTCTGATACCTAAACAAAATTTCGCTCAATATTTCACATCTGTTTCACAGTATACGCGGCATGATTAACATAAATTTTAAGGAGAATACCTATGACAGCTTTAGTAAAAACGATAAATAAATTCTTAGCGCTAATAGTTTTAATCATGCTATCCGTGCAGGCAAGCGCATTTACCTCTGAAAAGAAAGTGGTTATGGTTGTTAGTGGTTATGGTCAGCAACAAGGAGTAGAAAAGCCGGGCTATGAATTCGATGAATTCGCCAAAGCTTATTCAGTGTTTAAAGCCAATGGCATTTCAGTTGATATAGCCAGCCCTAACGGCGGTAAAGTGCAAGCTGATAAATATGACCCTAAAAAGTCATACAATGCTGTGGTATTGGCAGACCAAGTTATTATGGCTAAATTGGACAATACCTTACCCACAGCTGATTTAGATGCAAATGCCTACGACGCAATATTTATTGTTGGTGGTAAAGGTGCCATGTTTGACTTACCAAAAGATACCGCATTACAAGCTTTTATTGCCGACATTTATCAAAGTAAAGGCACCGTTGCAGCTGTATGTCATGGTCCAGCAGCATTAGTCGACGTTAAGCTTGACGATGGCAGTTACTTAGTCGCTAATAAAGCAATTAACGGCTTTACCAATCAAGAAGAAAAGCTATTTGGCAAAAGGTGGCTGAGCCAGTTTGAATTTATGCTGGAAGACAAATTAACTGAACGAGGCGGACAATTTCAATCGAGTGAAATTATGCTAAGCCATGTTGCCATTGATGAGCGCTTAATTACCGGACAAAACCCAACATCAACCGTTGATGTGGCAACAGCACTAGTGAAAATGTTGGGCTTAACGCCAGCCGCACAAGAAAAAGACATTGAAGACAACACCATGGCGGTTATTGCAAAGTTTCTCGCTGGCGATAAAACAGCGTTAAATACCTTGGCAGATGCTCCAGAACAACATCACCTTGCACTAGCAGGTATGTACGGTTTTTATTATTTAAAAATGGCAGAAAGTAACCGACAATTTGAGCAAGCATTATCGTTAATGACCATAGCACAAAAAACCATTAACAATCCGATGTTAGATATGAAAATAGCCTCTACACAACATAAGTTAGGACGCGTTACTGATGCAAAAAACACCTTAAATCAATTACTCGTAGCAAAACCTGATTACAAACCAGCATTAGACATGTTAAAAACGTTATCATTATAAAAATTAGAATCACCGAACAACACCGCAATTAAATTGATTGCGGTGTTTATGTTACATTTGGTAGGTATATGAAAGCACAAGCAACATCACTTAATGTTCTGCTCGTTGAAGATCAACAAAGCATTGCCGAAAATATCGCAGAATACATGGAGGGCAAAGGCCACACTTTCGACTTTGCCAATCAAGGGCAACATGGACTTGAGCTAGCATTAGAAAACCACTTCGACTTAATCATACTCGACCTTAACCTTCCAAAAATGGACGGGCTTGAGGTCTGTCAGCAAATACGAAAACTCGCTAATCGTCATATTCCGATATTAATGCTCACGGCACGAGACAGTATCGATGATAAAGTTTCTGGCTTTACCGCCGGCGCCGATGATTACCTAACGAAACCATTTTCATTACAAGAACTGGAAGTCAGGTGTTTAGCCTTATCAAGACGTCATTTACTGCAAACAACTGACATTTTAACTATTGGCCCTTTAGCCATTGATAGGCAAAGAAAACAAGTATCGAGAGACAATACCCCCCTTGAGCTACATGCTATGGGCGTGCGTATTATCACCATTCTCGCCGAAGCTTACCCGCAAGTTGTTAGCCGCTCAATGTTAACGCAAAAAATTTGGGGTGATGAACCAACAGAATCTGACGCTATGCGCTCTCACATTTATCAGTTACGCAATATTTTAGATAAGCCTTTTGACTACCCCATATTGAAAACCGTACACGGTGTTGGTTTTACCTTAGAGGTTAAAAATGAACAATAACACCCGAAAAACTCATAGCTTGAGCCGACGTATTGTCGCGCAATTTTGCATATTCACTTTAGTCATATCAGCGATATATTGTTTTTTCTGTCTGATACTTCTATACAACCTAGAAGACAGTTTTATTGAACGTGAAGTCGCACAAGAAGCAAACTTTTTAACAACGCAATATCAAGCAACAGGCCAATGGCCAAAAGCTCGTGTACCTCATATGTCAGTGTATTTATCAAAAAGCACCTTACCTGCAGATATGCAGCAACAGTTTTTAGATGAGCCACAACGCAAAGAGTTTTATGGAGAACAAGGTAGGCATTATCATTTATATCCCCTATCTAAAAATGAAAATGTTTATTTAGTTGCCGAGGTCAGTCAAAATTTACTGGTTCGGCCGATCAGAGACGGCGTAATTCAGTTCTTTTTAATATTTGGCGGCATACTTTCACTAGTGGCATTTTTTATTGCTTGGTTGTTAGGTAGAAAAACCGCAACACCACTTAAGCAGCTAGCCGACTTAGTTGACGGTGTTGCTCCTGAAAACATTCCGAACACCTTTGCCCATAACTTCCCCAACAATGAAATAGGCGTCTTAGCGCACACACTTGAAAACTCCATGCAGCAAATTAGCAAGGCACTTGAGCGTGAGAAATGCTTTACCCGCGATACTAGCCATGAATTACGAACTCCCGTCGCCATCATTAAAAATGCCGTTGAGGTTTATCACAGTAAAAATAGCGAGAATAATGACAACAACCAATTAATCAGCCGTATTTCTGATGCAGCCATGCAAATGGAACAAACGGTGAACACACTGTTAATCCTCGCGAGAGAAGAGCATAACAGTGAAAAAAAAACCCTCATTCAGCTTTTGCCATTGGTTGAACAATCGATTTTAGATCATAGCTATATGCTTAACGGCAAAGCGGTAGAAGTTGATGTAATAAACAACTGTAATACCCAAATACATGCACAATCAGGCATGCTAAAAGTATTGCTTGATAACTTGCTCAGTAATGCTTTTCAATACACCAACCGTGGCGAAGTTAACGTTGATTTTATCAATAACCAATTAGTGATCAGCGATACCGGCCCAGGTATTGAAGAGGGTATTTCTTCGCATATCACCGCGCCAGCAGTAAAAGGTAGCCAAAGCACTGGCTACGGTTTTGGTTTATCCATCGTTAAACGTTTATGCGAGCATCAAGGCTGGCAACTAACCGTTGAAAGCAATAACGGCACAGTGGTTTCGGTAGCATTTTCAAAATGAGTAAATTTTTACTGTTATTTAGCAAAATTCTCATAACCGTTTCAATTGTACTATTTGCCGTAGATTTGCTACCTATCGACTTGTTTTCAACATCAAGTGAAACTGCTTATCTTAAAGCAGAGTCTATCGATTCCCCCACAATCAGTCACTATAAGACCCACATACTATCAGTTGGTGTTGTGACATATCTGCTAAGTAAAATGGTTGATTGATGCAAGTAATAAGAAATATTCAATACAAATACCGATAATTTGATCTGCCCTCTTTCACTCGCGAGTTAGGCAGGCTATTATCGCCGCTAATTTCAACCATATGTTTTAAATGTTTATGAAAATTGTTGCAGGCTTTTGGTATACCTTGGTAGTTGTCGCATTGGCGCTAGGTTTCTTAACTGGAACAATTCAGCAATTCTATTATGTCGGTGGCTGGAACAACGCGCCATTGTTCGCAAAAATAGCTATTCCGCTAACCTTTATTACCTTCATTGGTTTTTGGATAATGATGCTAGAAGACTTTATTGAAAACAAAACCAACAAGCATCGCGTGTTAATTGGCTTAAGTTTATTTTTTCTGCACTGGATAGCGATTTTAGTTTACTTTTGGGCGGTGGTTTATCGCCGAGAAAAACAGGAAAGCTAAGACAAGTTAAAACCTTCCTTTTTCAACATCATTAACATAAGTTTATGAAAACTAAGCTGGTAACTACAGACCGAAGTAGCCTTGAAACACTCGTTTCTGTTTCAACATGTAATTAATAAACGTTGATTATTTCCTTATATGCCTATGTATCTCTTGGGTAAGTATTCCCTCCTTTTCAGTTAAACAAATATTTCATGATTTCGCGCAAGCTTATTTCAATCCTGTAACGTTAATTGATTGATGGCTCTGGTATATTTAGGTTATGCGATAAAAATAAAGTTAAAAGGTAAATATAACATTTATTTAACTTTACTTATTTTCTCATAGTAAACTTGCTATGTGCCTAAACTAGTCAAGGAGTGACCCACGATGTCTTCACCAATATTAAAAATAGATAACATCAAAAATATAGCTGTCTATAAAAACTTCCAATGGACAAATTCAGTAAGAGATGGTGGTAATAACATTGCTGAATTTAAAAATATTAATGTTATTTACGGTCGAAACTATTCGGGGAAAACAACACTATCAAGAATTATTAGATCAGCTGAAATAGGCGTGCTTTCTAATAAATACCTAACCCCTGAATTTAAATTTAGCCTTGCTGATGGAAGTGAAATTACACAACGTTCATTAACGACACATAGCCATGTTATTAGAGTATTCAATGAAGATTTTGTTCGAGATAACTTACGCTTTATCACTGATGACGAGCAAACTATTAATTCATTCGCAATTCTTGGTGAAGACAATACTAGGCTTGAAGAGGAAATTGAAACCAATGAAATTGAGCTTAGGAGTGTCGAGGATAAAGATGGTCTTATTGGAAAATCTCTTGAAGCAAATGAAGAGCACTCGAGGGCAGAAAATGCATATAACAGAAAATTAACTGCCTTAGAACAGAAGTTACGCGACAAAGCAAATAAAGCTAGTAGTGGAATAAAGCATAATAAAGTTTTCGGGAACGCTAATTACAACCTGACCAAAATAAAAAGTGATATACGAAACGTTATAAAGGACTCTTTTTCCCCTATTACTGATGAAGATTTAGTAATGAAGCTTTCTCTTCTTAAGGAAACCCCTAAAGAAGAGATTAGAGAATCTTCTCTTTTTAGCCTGAAATACTCATCAATACTTTCACAGGCTAAAGAATTAATAGAAAAAAAGATTCAAGCATCAGCTCCTATTCAAGAATTAATCAATGATAGTGTTCTTGCAGCTTGGGTACGTTCAGGGCGAGAACAGCATGAAAATAAAAGAGAACAATGTGCATTTTGTGGAAATGATTTATCTCCAGAGCTTTGGGATAAATTAGATAAACATTTCAATCAAGAATCTGAAAATCTTCTATCAGATTTGAGAGGTTTATTAGCTACGATACAGAAAGAAAAAGCCAGACTCCCAAACTTATTAAAAATTAATAATTTAGACTTTTATTCCAATTTTCATCAAGACCTTGATACTTTAAAAGAAGAGCTTTCAAATGTACCGAAAGTTACCTTGCAACTATCGAGTTGATAGAAGTTCAAGTAAAGTCCCGAATGGAAGACATCTTTAAAGATATAGTATTTGAAGAGCCTACTACAGTTGAGACTGAATTGAATAATATTAGGCTTTCATTTGAGGAATACCGAAATAAAGCGAATCAATCTACCTCATCATTAAGTAGCGATCAGTTTAAAGCTCGTGATGCGCTAAGACTACACGAAGTATTTACATTTATAAACGATATCACCTATGTTGATGAAACTAAGGCAATAGAAAAGTTAGAAGAAGAGCAAACTACTGCTGCTAGATTGAAAATAGTTGCAAATGCCAAGGTCAGTGCCAAAAGGAAGAAGATAGGTGAATTAAAAGCTCAACTTAAAGATGAAAGTAAAGGTGCGGATCAAGTAAATGAATATTTAAATGATTTTTTTGGTCACCAGTCACTTTCTTTGAAAGCTATTGAGGAAACATCTCCCCTTGTTCGTACTGGATATCGATTTGAAGTAACTCGAAATGAGCAAAAAGCTTACCATCTAAGTGAAGGAGAATGCAGTTTAATTGCTTTCTGTTACTTCATGGCGAAACTTAAAGATATCGAGACTAAAGGGAACCAGCCTATTATTTGGATAGATGATCCAATTTCAAGTCTAGATGCAAATCATATTTTCTTTGTTTACAGCCTTATTAATGCAGAAATTGCCACACCAGAAACATATGATGATGCTGGCGAAATAAAGGAGAGAAATCGCTTTGAGCAATTGTTTATTTCAACTCATAATTTAGATTTCTTAAAATATCTTAAACGTCTTCCAGGAGCATCGAATAAAAAGAAATTTCAATATTTCATTATCAATAGAACAGATCAAACTAGTGAGATTTCCTTAATGCCTAAATATCTAAAAGAGTATGTAACAGAGTTTAACTTTTTATTTCATCAGGTTCATAAATGCGCGGCTATAACGGCAATAAACGATGATAACTACACTACATTCTATAATTTTGGAAATAATGCGAGAAAGTTTTTTGAAATATACCTGTATTACAAATACCCTGATCAAGGCATGACTCAGACAACTCTAAAGTCATTTTTCGGTGAAGAAAGTGTACCTGCAATCCTTAGTGACAGGATCAATAACGAGTATTCTCATTTAGCAGGTGTTTTTGAGCGGGGCTCGACACCAATAGAAGTACCAGAAATGCATACAGCAGCTAAATTCATTTTGGACAAAATAAAACAAAACGACCACGAACAATATGTGTCGTTAGTTCAGAGTGTTGGTGAAGTCAACGCCTAACATGAAACTTAGCAGGGCAAAAAATAGTTATTTTTGCCCTTTCATCAATAATTTTATTGCCTATTGTCGAGGCGGTAAATTTCTACTACTTGCCTCTACTTTACAACCTCTCGATACTGATAATCAAAATAAGCATCCTTAGACACTTCATCTATCTCAACAAAATACGCAAATGTGCCTTTCATTTGTAATGTGTGTTCGCGAAACAGCACCGCTTCATCAATTTGTGTAAAGCTAAAGGTTAAGTTTAATTCGTTAATCGAAGCGCTGAACATAGGTGAAAATGGCGCGTTGTTGGTGATAGTAATGGTTTCGATAAACTCGCTTTGTTTGTTATACGACAATAGGCCGTCTAACTTGCCTTTGGTTTCATCACCAAATTGGCTTAAGGTGACTTGAAAACTCATTTCAATATGGCTGCTAGTTTCAGATTGATAGGTAAGCGTTTCTTGGTTAATCAGCTCCCTTAACTTGATGGTATAGCTGTTATTATCGGTAGCTTTCTTGTTATTGTCGTTTGCCTTTGCTTTGGCCTTTTGTTTCTTTTTTAAAAACTTTTCTTGTTGCTTTACTGTTGCTTTTTCACCATTAGCACTGATCAGTAACCATCGCTTTTTGATATCTGCGTTTGGGGTAAATTGTTCGATACTTTCAGTGATATCACCCTCTTCATTTTCGAAACGATTAACGGTAAAGCCCCACTGTTTACGGTCGGTTTGTTCAAACTTAACAATGGCTTGGTTAATTTTTTCTTTAAGGCTTCTGGTTTCACTTGCCTCTAAATTCTCTAAGTTCCCTATATTTGCAGTTCGAGCGCTAGTGCCAAAAACACCACTTACCATTAAACAAACACATAACAATGAAAACCTTACTCGCCCAACATGCAATGCCATACCTACTCCTAATCCACAGTTCATAATTTTTAACTCTTAATAAGAGATGCGGACAGCTTAGCGATTAGGCTGTGAAAAATTTGTGAAACCTTGCTTTACCAATTGCAATTTATCAGCAATAAAAAAAACAGCTAGTTTCCTAGCTGGCTTTTAAACATTTTGTTTTACGCTTGTTGAGTTAAAGCATTTAACTAAAACTGCTAAGTTATAGCAACTTAACTACAACGGATACTTAATTAAAAGTCGTAGGTGTAGCTAACGCTAAATATTGTACCTACTTCTTTTGAACGTACGGTAATATCAGACTGTGTGACTTCTTGGTCTTCACCGAGTAAATTCTTCACTTTAACTTTTACTTTCGAGTTAAAATCAGGGTAGTAAGTATAAACCGCGTCAAGCGAGTGAAACGGTTGCTCTAGCGCATCTTCCCTGCCACCAACACCCGACGCAATAATACGTTCGCCAAATACGTTATAAACTAACGAGCTACTATGATTACCGTTAGCAGAGTCGTAGTTAAGCTGTAAGTTCACCACGTATTCTGAATGGCCAGTCATACGTTTTTTCGGATTCGTTAAGTTGCCGGCAAACGCTGGGTCAATCGATACTTCAGAATCACTTAAAGTGATGTTACCAGAAGTAAAGAAGCCATCAGCCAACCACGTTAAGTCGTGTAACCATTCCGCTTCAATACCGTAAACCTCAGCCGTTTCACCATTAACGAATGATAAGGTGTAGTCTTCGTCACCAATTGACAATACTGACTCGATTGGGTTAGTAATATCTTTATAAAACATACCTACAGAGTAGTTATCGCCATTGTCAGCATAGTATTCATAACGGGCATCGTAGTTTTTAATTGGGCTACTTTTAAGCCCAACGCGACCTATGGTACGAATATCTGTTAAAGGGTCATAATAAGCAACTGGCACAACTTCACGTAGATCAGGTCGAACAACTGTTTCACCGTAACCAAAACGAATTTGGTAATCGTCGCCACCAATGTAGGTAAACGATAGTGCGCTGAAGAAGTCATCTTCAATAATGCTACCATTTTGAATTTTCTCTTCTGAGAAGAAAATATCTAAGTCTTCTTTTTTGAAAATCAAACTTGAGGTGGCTAACGAGGTTTGTTTGAACTCTTCATAACGCACACCACCACTGACACGCCATTTACCTTGGTAAATTAAGTCAAATGCACCGTAACCGGCATCAATTTTTTGCCCTGCTAGATAATCATCAGCGTCTGGCGCTGTTGGCTCGTTAAAGTCAACTAAGATGCTGTTGTTATCAAGCAATTCATCGGTTAAATAGTTGGTAACTTCAAGTACGGTATCAGCACCTGAATTAACCGGAATTTTAACGCCACTGTCGTTATTCACGGTAAAGCTTGATGTCGTATAGTAACGGCCTTTATCGGAGAAGTCGTAACCTGCTTTAAACTCAAGTTCAACATCTTCAAAGTAAAGCGGTAATGTTACATTACCACTGTATGACTTCACATTATCTTCAAGTGCTAAGTATGAATAAACTACGCGATTGTCATCACCGGTAATATCAGACTTTTGATAAGCGCCGTCAGCATAAGTGTCGATAAACTTATATTTAACATCGGTTGGTATTTCAGTTTCTGCGGTTGATTCCGTATATTGCCAATCAACACCTAAGCCAGCATAGTCGGTAAAGGTATGTTTACCAGTAAACTGCATAATTTCTAGGCTGCGTTCTTCGTAATTAAATTCGTGAGAACGTTGTGCTTGGCCGTTACCGAAAATAGTGTCAACGGTACTACCATTTGGGCTTTCAATAATACCAATAACACTTTCGTCTTCGTTATCTTCAAGATAAATATTGGTCCAAGCTAGCTCGTGGTTATCAAGCTTATAGCCTACGTTGAAAACAGCACTTAAGCGTTCGTTTTCGGTCGTTACTTGTGAGGTTTTAACCGTGTTGTAACAGGCGTTAGCTATTTGCTCATCGTTCAGTAACGTTTCACTACAGTCATCAGAGAAGTTTTCGCTGATCACCGCTGACTTTTTGTTAGCAAACTGCCATTTGTTGTCGTAAGAAACTGCGGCAAGGAAACCAATTTGGCCACCAAAGTAATTCTCATCAAATGAATTACCAATACTGGCTTTGAAATTGTAAGTTGGGTCAAGCGACTCGTCTTTCATTACCATGTTACGTGGTAATGATTTTAATAAATTTTGGTTAATCGCCGTTGCTTGCTCGCCACGCGTTGCTGAATCAGTGTCAGTTAAGTTATCGGTTAAGATAATATTACGCAGTGAAAAGTCACCTTTGTATTGCACAATGGCGTTTTGTAATTCGCTTGGTAAGCCGTTGCCTTGACGGTTATAGGTGAAACCGTCTTGTGAGTTTTCATCGTAAGCTAAGCCTACTTCGAAACTAGCGACAAAATCTTTTGGTACTGACTTAGTTCTAATGTCGATTGCACCACCACCAAATGCCGCTGGCATAGATGGAGAATATGACTTTTGCACTGATAAACTTTCAATAATGCTGGCTGGGAATATATCAAGCGGCACCACATTTCGCGTTAAATCAGGGCTTGGAATATTTGCGCCATTTAAACGGGCACTTGAATAACGCTCGCCTAAACCACGAACATAGATAAATTTGCCGTCAACGAGCGTTAAGCCAGTGACTCGTCGTAATGCTGATGCGGCGTCGCTGTCACCCGTTTTTGAAATTTGTTCTGAACCTAAAATATCGGCCACAAACGCTTGGTTACGACGTTCTTCAATAACTGCCGCGGCACTACCTTGTAATCGGGTTGCTTTAACTACAACCTCTTCCATTACGTCGTTCTCTTCTGGTGTGCCTTGTGCCAATACACTTGGGACATTGGCTAATAACCCCAGACCAACGGCAAGAGAAACTCTTTTAAGTCTATGTTGAGTTGTCATGTTTAAATCCTGCTTTCAAATCAAGTTAAAAAAAGACGCAGCACTCACTGCGTCTAAACTGGTTTTAAACCGTTAATTAATCTTGATCTGCTGCTGTAACAGCCGCTTCAACCCATTTGTACCAGTCTGAGTTGGTATCGTTTTCTGATACAGCACCGATGTAGTTACCCGCTTGGAAGAAAGCATCTAAGCCTGATAAGTCGTTAGCAGTCACGGTAATGTCTGCTGAATCAACGTCTGTTGCGAAAGCATTAGCCAATACACTTGAAGTGCTAGCAATACGCTGGTTTGCACCGCTGTTGTCGAACCAATCAGCTTTTGCTGTACCGGTTAATGCAGCTGGCTCTTTACCAGAGATAAACGTTTGCTCGCCTTTAAATTCGTTTACACAAGCCATTACTGAGTTAGAGAATGACACTTCATCAACGTTAATTTCACCGTCTGATTTATGCTCAATACAGTTAGTACCGTTGGTGCCGTCTGTTTTTACGATAAGTGTGTTGTAGTACATTGATTTAATGGCATCATCAAACTTAAATGCTTGTGAAGGGTCGTCATCACGTACTGAGCTGCCGTCAGATGTAATTACCGTTACGTTAGCAAATGTTGGGTTTGAGGTTGGTGCTTCAGAGTATTCTGCGCCGCCGTTTTTCTCACCGTCAGTTTCAAAGCCGTTGTTACCCATGAATACATCTGAGCCGGCAGGAAAAACTCTTTCGTCTTCAACAACCACACCGTTTTCAACAACAGCCGGGATTACCACTTCTTTTTTCGTTTTCACGGTACCGTGCTTAACAAAAATGTATTGACCGTTACCTTGCCAACCTGCATCGATATCAATCGCGTCATCTTGCGTATCAGTTACCACAATGTGACTAATATCGGCAGCTCCACCGAAGAATTCAATACCATCATCAAAACCTTGGTGAATGTGAATATAGTCAAATGCTGATCCTGAACCAACAGCGTTCAATGTTAATGAGTTAAGATCATCACCTTCACCACCTGAACGAGGGCCAGAGCCTGCATACCAAATGTTAGCAAATTGAATAGTTCCGCTGTTGTCAGCATTGTTGTTGCCACCAAAGTAGCTAGTAACACCTTCAGTAGTTACGTTACAGGTAGTTGCCGCACGTTGCGCGTCGGTACATTGGTTAGTAATACCAAAACCGTTAATGATAATTCCGCCCCAGTCAGCAAACTGTGCGCCGTTACCAACCACATCTAAGCGCTCATAAGCATTAGCAGAAGTGAATGTAATTGGCTTTTCTAAGGTGCCGATAGCGTTAATTTTTGCACCACGACCAATGCGAATAATTGCTTCACCAGAAGTAAATGCTAAATTGGCACCTTCAACAACGGTTAATGTTGGGCCGTTGGCAGCAATAGTACAACCTGTTGTCGTATCGCAGTCTTTACCAATAAGTAGTGCACCGTTAAAAACATGAACACCGTCTTCAGGTAGTTCGTTGAAGGTTAAGTCAGTTTCAATTTCAACATTTTTACTGGCAAATGCTGCGGTGTAGTTACAATCACGACCATCGTATGAACCTTGTAAGTCACCACGAGTTGCACATGGGTTAGTATCACCCGTGTTACCGCCACCATCAGTGTTATTTGAGTTATTGGTGCTGTTATCAACACTATTATCGTTTACGGTTGGCTTAATCTTAATGTCACCACCACAACCAACTAAAGCCATAGCACTCACGATTACACTTACTTTAAATAGATTTTTGATACTCATTACAGTTCTGCTCCGCAGATTTATTATTAAAAAATTTGCGATAATAGTACGGAGCAAAAATGACAGAATTGTTGAAATAATATGTAGTTTTTATTTCGCTAACTTGACAAACAAGTGACACAAGTAAGTCAGAAATGTGACAACGGCACGTTGGGTTTACATAATCAGTTAACCTAATATTTTATTGAACAGCTCAATATTATGGCGTTCTATAGAGGTTTTACTATAATTTATACGACCTTTTTAAGGAAGCTAGGTGGCAAAGGCATGGACATTTTACACGACATTCCCTCACAGCAAGTTTCAATATACGCGAAAGCAGCCAATCGTTTTATTGACAGTACTAAGTCCGGTTTGAATTTCTATTTAAAGTTTCACATTGTTTTATTGGTTATTTCTATCGTCTCAATTATTTTTATATTTTACCTACTTGTGACAAGTTCAATGGTAGATAAAATTACGGAGTTACTGGGAACCGGTACCATATTATCAATTGTTTTAATGTTTTCTTTGTATCAAATACAAAAGTGCTGGTGCTGCAAAAACTCTTGCAACATAGCCATTTTCCACATTGATATTGAACAACCACAAGCAGCATTTGAATATATGAAAACAAGTACCTGCCTTAAACAAGGTGGCGAAGAGATATTAAGCAAGATGTACGAATCTAGTAAATAGAGGCTATAGTCATGAAACCTATAGAGTCAGAAAAAACTACCGTTAAAAGTATTGATGATTTATACGAACGGATGAATTCAAAAAGTAAGCAACATTTTCGCTTTGAGACAGTCATATTTATTACCGTTTTAGTTATGCTGATCACTTTATTTGGCTTAGCTATTTCAAATTTAACATCTCAACTTTCTGAACAAATTGTGCAAAATACTAAGCTTGTAAATCGACTTGATACCATCGAAGCTGAGATGAAAGCTATTCGTAAAAGTATTTATGAAAAAAGTGGCATTAGTGTCAAAGAAGTTCAGCAGCAATTAGTGTCTGATGTTATTGCCAAAAAAGTTAATCGTCGAGCATCACCAGAGCAACTTAAAGTCATTGAAACTTACCAAAAAGATAAAAACTATAGTGATTTAAAAGACAATATATATTACTTAGCTAAAGCTGTTGATTTATCAGCAAAAAACCAATTACCTGAAGCTTTAGAAATGGTTGATGACTCTATTCGTTTAAAAGACAATATTTCAACCCCGTATTCCGTTAAATCAGAAATTCTTGCAAAGCAAAATAAACTTGTGCAAGCAACTGAAGCCCAAACTAAGGCAATAAATATTGAAAGTAAACTCCCCTTTAGCGAGGTTCTAGCTAACTACTACAATACTCGCGGTTTTCTATATATTAAACAAAATAAGCTTAACCACGCACTTGCTGATTTTCATAAGGGCAGTGATATTGCTATTGGCGATGAAAAGTCATTTATTTTGGAGAACGCCGTATTAGTTGCTTTATATCAAGGGGAGTGGCAAAACGCTTTCTCGCTTTCAACTCAGTTAATTGACTTAAATGTTGATGGCGGTTGGAAGTGGTTTTTACGGGCTATTGCAGCCGATAAAATTAAAAATAAAAGTGCAAGAAAGGAGGCAAAAGCTAAGTGGCAAGAAAGCATCTCAAATAACCCTAATGCGAACACTATCGAATTATTAACTGCCTCATTAAAAGATACCAACTTAAGCGCATATCAAAAATGGCTTTAAGGTAAATAATAAAAAACGGCTCACAAATTTGCGAGCCATTTTAGAACTTTAACAAGAAAAAGTAATTACCTTTACAGGCGCATTTCTTCTTGGTCTGCACCTTCTTTATCAATCACTTCTGGAATTAAGTCTTCTTTTGAAATACCTAATGCTAAAGCAATTGAACTTGCAACGTAAACTGAAGAGTAAGTACCAACAAATACACCTAATAGTAATGCTGTAGCAAAACCATGAATTAGCGCACCACCTTTAAAGAACAAAGCAGCCAATACTAATAATGTTGTAATTGAAGTGATAAAAGTACGAGATAGGGTTTGCGTCAGTGAGATATTAATCACTTCTTCAGGGCCACCAACACGTATTTTTCTAAAGTTTTCGCGAATACGGTCAGAGACAACGATAGTATCGTTGAGTGAATAACCTATTACCGCAAGTATCGCCGCAAGTACCGTTAAGTCGAACTCAAGTTGTAATACCGAGAATAAACCTAGCGTTAATAATACATCATGAAACAATGCGAATACGGAACCTAAAGCAAAGCGCCATTCAAAGCGAAAAGCAACATATACTAAGATACAAATAAGCGCAGTTAACATAGCTAAACCGCCTTGTTCGGCAAGCTCATCACCAACACTAGCGCCAACAAATTCAATACGGCGCATATCGATAGTTTGACCTGTACCAGACTGAAGAAGTGCAAGTACTTGGTTACCTAACATTTCTGCTTTGATATCTTCACGAGTAGCTAAACGAATAACAACGTCTCGGCTTGAACCATACAATTGAACTACCGCATCGTCAAAACCATTCGAGTCCATAATGCCACGAATTTGGTTCAAGTCAGCCGCTTGTTCAAAGCCTACTTCAATTAATGTACCACCAGTAAAATCTAAGCCAAAATTAAGCTTGTTAGTTGCTAATGAAAAGATAGAACCTGCCATTAACAAAATACTAAATACCATAGCTACCTTTCGGTATTTCATAAAGGCAACAGTTTCTTTTAATTTTAAAATTTGCATAGTCTTGATGCCCTATATAGAAAGTTTATCGAGACGTTTACCGCCCCAAACCGCATTAACAACTGTACGAGTACCAACTACAGCAGTAAACATAGAGGTGATAATACCGATTGATAATGTAACGGCGAACCCTTTAATCGGGCCAGTACCAACAGCAAATAAAATTAACGCTGCAATTAAAGTGGTAATATTGGCATCAATAATGGTTGAGAAAGCAGCGTCATAACCTTGATGGATTGATTGCTGAACCGATTTTCCTTCACGCATTTCTTCACGAATACGTTCAAAAATAAGTACGTTCGCATCAACGGCCATACCAACGGTTAAAACAATACCCGCCATACCTGGTAAAGTTAAAGTTGCACCTGGGATCATTGACATAACACCAACGATCAGCACTAAGTTAGCGCCTAGCGCTAAGTTAGCCACAACACCAAATGCGCGGTAATAAACCAACATAAATAAGAAAACTAAACCAAAGCCCATCATAATAGCTTGGAAGCCTAATTGAACATTTTCAGCACCCAATGTTGGACCAACAGTACGTTCTTCAACAATTTGAATTGGTGCTATCAAAGCACCAGCACGTAGTAATAATGCTAAATTATGTGCTTCTGCTTGCGTTCCTGCACCAGTAATACGGAAAGTTTTACCTAAACGCGCTTGGATAGTAGCGACACTGATCACTTCTTCAATTTTTTCAAAAATAGTATTGCCTTGAGCGTCAACTCGGTCAGTTGGCTTGTATTCAATAAATACTGTAGCCATTGGCTTACCAATGCTATTTTTTGTGCCATTTGACATTTTACTGCCACCAGCAGAATCCAAAGTAATATTTACTTGTGGTCGGCTGTACTCATCGAAGCTTGAACCTGCATCAACAATATGATCGCCGGTTAGCATTACGCGTTTTTTCAATAAAACTGGTTGGCCATTACGTTCTTTTAATAATTGAGAACTACCCGGCACACGACCATTCAATGCTGCACCTAAATCACCTTCTGTATCAACTAAACGAAACTCAATAGTTGCAGTGGCATTTAAAATTTCTTTCGCTTTTGCGGTATCTTGAACACCAGGTAATTCAATAACTATGTGCTTTTTACCTTGGCGTTGCACTAATGGCTCAGCAACACCTAACTCGTTAACACGGTTACGAATAATGGTAATGTTCTGCTGAAGTGCATACTCGCGAGTCTCCTTTAGCTTTTGCTCGGTCATTTTTGCCGATAAAGTTAAAGTATCTTCGTTCGTTTCAATTAATAGATCACGATTTTGCTTAGAAAGAAAAGAATCGGCTTTGTCTAAGTCTTCAACATTACGGAATTGAATATTGATAGCGTCATTAGCTTTTTTCACTGAGCGGTAACGAATCTTTTCGCCACGTAAGCCAGTGCGAAAGTCATCAACTAAACTGTCTTGCGCTTTAACAATGGCTTCATTCATGTTCACCTCCATAAGGAAGCTAACACCACCACTTAAATCTAAACCTAACTTCATTGGCGTACCGCCAAGGCTTGCTAACCATTCAGGCGTAGCTGGTGTTAGGTTTAACGCCACTGAGTATTGTTCACCAATACTTTCATCAAGTAAATCACGAGCACGTAACTGCTGTTCAGTATCATTGAATCGAGCCAAAATTTGGCCGTTTTCTAAAACAATGCTAGCGTACGTTATACTTTCATTATCTAATCGCGACTTTACTGTATCTAATGTCGTTGCTGTAGTTTCTACGCCACGTAAGCCTGAAATTTGTACCGCAGGGTCTTCACCATAAAGGTTTGGAGACGCATACAAAGCACCAATAGCCACTATAAATAGCACCATTAATGACTTCCACAATGGATATTTGTTTAACACAAGTTCATCCTATCTTCTTTTTGAATCGTTCTAAAATATTGGAACGAAGTTTATCAGTATTTCATTGCTCTAGTTACGCAAAAGTGCCAATTGATAAAATATCAACAAGCACTTTCAATGTCGCTAAAGCTTTAACAATAATGACTCGTTATAGAGACTTCATTGTACCTTTTGGCAATACAGCATTTACAGCGCCTTTTTGTACTGTTACTTCAGTACCTTCAGCAATGCTAACAACGATAAAGTCTTTCTCGTCTGATACTTTAACAATTTTACCAACAATGCCGCCTTGCGTAAGTACTTCATCACCTTTTGATAGTTCAGCCATTAAGCTTTTGTGCTCTTTTACACGTTTAGCTTGTGGACGATAGATCATAAAGTAAAACACTAAACCAAAAACCGCTAACATAATTAACATTGATGTACCGTCAGCTTGTTGAGCAGGTGCGGCAGCAGCATGGGCTTGGCTAATAAATAAACTCATAATTTCCTCTTATTATTTTTTCTAATCAGTATTTATAAAATGGTAAAATTAAACCTGCTAAGGTTTTAATCTGTTTCATTGCCTGTAGATGAACCCGCTAATGGCGGCACAGGTAAATCACGTAACGCATAAAATTCAGTGACAAACTCATCTAGTTTGCCTTGCTCTATGGCATCACGCAATCCTTGCATTACACGTTGGTAAAAACGTAAGTTATGCATGGTATTCAATTGCGAACCTAAAATCTCATTACATTTATCTAAATGATGTAAATAAGCACGTGAGTAATTTTTACAGGTGTAACAATCACACTCTGGATCTAAAGGCCCTGTATCTGTTTTATGACGCGCATTTCTGATTTTAATAACGCCATTAGTAACAAATAAATGTCCGTTACGAGCATTACGCGTCGGCATTACGCAATCAAACATGTCGATACCGCGACGTACACCTTCAACTAAATCTTCCGGCTTGCCTACTCCCATAAGATATCGGGGTTTATTTTCTGGAATCAAGGGGGTGGTGTGATCTAATATGCGGATCATGTCTTCTTTTGGTTCACCAACTGATAAACCACCGATGGCGTAGCCGTCAAAATCAATACTGGTTAAACCATTAACAGAAACTTCGCGTAAGTCTTCGTACATGCCACCTTGCACTATACCGAATAAAGCGTTTGGATTACCTTGGTGGGCATCTTTAGAACGTTGTGCCCAACGTAAAGAAAGCTCCATTGATACTTTTGATTCTTCGTGACTGGCTGGGTATGGTGTACATTCGTCAAAGATCATAACAACGTCAGAACCTAAACTGCGCTGAACTTCCATTGAGCGCTCTGGTGTTAGCATAATTTTTTCACCGTTTACAGGTGAGCTAAACTTAACCCCCTCTTCAGTGATTTTACGCATTTTACCTAAACTAAATACTTGAAAGCCGCCAGAGTCGGTAAGAATTGGCTTATCCCAATTGATAAAGTCGTGTAAATCACCGTGCTGTTCAATAATTTCAGTGCCTGGTCGCAACATTAGATGAAAGGTGTTGCCTAACAGGATTTCTGCTCCGGTATCTGCAACTTCTTCAGTTTTCATACCTTTTACCGTACCGTATGTACCTACAGGCATAAAAGCCGGAGTTTCTACTGTACCGCGAGCAAAAGTTAAACGGCCGCGTCTTGCTTTTCCGTCAGTTTTTAGCAGTTCATACTGCATAGCTTTCTTTTCTGTTTTATCTGTCATTTTACTTCCTTCACCTACTAGCGAAACAGGCTAGCGGTTATTTTTTACTAGCTAGTTTGGCTAGCTAATTACAATATATTAATATTAAATTTCAGCGCTTATTTTTTCGTTAAAAACATAGCATCGCCATAGCTAAAGAAGCGATATTGTTCTGATACTGCATGTTGATATGCTGCCATAATATTCTCATAACCAGAAAATGCACTCACTAACATCAAAAGCGTTGACTCTGATAAATGGAAATTGGTCACAAGTGCGTCAACAACCTGAAAGTCATAACCTGGAGTGATGAAGATATCAGTATCACCATAAAACTCACCGAATGCTTTGCCTTGCTCTTTAGCCATTTTTGCTGCGCTTTCTAAAGAACGCACTGAGGTGGTACCAACCGCGATAACTTTACCACCATTAGCTTTTGTTTGATTAATTTGCTCAACAACGTGTGCGGGTACTTCAACATATTCGGCATGCATAATATGATCAGCGATTTCATCAACTTTTACTGGCTGGAATGTACCAGCACCTACATGCAAAGTAACAAAGGCAAACTCAACGCCTTTATCCTTGAGCTGCGCCATTAATTCATCATCAAAATGTAAGCCTGCAGTTGGTGCAGCAACAGCACCTGGCTTTTCATTATAAACTGTTTGGTAACGCTCTTTATCGCTTTCTTCGTCTGGGCGGTCAATATATGGCGGTAATGGCATATGACCAATATCTTCTAAAATACTTAATACTGACTGTTCACCATGAAACTCAAGTTCAAATAAAGCATCATGCCTTGCAACCATAGTCGCCTTAACTTTACCTTCTAATAGTATCTCAGTGCCCGGTTTAGGTGATTTACTGCAACGAATATGCGCAAGCACTCTATGCTCATCTAATAACCTTTCTACCAATACTTCTAACTTACCACCGCTGGCCTTTTGACCAAACATGCGAGCAGGAATAACACGGGTATTGTTAAAAACAAGCAAATCCCCAGGGGCAATATGGGCAATTAAGTCAGTAAAAGTTTCATCTGCGATTTTGCCACTTTCACCATTTAACGTCATCAAACGACTAGCAGAACGGTCAGTTTTAGGGTAACGAGCAATAAGCTCTTCGGGTAAATCAAATGAAAAATCGGCAACGCGCATGATAAAGTAACTAGTTTAAAAGGTGAAAAAACGCGTAATTTTAGTGTCGCACGCGTTGAATAGCAAGAGAAATAGCGTCTAAACTAACCAATAAAAAACTCAATATAATCTTAGTTAAAGATTATATTGAGTTTTTAAGAAACACTGTGCTGGGTAGTAATAAATATAAATGGTTACTCGCAAGCCACCAATTCAATTGTTGGTTCAGTTAAGCCAACTAAGCTCATTGTATATCTAACATAGCAAGCGTCAGTTAATAACTTTTTATTTGCAGTATCAATATTGTCTAAAAAGGTAATCTCAGCATGATAGCTATCACTACCTAATGCAGTGGCAGCTGTAACAACAAAGTCATCCTCAAACTCTAGACTAATGCCATTTACTAATGTGGATAATGTTCTACTATCAGGCGCTGGGTAGCCAAAGCCAAATGAGCAACTTGTGCAACCTTCAATAACCTCTTCTGCCTTAGGCGTTGTTCTAGAATTCAATAGCTGCTTATCAGCATCTTTAACCACTAACTTTGCATGGCTTGTACTTAGTGCTGACGCTAATGCCCCTTTTAAGCCCTGCAACGCAGATGTTTTTGCTTCTGATTGCAGGTTAACAAAACGAGGAACTGCCACTGCAGCAAGAATACCCAATATAATAATAACAACGACAAGTTCTATTAGAGTAAAGCCCTTACTTTCATACATATTAAAATTTACCTTAACTTACGACGACTCGCTGTAATGAAACATAAGTCTCATTACAGCGACATTAAGTATTTGCGCATAATTTTAGCGCATAAAATTGTACTTAATAGCTTTATTGCGGCACGGTGACAATTTAATACACTTAATTAACACAAGGTTGCCAACTCAGTTACATAGCAGGTTTCCCAGCACTTACCCAATATTAACTTTGCTCATAAACGCAATAGGAGAATACAAAAATGGAGCATAATATCTAAGTGTTATCACGGTAATTAATAGTGACTATAATTTAAAAACAATCCCCAAAAACTATCATTTTATCGTATGCTGAATCCATATTTTCCTGATAGGTAAGCCCATGAAAAATCTTGCTTTCGCTATAGCTAAAACCATCATTAACGGATTCGAACGCCACATTTACCTATATAGCGAAATAACCCAGACAGCAAAACAACGCTTTGAACAATATCAATGGTCACAAGTGCAAGAAGCAGCGAAGGCTCGCACTGACTTTTATGAACGGCGTGTTGAAGAAACCTTAGATACCATTAAGCAAGATTTTTTTATCACTGAGCTTGATGATGAACTTTGGCAATATGTAAAAAATTGCTATATAGAGTTGTTAAGTCAACATCCGCAACCAGAGTTAGCCGAAAGCTTTTACAATTCAGTGTTTTGTCATTTGTTTGAGCGCAAGTACTACCACAACGCATACATATTCGTACAATCAACAGCCACACGATTAGATTCATTACCAACACCGAAAATATTTACCAGCTACCACCCTGCTGAAGCAGGTCTTTTTCAAACCATAAGTCTCATTATGAAAAAGCAGAATTTTTCCGTGCCTTATGCCCACCTGAAAAAAGACGTTAATACTATTATTTCGAAGTTTCGACAACATGCACACAAAACCCGTTTTCAATTATCTGACTTACAATTTGATATTTTAGATTCCGTTTTTTATCGCAATAAAGGTGCTTATATTATCGGTAGAGTAATTTCTCCTGCCGGTGAAACACCCTTTATTATTTCACTGCTGAATAATGAAAAAGACGGATTATTCATCGACGCCTTGATCACAGAAGGTGAACACATGGCGGTAGTGTTTGGTTTTGCCCGCGCCTATTTTTTTGTTGATTGTCAGCACCCCCATGCCTTGATTGAATTTTTAAACCGTTTAATTCCTCATAAAACTCAAGCCGACCTATATTCAGCTATTGGTTTTCATAAACAGGGAAAAACACAATTTTACCGTGATTTCTTAAATCACTTAGATAGCAGTGATGACAAGCTGGATCTCGCACCTGGCATCAAAGGTATGGTGATGTCGGTATTTACCTTACCCTCCTACCCTTATGTATTTAAAATCATTAAAGATAAGTTTTCGCCAAGCAAAAACATGACCCGAGCAGATGTAAAAGGAAAATACCGTTTGGTAAAATTACATGATCGCGTTGGTCGAATGGCTGATACTATGGAATATTCAGAAGTTGCCTTTCCCAAAGATCGATTTTCAGAGGAACTACTTACCGAGCTTAATACTGTTGCCCCATCATTATTACGCTTTGAAAATGGTTTAGTGATCATCAAGCATATGTATATTGAACGTAAAATGACGCCGCTAAACTTATATCTTGCCAAAGCCAGCGACGATGAGGTTGACAATGCCATGTATGGATATGGCAAAGCGATTAAACAACTGATTGCGGCTGATATCTTTCCCGGCGATATGCTATTGAAAAACTTCGGTGTTACCCGTCATGGTCGAGTCATTTTTTACGATTACGATGAAATTACTTACATGAATGAAGTTAACTTTCGTGTTAAACCTGAGCCTATGACTGAAGAACAAATTTATGCATCTGAGCCATGGTACTCGGTCGACCCTGGTGATGTTTTTCCAGAAGAGATTGCCACTTTCGCTTTAGCAAATAAACGCTACCGAGAAGCATTTTTAAAGCACCATGCTAACTTATTAGAGGCAAAGTATTGGCAATCATGTCAAGAAAAAGTTGCTCAAGGTGTATTTGCCGATGTTTATCCTTACCCTGAGAAATCAAGGTTTTGCTATTTTGCCTCGGCTCAATCATAAAAAAGAATAAAAATGCTCTAAAAGCAACTAATTTGCTGGTTATTTAGGCGAACAGTCATTTTTTTTTAATTTGCCCTTTACCTTTGGTAAAGCATCAGTATAATTCGAATCCGTTGCAGGGGTGTAGTTCCAATTGGTAGAACAGCGGTCTCCAAAACCGACGGTTGGGAGTTCGAATCTCTCCACCCCTGCCATTTTCCTTTCTTATATTTATCTTTTTCAAATTAATTTAGCTTTCTTGTTTTTCCGAAATGGAAACTCTGTCATGATGTCTGTGATTTTCAACGTGCCTAAAAAACTATGAGTATTACAAAGCGACAATTTGGCTTGTTAACAGCAATGGATATAACTGTCTGGAAACGCCGAGAGTTAACGACACACGGTAACTCATCAGAGACAGTGTTAACTTCGTCACAACACCCAAATAGCGAACATAAGCAAGAAGTATCTAACTTAGCCATTAATATTAGTGATTTGCCAACTGAGCAGCTATTTACTGATATTATGCAATGTCTAGGTGTAAGTAGTGCCGATGTTTCATTGCGTGACAACAAAATTGATCTTGGCATAATTAATTGGCAATTTAGCAGACAAGAAAAAATTGAATTTAAGCATAATTGCCTAATTACACCCGAAATGTCAGTTTTGGCACAATCTATACCTTTAAAAAAATTACTCTGGCAATCACTACAAACTATAAGTAAATCATGACACAAACCTTAGCTCACACATTTAGCACTATTACGCCTGAGAACACCCAAACATTAATGATAATAGAACAAGCCTGTCATATTCATCCATGGAGTGAAAAAACCTTTAATAGCTGTATAGGTGGACGTTATTTTGGTGAGTACTTAACCGTAGATAATGTTGTGGTTGGTTTTTATGTAGGCGAACATGTAGCAGGAGAGTCAACCTTGATGGACATTTGTGTCGCGCCACAATATCAAGGAAAAGGCTATGGCAAAGTCTTGTTACTACAGTTTTTTAAGCAATGTCAGCAGCTAGCAACTGAAACTATCTTTCTTGAGGTGCGAGCTAAAAACATTAGCGCACAAATGCTTTATATTAACCAAGGATTTACAGAAATTTCTCGCAGAACTGGTTACTACCCAAGCAATTCAGGGTTTGGCTATGAAGACGCGATTGTTATGTCAAAAAAGTTATAACAAACTTATAACTTTAACCACAATAACACTTAACTACATTTTTTTACGCAGCGCTTCTATCTCCTTGATGCCAAAATAATTAAACTGCTTTCATCATCTAAAAAGTCATTAATTTAAATGCATAGTATGCAAGCTAATACCCGCTCAAGGGTTTCACGTCAATTTGCCAATACAAGACAAAATGATAATGTAGCTACGGAAGAAGCCGTTGAACAAGTAATGGATAATGCCCTTAATCAACTAGCGGCATTAACGGGCTTAAAACAAAGTCAGGTTTTAGAAATGCTGGTTAATAGATATAGTGGACAAAATACACAGCATCAATCTCGTCATCATAGACAACTATTAAATGATGATGAAAGTATTTTTATCGGTAATTTATTTAATTAACCTCTACGCCTCATCTATATAGTTTCAATAAGAAATCACTTCCCCCTTGCCGCTTTCTGGACAAGAAACCCTATACTTGATTGACTACCGTAAAGCTTAAGACTGTCATCAGATTCAAGTTCCGTCCAAGTTTTCTTCGCCAATACACCACAAATATAATCTAACTGCATGTCGCGATATTCATTTAAATAAACTTTACCATTACAGTGCTTTTTTCTAAATCGATGAGCTTTACGATTCACAGTCACAATTTTTGTTGCTTTAAAATTTTCAACAACATAGATATGTGCAAGTACAGGCAAACTCTTTGAGCTAATAAAAAAAGTAGTAACTAGAATAATTATTGCAACCAAAACAATAAGCCAAGGCTCATTGCTATTCGCCTTTTGGATTTCGGCTTTAACATCTTTATTCTGCTCAAGCCGCTCTTTTTCTAAGGAGCTCTGACAATTCATTTTCTCACGGCGGTATTTAAATTTTGAAAAGCCATAAGCCACGGCTGCGAAAATAGATACTAACCAAGAGAAATTGCTAACAACTTCACCATAATTTGGCGATAGTAAAAATGAATTGAAATAAACCGGTGCACAAAATACCGCGAGAATAATGCCAAGTTTAATAAAGCCCAGCCAAGTGATAACTTGCTGCTGTTCACGCCTTGCTGATACAGGATCCCAGTAACTTGTTATTGCTTGCTTATCAACTTTATTCCGCTGCTCTTTATTTAAGCTTTCACGGCAAATTTCTTGTTTCAATCTTTCTTTTTCAAGCTTTTCTTTACGTGCTATTTCCCTAATCAACTTGTGATAATTTTCAGGATTTCGCTCTGCATCAATCACCCTAAGTACATCATGCAACTCTGCTAAGGTATATTTTTCATACTCGGGGTTTAACAATATATTCACTCCATGGCTAAATAACGATAGCCTTGCGTATTAAGGTTAAGTATTTCTATGATGCCGCTTTTAGAAAACAATAAAAAGCCGAGCTATTGCTCGGCTTTTTCTATGTGCTTAACTTAAACTAGCAATTACCAGTTTTCAACTCCTTTCATGTCAGGTAACTCATGTGCGATACCTTTATGACAATCAATACACGTTTTTTCACCAGACGCTAGTGCATCAGAGTGCATTTTAACGCTGCGATTACCTTGCTCTGAAAAGTCCATATATTCAAAGTTATGGCAGTTACGACACTCTAACGAGTCGTTATCTTTCATACGTTTCCACTCTCGCTCAGCCATCGCACGACGGTGATCAACAAACTCTTCACGTGTGTCAATTAAGCCGGTAAGCTTACCCCAAACCTCTTTACTAGCGGCAATTTTACGTACAATTTTGTCGGTCCATTTTTTCGGAACATGACAATCAGGACACGTTGCACGTACGCCAGAACGGTTAGCATAATGAATCGTTTCTCGATACTCTTCGTAAACATTATCTTGCATTTCATGACAGCTAATACAAAACTCTTCGGTATTGGTTACTTCCAACGCCGTATTAAAGCCACCCCAGAAGATAATTCCGCCAGCAAAACCAATGGCAAGAATAAACCACATAGCTGCACTACTTGGCGATTTTAAAAACGTCCACATATTCTTTAACATTTTAAACCCCTTTGCGTTGTAACGGCTTATTCATTACCTAATGATTCAACCGGCTCAAAGGTATTTTCAACCAAAGGAGCAGCATCAGCTTGTGTTACGTGACATTGTGAACAAAAATAGCGACGCGGTGAAACATCCGACAAGGTTTTACCATCGCGAGTTTCAAAGTGCGTTAAACTAATTTTTGTTGCGCCAGTTTCAGCAGCATGTTTCCAGCTGTGACAAGTTAAACATTTATTACTATTCAAATCGACACGGTATCCACGAGTTTGGTGTGGAACAACAGGTGGTTGGTGAACATAGTTACGAGCAATCGGATTTTTGTCTTTAATAACACGCTTTAATCTTTCTGCTTCGCGTGTTTCTTCAAGAGGGGCTGCGCCACGAATTGTCGTTAATCCACCAGGGTTTACATTAGTAACAGCTGCTTCTTCGGCTTTCGCTATTGGGTTAATAGAAAGAGTAGCCACAACAACTAGTAAAGATAATAATTTCATTTTTTCTCTCCACCGCATCGATAATATCCATCACCGATGCGTAAATTCGTCAAGATTAGGCTTTAGTCACTTTAACCGCACATTTTTTGTAGTCGGTTTCTTTTGACAATGGATCAGTTGCATCTAGCGTTAATTTATTCACTAGCTGTTTAGCGTCAAACCAAGGCATAAATACTAAGCCTTTTGGTGGACGGTTACGGCCGCGAGTTTCAACGCGTGATTCCACTTCACCTCGACGAGAGGCCATTAATACTTTGTCACCACGACGTAAGCCACGTGAACGTGCATCATCTGGGTGCATAAATATTACAGCATCTGGAAATGCCTTATGAAGTTCAGGTACTCGAGCAGTCATAGAGCCTGAATGCCAATGCTCTAATACTCGACCTGTACTTAACCATAAGTTGTACTCTTCATCTGGCGACTCTGCTGCTGGCTCATAAGGCAATGCGAAAATAATCGCTTTATTGTCTTTCTTACCATAAAACTGTACTTCGCTACCTTTAGCAACATACGGATCATGACCTTCTCTAAAGCGCCATTTAGTTTCTTTACCGTCAACCACAGGCCAACGTAAACCACGCTCTTGATGGTAACGGTCGAAGTCAGCTAAATCATGACCATGACCACGACCAAACTCAGCGTACTCTTCGAATAAACCTTTTTGGATATAGAAACCAAAATGATCGCCTTCAAAGTTAGTATCACCTTTTGATTCCGACATTGGGAACTTGTTGACATTGCCATTAGCATACAAAACATCAAACAGTGTTTTACCGCGCAGATCTGGTTGCTTAGCAATCAGTTCTTCTGGCCATACTTCTTCTACTTTAAAGCGTTTTGAGAATTCAACTAACTGCCATAAATCTGAACGTGCTTCGCCTGGTGCATTCACTTGTTGATGCCAGAATTGTGTACGACGTTCAGCGTTACCGTATGCTCCTTCTTTTTCGACCCACATTGCGGTTGGAAGAATTAAATCTGCCGCTTGTGCAGTAACTGTTGGATAGGGGTCAGAAACGACAATAAAGTTCTCAGGATTACGATAACCTGGAATAGCCTCTTCATTAATATTTGCAGCCGCTTGCATGTTGTTATTGCACATAACCCAATAAGCATTGAGTTTGCCGTCTTTTAACATGCGGTTTTGTAATACTGCGTGATAACCTGGTTTTGGTGGAATAGTCCCTTCAGGTAATTTCCAAATTTTTTCAGCTGTTGCTCTGTGTTTCGGGTTTTTAACGACTAAATCAGCCGGTAAACGGTGTGAGAATGTACCTACTTCACGCGCGGTACCACAAGCTGATGGTTGACCCGTTAATGAGAATGGGCTATTACCCGGCTCAGAAATTTTACCGGTTAATAAATGCACGTTGTACATTAGGTTATTAGCCCATACACCACGGGTATGTTGGTTGAAACCCATCGTCCAGAAAGATGTTACTTTCACTTTTGGATCAGCGTATAACTTAGCCATTTCAATTAGGTTTGCTTCAGGAACACCGGAAAGTTTTGATGCATACTCAACTGTATAAGTACTAACAAACTTAGCATAGTCTTCAAAGCTCATTGGCTTCGAACCACCCTTGCCTGGGTTTTTAGCAGCTTGTTCCAACGGATGCGTTGGACGCAAACCGTAACCGATATCAGTTACACCTTCGCGAACATTAACGTGCTTTTTCATGAAGTCTTCATTCACTGCATTATTTTGAATAATGTAGTTAGCAATGAAGTTTAAAATAGCTAAATCCGTTTGTGGCGTGAAAATCATGCCGTTATCAGCAAGCTCAAAGCTACGATGCTTGTAGGTTGATAACACATTAACTTTAACATGCGGGGCACTTAAACGACGATCAGTTAATCGTGACCATAAAATAGGGTGCATTTCTGCCATGTTAGAACCCCAAAGCACAAATGCATCTGCGTGTTCTAAATCATCATAACACCCCATAGGCTCGTCGATACCAAAGGTACGCATAAAACCACCAACAGCAGATGCCATACAGTGACGAGCATTCGGGTCAATATTGTTACTTAAAAAGCCGGCTTTCATCAATTTAGACGCAGCGTAACCTTCCCAAACTGTCCATTGACCAGAGCCAAACATACCTACCGACGTTGGGCCTTTTTTCTTAATTGCAGCTTTAAATTTATCAGCCATTACGTCGAATGCTTTGTCCCAACTTACCGGTGCAAACTCGCCTTCTTTATCGAATTTACCATCAGTCATTCGTAATAATGGTTGAGTTAAGCGATCCTTACCGTACATAATTTTTGATAAGAAATAACCTTTAATACAGTTTAAGCCTTTGTTCACTTCTGCTTCAGGGTCACCTTGTGTTGCTACAACTTTACCATGCTGTGTGCCGACTAATACGCTACAACCAGTACCACAAAAACGACAAGGAGCCTTATCCCATTTAATGGTGCTTTCTGATGATTTAGTGATCAAATTCGAAGCTGCGCTTGGAACCGCCACCCCTGCTGCAACAGCGGTAGCCGCAACCGCGTTTGCTTTAATAAAGTCACGTCTTGTTAAAGTCATAGTTTTTTCCCCTGATGCTGAGGTAAGCCAGCGTCATTGTGATGAAATATTAATGATGATGAAATAACACCGCTAACATTGCCCATATCGGTAATTGTTTCAATAATACGTTTTGCTTGATTTTCTTCGCCTTCGAGTCCTTCGACCGTAACCACCAAACTGCCATTTTCTCCTTTGGCATGTACTTCTGCGCCGGGAAACTCAGCCAAGTTTTCCGCCACTTTTTCTGCATTTTTTGGGTGAGCCATAAACATAACTCCAGCTATATTTACGGGGCTTTCTTCTAAAAGGTTGATCACATTTATTGCCCTCTTATTACGTTCGCTTACTCGTTTAACTCAACGAAATTCAAACTAACTTATTTGATTGGCTTAGCACCAAATATTTTTAAAATGAAAACGGCTACAATCGCGGTAGCGATGAAGCCAAACAAAAAAATAAATGGCATTGAGGAGTACCCCAATACATTCCATATTAATTGCTCTAATTCACTCATGTTCTGCTCCTAACAAGGATGTTGATAACTTAATTGCTGATTCAGGACAAACTGACACACAGGCCCCACAGCTACTACAATCACTTAATACAATATTGGGTTGAGGTACTGACCCCTGAAGGTATTTAAAAACAATCGCTTCGGGCTCACAGCTATCTTGGCAAATTTGACAATGAACTTGCTTAGTTGCCAAACAATCAGAGCTAATTTCAATATTAAGTTGCCAAGGTTTACTATCAAAAGTGTTAAATAACGGCTCATCACAGGCAATAACGCATTGTTGGCAAAATGTGCACTCCCCTTTATCGAAATTTATTTCTGGAAAGCCACCGTCACCTTTGACAATAATATTTTCTTCACACGCGCTTAAACACTCGCCACATTGGGTACAACCTCGTGTAAACAAAGTTTCATCAGCTGTCCAAGGCAATCTAACCGCCGCCGGCGTAGAAACTTTTTTTGCTCGCAAGAAGTTACGACGTGTTAAATCAACCATAAAAACCCAATACAACAAATAGATGCAACAACATTATTCCTCATAAAACTGTCATTACCGAAATATCATGCGCCGACAATACAACAACAGCTAAGTAAAGAGTTTGATATAAATCAAACAATTCGAGCACTACACTAATAAAACCTTATAAATTTTAAGGTTAACATTCAAAATACAAAAATCAATTAAATTAAAGCATAGACTATCCGTTGTTTTTTAATAACTTTTGTTTAATTTTTTTATCATAAATTGTCGTTTATATTTATTTAGCCTAAAACGAAAAAAAGACCAACTAAGTGGTCTTTTTTTAAGATCTTACCCTATTTTTTATTTAGAAACTTCAATCCTCTCAACAAGGTGAATAGGGTCATTGGAGTTTTTGTCCATACGAAAATCAAGTTGAACAACTAAGCCTTCTTTGGTGGCATGCGTTTTTGAACCATATTTCCATTTTGACAGAGCCGTTATAGCCACATCATCAAAAACCTTTTCAGGTTGTGCGGCAACAACACGAATGTTTCTAGTTGCACCTTCACCATCAACATCAAATTTAAGTAACACCGCACCTTCAACGCCGTCTCGCGCTGCTTGAATTGGGTATTTAGGCTCAATGCGAACAATTGGATAAACATCATTAACGGCTTGTTTTTGCCCTACTTGGTCGCCAGTTTGCCCTTGCAACCCAACATGACCGGCATAACTTATACTGGTCATCAAGGCAGTCAATATAGCGCCATAAATTGTTAATGCAGGCTTCCCCATTACCTTAAAGTTTCTAATTTGCGTTATTCTTTCTAACATCACGGTTTTATCTCCATATTCATTAAACGATAAGTGAGCAAAAGCGAATCTTTGCTTTTGTTGTGCGGTAATTAGCAATGCTCGACTATAGTTAATCCTGCTATCTAACGGCTTGCGCGCCAGCGTAGTTTGATCACAGGACAATTCTTGGTCACGGCGAAATCTGATATAGGCTAGCCATGCCAACGGGTGGAACCAAAACAAGGCAATTAAAAGAAATGCCAGAAGATTCCAATAAATGTCATTGCGATCAAAATGACAGATTTCGTGAGCAACAATAAGTTGCTGTTGTTCTTGATTATATATTTCTAGAAAACGACTCGGCAGTACTAATTTAGGTGTCAATAAACCTATGATCATCGGGCTTTCAATGCTATCGCTGACGAAAAGCGTTAAACGGCGTTTAGCAATTGTTGACTGTAAATTTTGCTCTATACGAGTAGAGATATTATGTGCTGCGGGTAATAAGGCGCGCTTAAATTGCCAATGCTCAATGATTGCAATAATCAGCAAAAAGCATGAAACAAAAGCACTAATAATAGCGAGCCAATCGAAGTCATTAATTTGCGATAATGCTTGTTTAGAGGTAACTAATACACGCTCGATATTATTATTTGCGACGAATTGATGCTCCGAGTTAAACAACAAAGGTGCTAAGTGATAACCTATCAATGCCAATGGCACGATAAACCAAGTAAAATAAGTGCTGTTGGCACCGAAAAACTTTAACAATAACGGCCGCAATAAGAGAACTAAACTCAACACCAATGTAAGAGGTATTATTGTATTAATTAAAACATTAAGTAATGATTCAATCATGCTCACTTTCCCATTGATCAATAAGTGACTTTAGCGCCTCTACATCATCTCGCTCTAACTTCTTATTTTTTGCAAACCCTGCAACCAGTGGCGACAATTGACCACTAAACAATCGTTCAACTAAGCTTTTGCTTGCTGCTTGCGTGTAGTGTTCTCGCTCAAATAAAGGGGAATATAAATAACGACGCTGCTCTTTAATAAAACCAACCGCTTGTTTTTTTACCAGCCGATTTAGCAAGGTTTTTACGGTTTTCTCATGCCAAGTTTTTTTCTTATTAAGTCGCTCAACTATATCGCTCGCCGCGGCAGGGTACTGTTGCCACAACACCTCTAGTACTTCAAATTCAGCTTTACTGATATCAGCCATTTGCTGTTCCATTGACCTAGCTCCACACATTAATCAGGTATAATTTATTTTGATTACAGCTGTAATCAACTACATAAGGATTACAAGCGTAATCAGTAAAGTCAAGTTTTTTGCGGTTAATTTCTCAGATAGAGAAAATAAATCAAAAATAATACCGATTTCTCGGCATATAGTTACTGCCCTTCTCCTTGGTTTTAGCTATAATGTTGCGCTTTAAAATTTACGCTAAATTTATTTCATCCACTTAATAACAGGTAATTTGCATGTCTGTACAACAGCAGGAAGTCGATTTACGTCGCACCTTCGCAATTATTAGTCACCCTGATGCGGGTAAAACGACGATCACTGAAAAGGTATTGCTTTTCGGTCAAGCTTTACAAAAAGCAGGTACGGTAAAAGGCAAAAAATCAGGCCAACATGCAAAATCTGACTGGATGGAAATGGAAAAAGACCGTGGTATTTCAATCACCACCTCGGTAATGCAGTTCCCGTACGCTGATTGCTTAGTCAACTTACTTGATACTCCAGGTCACGAAGACTTCTCAGAAGATACTTACCGTACACTGACTGCCGTTGATTCATGTTTGATGGTAATTGACGTAGCAAAAGGTGTTGAAGCACGTACCATAAAATTAATGGAAGTTACTCGTTTACGCGATACGCCAATTATTACTTTCATGAATAAAATGGACCGTGACGTTCGTGATCCAATGGAAGTTATGGACGAGGTTGAGGAAGTACTAAAAATTAAATGTGCACCGATTACTTGGCCAATAGGCATGGGTAAGGAGTTCAAAGGTGTTTATAACATTTTAACGGACGAAGTGTATTTATATCAATCAGGTCAAGGTCACACCATTCAAGAAAAGCGTATAATTAAAGGCCTAGACAATCCAGAATTAGATGCCGAAATTGGTAACTATGCTGAAGACTTGCGCGAAGAATTAGAACTTGTTGTCGGTGCTTCACATGAGTTTAATCATGAAGAATTTTTAAATGGTGAATTAACGCCGGTATTTTTTGGTACTGCATTGGGCAACTTTGGTGTTGACCATATGCTTGACGGCTTAACAAAGTGGGCGCCGAAGCCCTTACCTCGTTTAACTGATACTCGCACAGTAAACGCTGAAGAAGAAAAGTTCTCTGGCTTTGTATTTAAAATACAGGCCAATATGGATCCGAAGCACCGTGACCGTATCGCCTTTATGCGTATTTGTTCAGGCAAATATGAGAAAGGTATGAAAATGAAGCAAGTGCGTATCGGTAAAGACGTTAAAATCGCTGACGCAGTCACTTTTATGGCCGGTGACCGTTCCAATGTTGAACAAGCTTATGCTGGTGATATTATCGGCTTACATAACCACGGTAGTATTCAAATAGGTGATACTTTTACCGCTGGTGAAAATATGAAGTTCAGTGGTATACCTAATTTCGCACCTGAAATGTTCCGTCGTATTCGCCTTCGAGATCCACTTAAAGCTAAACAGCTTCAAAAAGGTCTTATTCAGCTTTCTGAAGAAGGTGCTGTACAAGTATTTAGACCGTTTAACTCTAACGATATGATCGTAGGAGCAGTTGGTGTACTGCAATTTGAAGTTGTAGTTCAGCGCTTAAAAACTGAATACAATGTTGATGCTATATACGAGCCAATTAGTGTTGCTACGGCGCGCTGGTGTACTTGTGATGATGAAAGGACATTAGAGCAATTCCAAAAGAAAGCTTACGATAATTTGGCATTAGATGGTGGTGATAATTTAACTTACATAGCACCAACTATGGTCAACCTGAGCCTAGCGCAAGAACGCCACCCTGATATAGTGTTCCATAAAACACGTGAACATTAGTTTTAGTCAAAGGTGACAAGCGAAAATCTATCGCGTAACTTATTTATAAGCGTAATATTTTAACGTACGCTTACCGACTCAACACTAACCAAAGCAGTGTTGAGTTTGCAATCCAATAAAGAGTTTATTTACATGAATATTAGTAACATCCTAAGTGAGAAAGTTAGTGCAGCTATGACAGCAGCAGGTTTACCGGAAGGAACAAACCCAGCGATCAGTCTATCAAACCGAGCAAACTTTGGTGACTATCAAGCAAACGGTGTTATGGGTGCAGCTAAAAAACTAAAAACAAATCCAAGAGAGTTAGCGACAAAAGTTGTTGATGCTCTTGATTTATCAGGTATTGCCGAAAAAGTAGAGTTGGCTGGCCCTGGTTTTATTAATATTCATTTAGATAAAAATTGGTTAGCAACGCAATTAAACCAAGTAGCTAATGATAAAAAACTAGGTATTTGCCAATCAGAAAAGCCACAAAATGTTGTGGTTGACTACTCAGCACCAAACCTAGCCAAAGAAATGCATGTTGGCCACTTACGTTCAACCATTATTGGTGACGCGGTTGTTCGTGCATTAGAGTTTCGTGGTGAGCATGTTATCCGCCAGAACCACATGGGCGATTGGGGCACACAATTTGGTATGTTATTGGCGCATCTAAGCGACAAATTGGCGGCAAACGAAGTAGCTGAAACCGCACTTGCTGATTTAGAAAACTTTTACCGTGAAGCCAAAGTTCGCTTTGACGACGAAGAAGGTTTTGCAGACCGTGCCCGTGACTACGTAGTTAAATTACAAAGTGGCGAAAAGAGTTGTGCTACGCTTTGGCAGCAGTTTATTGATATTTCAATTGCCCACAGTGAAGACATTTACCAAAAACTCAATGTTACTTTAACTCGCAATGACATTATGGGTGAAAGCGCTTATAACGATGACTTATCAAATGTTATTGACGAGCTTATGGCAAAAGACATTGCTGCAGAAGATCAAGGGGCAAAAGTCGTTTTCATTAATGAGATGGCCAATAAAGATGGCGATCCATCAGTGTTCATCGTGCAAAAGTCAGGTGGTGGTTACTTATATGCAACCACTGATTTATCAGCTTGTCGTTACCGTAGTGGCGAACTTAATGCTGACCGTATTATTATTTTTACCGATGCTCGCCAGGCATTACACTTTAAACAAGTAGAAATTGTGGCTCGAAAAGCAGGCTTCTTACCAGAGCATGTTGGTTATGATCATTGTCCCTTTGGCATGATGATGGGTGACGATGGTAAGCCATTTAAAACGCGTACTGGCGGCACTATCAAGCTTGCTGAATTACTTGACGAAGCTGTTGCTCGTGCTAAAGGTGTTATTGCAGAGAAAAATCCTGATTATTCAGAAGAAAAACTTAATGAAATAGCGGTGAAAGTTGGTATTGGCGCAGTTAAATTCGCTGATTTATCAAAGAACCGCACCAGTGACTACATTTTCAACTGGAAAACCATGCTTAGTTTTGAAGGTGCTACAGCGCCTTACCTACAATATGCCTACTCTCGTATTCAAAGTATTTTTAGCAAAGCAAATTATAACAAGGCTGACGCTGAGCAAGCTATTACCATTATTGAACCGCAAGAAAAAGCCTTAGCATTAAAGCTATTACAACTAGAGAACGTGCTAGACGCTGTTATCAGCGAGTGCACACCAAACCTGTTATGTAACTATTTATATGAGTTAGCTAGTTTGTATATGAGTTTTTATGAAGCCTGCCCAATTTTAAAAGACGATATTAGCGACAATGTCAAGCAATCTCGTTTAGCACTTTGTCAGGTCATCGCAAATACTTTAAAGCAAGGCTTAGATATTTTAGGCATTGACGTTATGGAACGTATGTAATCAAAAACAAACACTCAGGAACCATGTGTTGTAAATGAAAATTTTACTAATTGATAATATAGAGAATCAATTGCTCGACCTTAAGCAGGAACTCCTTAAGTCTCGAGCAAAATTCGCCCACGTTACGGGTTTACATGCAGCGGTGTCGGCATTATCACAGCATCAATTTAATATTGTGGTTTGTGCTGCACAAATTGACGATAGTGATGGTCGCTCGGTATTGGAAATGGTGGCGAAAAAGTTTCCAAAAATTGTTCGTATATTAATTGATGCTGACGATAAAGCTTCGCAAGGCATTGCCCATTATTGCTTTGCCTTACCCATTGAAAGTAAAGTTATTATTAATACCATAAGCAAACTGGCTGGTAATAACCAAGCAATCACCAAAGATATTATCGTTAAAACCGTCGCAAATATTAAAACCTTGCCTAGTCCACCTAAAGTTTATATGCAGCTAAACGCGGTATTAAAAGAGGCAAATACTGACTCAAGTAAAATAGCCCAAATAATACAACAAGACCCCGCTTTAACCGCAAAAGTACTGCAATTTTCTAATAATACTTTTGCGACGACGGGCAAGCCAATGATGAGCATTAGCGATGCGATAACAAAAATGGGCTTAGATACACTTTGCTGCATTGTTATGACCGCTGAACTATTTTCCTACAATCCTAAAATCAAAGACTTTTCAATTCTAGATGAACAATTACACAGTCTAGCCACTGCGAAGCTAGCAGCCTCTATGGTTAAAGCAGAGCTAAAACAGGATGCTATGATCGCCGGGCTTTTACATGATTTAGGAAAAGTCGTACTGTTTGAAGTTAATGAAAAATCTACGGCATTGTTCTTTAAACATCGTATTAAAGATGGCAACAATATGGCACTAGAAAATAAAATTTTTGCTATTGACCATTGTCACGTTGGTGGCTACTTATTGCATACTTGGGGCTTTTCTTATCAGATAATTGAAGCCACTATACTCCACCACAGAGCTGATAAATTAAAGCAAAAGAACTTTGGTATTGCGCAAGCCGTTTACTTAGCAAATATTCTTATTCATAAACAAACGCCAGATCCTGAGTTTATCGCACACTATAAACTTGCTGGTGTGTTAGATGCTCTAACCCAAAGAGCTGCTAAGCTTATTTAACAGGGTTTTGCACTGATAAGGTAACCGCTAATAAGGAATTAAGATGACACACACTTTGAGTTTTACCGATAGTCATTGTCATCTTGATTTCGACGCTTTTCAACACGATATTCCAACGTTATTGCAGCGCTGCCAGCAAGCTAATATTGACAATATAGTTATTCCAACCATAGGTCCGAGTAATTGGCGTAAAGTACTCAATTTTGTTAAACAATATAGTTCAGAATCATTACGTTTACATCCATGTCTAGGCATTCACCCATGGTATTTACATGAACTTTCAACAAACAGCCTAACCGAATTAGAGTCGTTAGTTGCGAAGCATTTGCCACTAATAACCGCAATAGGTGAAGCCGGCATTGATGGCGTAATAGCCAAAGAACACAATAACCTGCAACAACAAATCGACGTTTTTGATAATCAGCTACTGCTGGCCAAAAAGTTTAATTTAGCTATTATTGTTCACCATAGAAGATCACATCAACACATTCTGCCGCTGCTAAAAAAGCATAAATTATCAAATGCAGGGGTTATTCATGCGTTTTCAGGCAGTTATCAGCAAGCCTGCCAATACATCGATTTAGGTTTTAAGTTAGGTATTGGCGGCACAATTACCTATCCTCGCGCCGAAAAAACCATTAAAGCAGTTAAGCGGCTGCCACTGGATAGTTTGGTATTAGAAACAGACGCACCAGCAATGCCACTAAATGGCTTTCAAGGACAAGATAATTCACCACTTCGTTTAATTGACGTTTTCCACTGTTTAACGACTATACGCAGTGAATCGGATGCTGACATAGCCTCTGCACTAGCAGCCAATATTCAAACTATACTGCCTAAAATATCTTCTTAAGGCATTATATTAATACTTATTTCGTAGGTTTAGGTAAACGAAATCCTTGGCGACTAAAACGATTTAAGCCACGGGTTAACAAAAAGCCGATAACGCCGGTCACAATCATTAAAATACGCATAATATCGTATTGTGAGTATCCGTTAGCTGATAGCTCATCAACAAGTAAAGCACGATATAATGATAAACGAATGTAGCCTTCTAGCTCTCCCACTCTGAGCTCATCAACGAATGGAGTAATATCTCGGCTTTGATTAACTTTCATCGCAGATAAACCAAATAGATCATTCATGGATTCATTTTCTGTTGATGCCGCCATCACTTGGCCAGTTTTACCATAAATATGCACACTCTTAACTAAGGGCTGCTGTGCTAGCGTATCAACAAAATGCTGTAAATCATCTTGTGATTTTGACAAATAAACAAAAGACGACGCCGCAGCTTGCGCTAAATACATTTTACCAACAACATCGGCATGATGCTGAATTTGCGCCTGCTGTTCATCACGACTGCTAACCCAGAAATTCATCACCATAATAATTAAAAAAATAGCTATAGCTAATTGCAATATTTTATTATAAATCGATGATAATTTAGGGTATAAAGGCTGTTCTATTTGCTTCATAAAACGCTATTTTTCCAATATTTCTATAACAGAGCTTATTGTTACACTATAGAACTATTTGTGTTGTATTTGTACTGATGAAAACGTTTTATCGCATGTTTAACTTGAACTTACGCTAATTTTACTAAGGCAAAGCCGTGACAAACCTGAACGCCCCAATACTTTTAAGTGATATCAAAGATAAAAATTTAGCACAATGGTCGGCTATTGACCCTAAAATCACTGGCCTTTCAATACAATATAACGCTCAGCAAAGCAGCTTTCAGCTAAAAGCAAACGACACGCCAAACGAACAAACAAGCCTTGCGATGGCAAATATAGAACTCGTAGTGTTTAGTGATATCAATATGGCTGCTTTTGCAGCATTACTAAGCGAGTGTGACATTAGCGAGTTACAACTCAATGCCATAAATGAACGTAATAACCTAACCAGCTACCGATTCTTTGTACCAGTTAATAACCTAAAAAGGGCCCGAGAGCGCTTAGTTAGCTATGCAACTAAACAACAAATAGAAGTTGCATTATTAGAAAATGCGCCAAAGCTAAACCAACCAGGATTGCTTGTGATGGATATGGATTCAACCACCATTGAAATTGAATGTATTGACGAAATAGCAGCGCTCGCAGGTGTTGGCGAAGAGGTTGCTGCGGTAACCGAATTGGCCATGCAAGGACAATTAGACTTTAGCGAAAGTTTACATCAACGGGTTGGAAAACTTGCCAATGCCCCGGAAAAAATTCTCGCTGATGTTGCAAAAAATCTGCCATTAATGACAGGTTTAGAAAGCTTAGTATCAGCCCTAAAAGAACACCAGTGGCGAGTGGCAATTGCTTCCGGAGGTTTTACCTATTTTGCGGATCACTTAGCCGAACTATTGCAGCTTGACGCTGCTTTTGCCAACGTTTTAGAAATTGAAAACAATACTTTAACTGGCAAGGTATTAGGGGCAGTAATTGATGCCCAAGCCAAAGCAGAATGCTTAACTCAATTACAAAGCGAATATAATATTGCTAGTACACAAACAGTCGCTATGGGTGATGGTGCCAATGATCTGGTAATGATGGCGGCAGCACACTTAGGAATAGCGTTTCACGCAAAACCTTTAGTCTTGGCGCAAGCTGATTCTTGTATTACCCACTCAGGGTTAGACTGCATGTTGCATTGGTTGGCTTAATAGTATGCTTACCATCAGTATTGGCTTAAGGCTAATACTGATGGCTAATACTGATAGTTAATATTTACTAACTCGCTTTATCTTTACGTGTTAACTGATAGCGGAAAAGCTCTTCTTGAGAGACATCAAAAATTTGCGCAACACCCGCAACACTCCAGATTTCTTGCTCAATTTGCTTACCACGATGAATCGCATATGAACCGATATAGCTTAACTCAGGGTTTAAATGCCCCATATCTGGCTCAGCAGTACGCGACAACTTCACCATCACACAGTAAAACTCACCTTTCTTCAATGCTTGATGAATAAACATATGCTTAAGCTTTTGAGAGCCTAAATCGGACGCCAGTTTCGTCGTAACAGCCTCCTCAATTAAATTAGCGCGCGGGTTAATAGCAATATATAGCAGCTCAGTTTTGGCATTATCAAGCTGTTGCATTTTCTTTAAGCTGGCAGTAAAGCTGGTCAACATATCCGCTTGTCCGAATAATGGATACAAGTTGATATAAGCTTTTCTGTCACTGAGCTTGCGCATCGCTGAAATAAGCTTTCCTTCACTTTCACCACTGGCTATCGCTTCAACTTTATAGCGACTACCGCTAGTTTGAATCATCATAGATGGAATATTCGAACTTGAACTGTAAATATTGCGTAACGCTTTTGCCAAACCTGGTGTCGACATCGCATACTCATCTGGTGTCAATTTATCACGATTCTTATCGATGAGAGCTTTAAAAAATTTACGTCCTATATGTTGGTGCTTTTCTACATACACTCGAAGATTAACAATAGTTTTTGTCTGATCAACCCGTATCACTTCATAAGGAAGCGCTTTTAATTGAAAAGCTGAGGTAATTTTTTGCAACGCCGGGAAGCTAATGCTAACAATATCGCCTTTTTCTAGCATTGTTGCTTTATCAAGTTCAACTTTCAAACCTGAGGTTGAAAAATCCTGTGACATACCCTGCCACTTAACATTTTCAATTTCAACCTGGGTTGGTGTTTGGTATTTAAAACGTAACTCTTGTCGCTGATTACGATAGTTAATACCCACTTCGTCTACACTATATTTTTTACTTAAACGTTTGTGGCCAAACTTTTTTAATTTACTGGTATTAATCCCTTCATAAGATAAAGTTTGATATACCTTTGTCGCTTCTTCCTGACTGATATCACGCGCAACAATTATCATTGGTAAATTTGCTATTTTAGCGACAATTTCAGCAGGAGCTGGCGCATTTAAATATTCATTTTTCTTCGTTAATGTCTCAGATAAAGTTAATGGTGACTCAACTCTGGTCTGAAAAACATCAATCATAGATAATTGCGTTATTGCAAAATGAGATTTCGTCGCGGCAAAACCTAGAAACTGGCTTCTAAATGTTTCATCATCTGCCAGCTGAAGTTCATCAGCTGTATAAAAATAAGTTTTCCCCTGACTTTTATGCACAAAGCTAAATACCAAAAGCTGTTTGCCCGAAACCGCCAACTTTTTTAACCGAGCAATTCGCTCTGCAGAAACCAAACAATATAAGGTTGAATAGCGCTTTTCATCTTGCCAGTATTGATAAATATGCTGATTATTAGAGCAACTCAAGGCGTATTTAGGCGTTAGTTTCTGTTCTTGTTCTTCAATAAAGATTGGTAACTCGTTAGATTTAGGCATTACATACTGCTCGATGCTCCTAGCCTGCAATGCAGCAATGGTATTATCTAAATTAATCTTATAACGACGTTTATTACCTTGGATAAAGCCTTTTAAAAATTCTGTAAAGCCATCTCTACGTAAGTTAGGTTCTGAAACTCGCTTAACACCAACTAACTGCAACTTATCAGCAACAGATAAATTTTTGATCTCATAAACAAAACCACTGTCTTTACCAAATTGAAATTCATCTTCAAGCCCAGTAAAGCGCAAAGTAACGTGCTGACCAACCTTTAGACGCTGAATACTATTGATACGAAATTTACAACCATTGACACTAATATCAGAACTTGTGCATTCAATCGACGTGTTTTTGTCGAAAGACACCTGTATTGGAATGGCAAAATTCATACGCTCTTCACTTCGGTTATGATACGGGCCAAAGTTATAAAATTTTGCCGGATACTGAGACTTCTCAAATACCTTAGCGGGCTCTACTTTCTTGCTAACATTTACATTACTTTTTTCTTTTTGATAAATAACTCGAAAGTTATTCTCTGTGCTCATAGTTGCTTCATAAACACCAAAGGTGTAACCGCTATAGCGCATAAATGCATCAGTAAAAACCCGCACAGCTATATCGTCAAGAAAATGTGTTCGCCCTTCATGCTCAAATGGTTTACATTCACCATCGACATGGCCTCGTAAATCAATTAACCGTGTGCACGGCGCAGCAAGGCGTTTTAATTCCATTTTTAATAGGAAACGTTCAGTTTTTGGAACATTTTTAGCAGCAGAAGAGAAGGCGGCTTCAAAGTCAGCATTTAAAACTTGGCCACTAAAATCATCAATTATTTTTTGGTATTTGGAAAAATCTTTATTCATTTACGCTTTATTATATTTAAAATGACAGAAAATGATGCGCTTACTTTTGCTTGCCGGCAATATTATTAAGTTATTAATCAACTTATACATCTTAATAAAACGGTTACTTGTTAAGTTGATGCTTCCAAAAATAAATAACTGATTCGTTACTGACAAACTAATTTGTATTTCTTTTACTAGCAAAGCAATTATCGTACCCATCTAAATGCACTATATTAATAGCTAACAACTTCTACTCACCGCCGGCTTTAAACTCGCTGTATATAGTGATTTGGCGATAAAATAATGCCGGAATGTAAGTTAGCATAGCTTGCAGTAATTCGATACTTTAGTAATGGCAAGTGACGCTTTATGCTGAAAAAACAAACATCACTGTCATTAACCAACCAAATATGACTTTTTTTTGACGGAATTTGCAGCTATATTTTTGCCGCCACTAAATAAGCAGATATACTAAAGCGAGACAAGCGTACTACCGATTAACAGTAAGCTTAATAGTTAAGCTATAAAATTATAACCACTAACAAGGCACAACAACTAAATGGCAAAACCAGCAAAAATTGAATTTGTTTGTACAGACTGCGGGATGAATTATCCGCGCTGGCAAGGTCAGTGTCGGTGTGGGGAATGGAATACACTCGCCGAAATGAAGATTTCAAGTGTTAAAAACAGCAATGTAACTAGTAGCCGAAAAGCGACTGCGGGTTATGCTGGTGGTATTGGTGGCGGCTCAAAAAAAATAAATGAAATTGAATCACATGAAGCTGAAAAACATTTAACAGGGATTGGCGAGCTTGATCGCGTGTTATGTGGTGGTGTTACTACAGGCTCGGTAAATATTATATCTGGCGATCCCGGCGCAGGGAAAACAACATTACTATCAGACCTCGTTGCCCGTATTTCACAAACTAAAGCATCACTTTATTGTACGGCTGAAGAGTCATTATCTCAGTTTAAAAATCGCGTTAACCGGTTAAAATTAGATTATAACGCCGAACAACTGTACTTATTATCGGAAACCAGTGTCGAAGCCATTATTGAAGAGCTAGAAAAAAATCAAATTAAATTTGCTGTTATCGACTCAATACAAGCAGTTGTTACCGAGAACGCTAACGGTAGTCCTGGCTCACCATCACAAGTTAAAAGTGCTGCGCAATCACTTACCCAGTATTGTAAGCAAAATAATGTCACTATGTTTATTATCGCACACGTCAATAAAAACAATGAAATTGCTGGCCCACAAACACTTGTTCATATCGTTGATGCACTTTTACATATCGATACTAATGACGGACAAATACGTACCTTACGGGCCAATAAAAATCGTTTTGGCGATATTGATACCGTAGGCATTTTCAAAATGTGCGAACGAGGTATGTTAAGTGTTGATAATCCCAGTGAGATATTTCTATCTGGCTCAACCACGCAATCGCCAGGCTCTGCCATTACTTGTATTCGCAAAGGTAACCGAAACCTATTATTGGAAATACAGTGTTTAACCACAGAAACAGAAGCAGAATTTCCACAACGTGTTTGCGTTGGTTTGAATATGAATCGCATTAAAATGTTGACGGGGATTTTGCGTAAACACACTAAAACCAAAATTTTTCACGACACATTTTTTAATATCGTAGGCGGCTTAAAAATTGATGAGTCCGAAACTTGTATAGATTTAGCGCTAGTAACCGCGTTGCTTAGTAGTCTTAACGAATTCACGGTACCAAGAAAAACCTGTATTATGGGTGAGTTAAGTTTAAATGGTGATGTTAGGCCAATTGACAGCGGCGTACCGCGCGTTAAAGAGGCGGCACAACACGGTTTTGATGAGATATTTATTCCATTTCGCAATTACCATAAGTCGATGGAAGGCTTAGGGGCTAAAATCACGCCAATTAAAACTATCCATGAATTGCTGGGATTAATCAACTAACTTCACATAAACAAGCGTCATAAAAAATCACTTTTATGGAGTTTTTTCGATATGACTTAAGACCAGTGCATATAATTTAATTTTCGACGCATTTTAAAGCGCCTTATTAAATTCAGTGGTTTTGCTTTTAAATGAGAGGTGCCTTTTAATAGCAACTTATCAATTGCATCCAGCACACGCTCGCTTGATTGTCCATCATAGTATGGGTGGACTTCATTACTGTATATTTTTATTTTCGCTAAATTTACGGCATCGTTGATTAAAGCACGTTCAATTTTAGATTCAAGTAGCTCTGCATCACTAAAGTTCATCATCCAATCTTTAGGGTACCTATTATTGAACGTAACCACAGGCTTATTTTGCAAAGCAAATTCTGCTATTACGGAAGAAGTATCAGATAAAATGACATCGGCAGCTTGAAGCAGCGGAATAATATCTCTTGTTTCAACAAATTTAAGATTATCACCTGATAAATTTTTGTATTTGTTAGCTTCTTCCTCACTTGCCTTTGGATGAAGTTTAACCAACCATTGCCAATCTCTCTTTTGAGTTAAACGTTTAATCTCGGCATATAATTGCTCTGTACTTTTTAGTTTCGGAGAAAATGTCGGTGCATAAAGAATCACCGGTTGTTTCGACTCAAATTGTGGTGTTTCTTCATGTAAAGAAAATAGTGAGTCTAACTTAGACCAACCCGTTTCAACAATTTCACAAGTTCCATCACCAATAGCATTAAATGCCGCTGTCGCTTGCGGCCCTATAGTGCAATACAAGTCAAATAAACCACGAATAACAACTCGGCCCTTTTTTCCTGAATCAAGCCCATGGAAAACCTGAACTTTTAAACCAGGGAAAAAATCAGGAATAAAATTCCCAGGCGCTAATGTTGCATCGGCGTTAAATTGTTTGACTTCTTCTATTGTGAATAATCGATGTTCGTTTGGTGAAAGAAACTTCTCTGCTTCACTTCCTTCCGGTATAAACCACCGAACTTCACTACCTCGTTTTTTAATAGCTAATTCAATTGCTCGTAAAACACTATAAGAATACGAGAGTGTGATAAAAAATAAGTATCGAGGTTTATTTCCATTTTGCGTTTGCATTTACATCCCTTCAATCATAAATTGCGATAAACTTATATAAATATACTAAGTTCTTTTTAGCTCGCGCATTATATAGAAAGAGCCAATCCGAGTAACAGCATGACTTTGTAATGATTTGTATCAAAACTGTTAAAAACTGATACGTGAATTATATAAACAGAATACTTAATCAAAAATACAGTTTTATCATACAAATAGCATTGTATTTACAATAAAATAAAACTCTAACAACTCCTTGTTATGCTATAAAATAGGGAAAACTACTCATAAAACTTATTCAGGTTCATAATCTAAGTTAGCCGATAACCAGCGTTCGGCTTGTGGCATGGTCATTTCTTTTCGCATAGCATAACTTTCAACTTGGTCTTCAGCCACTTTTGCTACCGCAAAATATTTCGAGTCCGGATGAGCGAAATACCAACCACTGACCGCAGCACCTGGCCACATAGCAAAACTAGACGTTAGCTCCATACCAATATTTTCTTCGACATTGAGTAGCTCCCATAATAAACCTTTTTCAGTATGTTCAGGACAAGCAGGATAGCCTGGCGCTGGACGAATACCTTGGTATTTTTCCCTTATCAAATCATCATTATCTAAGCTCTCATCTGGTGCATAGCCCCAATATTCTTTGCGAATTTTTTCATGCAAATACTCCGCACTTGCTTCTGCTAATCTGTCAGCAACCGCCTTAATCAAAATACTATTGTAATCATCATGCTCAGCGTCAAAAGCTTTCACCAGCGCTTCAACACCAAAACCTGCCGAGACAGCAAACGCACCAACATAGTCATTTATACCTGACTCTTTATCTGCAACGTAATCAGATAAGCAGCGATTGTACTGCCCTGCTGGTTTTTTACTTTGCTGACGCAATTGATGCAATTTCATTAATGGCTCTGCACGCGACTCATCAGTATAAAGCTGTAAATCATCTTCTTCACGGTTAGCTGGAAATAAACCAAAGACAGCTTTCGCCGATAATTTTTTATTATTGATGACATCATCAAGCATGGCATTGGCATCATTAAATAGCTTAGTCGCTTCTTCACCAACCACTTCATGTCGCAAAATTAATGGATATTTACCAGATAACTGCCAGGTCATAAAGAATGGCGTCCAATCGATATAATTTCGCACAACATTTAAGTCAATATCGTCTAGAACGGTAACACCTAATTTATTCGGCACTTTAGGGGTGTAGTTATCAAAATTAATCGGCACAGCATTTGCTCTTGCTTCAGCCAGTGAAATTAAGCTTGAACGAGGACCTTTTTTATAATGACGCTCTCGCACTTTTACATATTCAGCTTTTTGACGCTCGACAAATGCACTTTTGTGTTCTTCAGATAATAAAGTACTAACAACCGATACCGAACGAGAGGCATTAGGCACATAAACAACTGGGTGCTGAAATTGTGGCTCAATTTTTACTGCTGTGTGTGCCTTAGATGTTGTTGCGCCGCCAATAAGCAACGGTAAATCAAACTCTTGCCGCGTCATTTCCTTAGCGACATGAACCATTTCATCCAATGACGGTGTGATCAAACCTGACAAACCAATAATATCGACGTTTTCTTCACGCGCAACACGTAAAATATCTTCACATGACACCATCACTCCTAAGTCGATAATGTCATAATTGTTACATTGCAGTACTACGCCAACAATATTCTTACCAATGTCGTGTACATCCCCTTTTACCGTTGCTAACAAAACCTTACCATTTGATTTAGCTTCAGTTTTTTCGGCTTCTATAAAAGGATTTAAATGAGCAACGGCTTGTTTCATTACCCGCGCTGATTTAACCACTTGCGGTAAAAACATTTCCCCAGCACCGAACAGATCACCCACAACATTCATACCGTCCATTAACGGTCCTTCAATAACATCTAACGGTCGAGTCGCTTCAAGCCTTGCTGCTTCAGTATCTTCAACAATATACTCATTGATGCCTTTAACAAGTGAGTGCTCTAAACGCTTGATTACCGGTAATTCCCGCCAGCTTAAATCAGCTTTATTATTTTTACTGCCCGCCTGCCCGCGATATTCTTCAGCAACGTCAAGTAGCCGCTCTGTTGCGCCGTCATCAGAATTTTGAATGACATCTTCAACGGCTAAGCGTAAGTTTTCTGGAATATCAGAGTAAATTGCCAATTGGCCAGCATTAACAATCCCCATATCCATGCCATTTTTTATTGCATGGTATAGAAATACCGCATGAATGGCTTCACGCACCGGGTTATTGCCTCGAAACGAGAATGAAACATTCGACACCCCACCCGAAATCATCGCATGAGGTAAGTTCTGTTTAATATCAGCAACCGCTTCAATAAAATCACGAGCATAATTATTGTGCTCGTCAATCCCTGTAGCGACAGCAAAAATATTAGGATCAAAAATAATATCTTCCGCGGGATAACCAATTTCGTCGACGAGAATATGATACGCACGCTGACAAATTTCAAATTTACGTTCTCGAGTATCAGCTTGGCCTGTTTCATCAAATGCCATCACGATTACCGCAGCGCCATAACGCCTTAATAACTCTGCTTGCTGACGAAAGTTATCTTCACCTTCTTTCAAACTTATCGAGTTAACAACGCCCTTACCCTGAATACACTTTAAGCCTTCTTCAAGGATATCCCACTTAGATGAGTCCAACATAATCGGCACTTTGGCGATATCCGGTTCACCGGCAATTAAGTTTAAGAATCGAATCATCGCTGCTTTTGAGTCCAACATGCCTTCATCCATGTTGATATCAATAATTTGTGCACCGTTTTCCACTTGCTGTAGGGCAACAGCAATAGCTTGATCGTAGTTTTCTTCTGTGATTAAGCGTTTGAAAATTGCAGAGCCAGTAACATTTGTCCTTTCACCAACGTTAACAAACAGGCTGTCTTCACTTATGGTAAGCGCTTCTAAACCAGATAAGCGACAAGCGATCTCTCTTGGCTTAATTTCACGTGGTGTAATATTAGCAACCGCATCTGCCATGCCCTTAATATGTGCTGGTGTGGTACCGCAACAACCGCCAATAATGTTTAAGAAACCAGAGGTTGCCCATTCAGCAACATGCCTGTCCATATCCTCTACTGTAAAATCGTATTCACCAAAAGCATTAGGTAAACCTGCATTAGGATGAGCGGAAACGGCGACATCAGAAATACGACTTAATTCTTCAACGTATTGCCTAAGCTCTACTGGCCCTAACGCACAGTTCAAACCAAATGAGATTGGCTTAGCGTGGCGCAGTGAGTTATAGAAAGCTTCCGTCGTTTGCCCTGAAAGCGTTCTTCCAGAGGCATCAGTAATAGTACCTGAAATCATCACAGGTAAGCGTTCACCTCTACTTTCAAATACAGTTTCAACTGCAAAAATAGCCGCTTTCGCGTTAAGAGTATCGAAAATAGTTTCGATTAAAATAATATCGCTGCCACCATCAATTAAAGCATTGGTCGACTCGATATAGGCATCTTTTAGCTCATCAAAAGTAACATTTCGATAGGCAGGGTCATTAACATCAGGTGAGATTGAACACGTACGGTTAGTTGGCCCTAGCACACCAGCAACAAAACGTGGCTTAGCAGGATTCTGCATGTTGAATTCATCAGCAACTTCACGCGCTAATTGCGCTGCTTTAAAATTAATATCGGCACTATGAGCTTCCATATCATAGTCAGCCATGGCAATAGTGGTGGCATTGAAGGTATTGGTTTCAAGAATGTCAGCGCCAGCTTCCAGGTATTCACGATGAATAGCTTTAATAACATTAGGTTGAGTAAGAACCAACATGTCATTATTCCCTTTGACATCACAATGCCAATCAGCAAATTGCTCACCACGATAATCTTGTTCTTCAAACTTATATGCTTGGATCATGGTACCCATAGCACCATCTAAAATTAGAATACGCTGATCTAACTGAGCTTGTAATAAAGCATAAGACGATGATTTCAGCACCTTGGCTGAAGATGAAGTGTTAAAGTTTGCTTGCTTAGCCACGAGATTTTCCTGGATGAATTGCTTGAATATGGTCAGCATCAAGCTGATACGGCGTAATTTGGTAAACGTAATAGTTCAACCAGTTAGTAAATAGTAAACTGCCATGGCTTCGCCAGGTGTTTGCAGCTTCGGTGCTTGGATTATCACCGGTAAAATAATTATCTGGCACAATAGCATTAGCACCTGAGTCAAGATCTCGAAAATATTCTTCACTCAAAGTCGAGGCATCATATTCTGGATGACCAGTTAAATAGACTTGTTGCTTATTTTTACTGGCTACGAGGTAAACTCCAGCATCTTTTGATTCCGCAAGAATTTCCAAGTTATCTAACGTTTGATAGTCACTTTTATCAATATAGCCATAACGTGAATGCGGCACATTAAAGCTTTCATCAAAGCCACGTGTTAGCTGCTCTTTCGGTTTTAAACAATGATGCTGATATACACCAGAAAGCTTTTGCTTGCGCAGATGACGTTTCAAACCGTAATGATGGTATAGCGCAGCATGTGCCGCCCAACAAGAGAACATAGTAGAAGTAACATTTTTCTCAGCCCAGTCAAAAACTTCACAAATTTTATCCCAAAAGGTAACTTGCTGATAATCAAGTAACGCTAACGGAGCCCCCGTTATTATTAAGCCGTCGTACTGTTTATCTTTAATATCATCAAATAAGCGATAGAAATTATCTAAATGCGCCTGCGGAGTATTCTTGGACTCATTGGCATGAATGCGAACAAAATCAACATTAATTTGCAGTGGCGTATTCGCCAACATCCGTAATATTTGCACTTCAGTTTCTATTTTATTTGGCATTAAGTTCAGTATGGCCACTTCCATTGGACGAATTTCTTGATTTGCAGCACGGCGCTCAGACATAACAAAAATATTTTCATTGTCTAATACCGTTAACGCCGGTAATTCATTTGGAATTTTAATGGGCATAGCACTAACCTAATATCGGATATTTCTTAAGTATAAAATAACGCTGAAAAACAGCATGAAAGATAACAAGTGATCATCTGCCTATAATGTGACTTGGATTTCTAGATATGTCAAGCTCTAAACGTATAGACGTCCAGATACCTTTATTTTAAAATGAATTCTATTGCTTGACCTAAAAACAGAGAAAAAAAAGCCGCAATCGATAAGATTGCGGCTAAATTCATAATTTTGATTAACTTGGCGTTATGAAACTACCACCAAAGGGTATATAAAAAAGTTAAAATGACAACAACACCCAGCGCCGCAATATTAAAGCCACGCTCCGTTACAAAGCTTACATCGGCCAAACTAACACTGGTATCGCTACTAGCAGCTTTTCCAGTAAGAGACACTAACACCATTAATGCCGCACAAGATAAAAAGACAATCCCCATACGATCCATAAAAGGTAATTCAGGCCATACTGTTCTTAAGGTGAATGAAAACGCAGCCGAGCCAATTGCAGCAGCAAGCGCCCCCATTGATGTCGCTTTTTTCCAGAACATACCTAACAAGAAAATAACCACAATCCCCGGTGTAAATACACCTGTAAACTCTTGAATATACTGAAATGCTTGGTCAAACTTACCTAAAAGTGGCTCAGCCATAAACAAGGCAATAACCAAAGCAATTAAGGTGACAACACGACCAACACGTACATAGTGCTGCTGACTTGCATCAGGTTTGATCGGGCGATAAATATCCATGGTAAAAATGGTTGAAATACTGTTAGTCATCGAAGCAAGTGATGAAACAATGGCCGCCACTAACGCGGCAAAAACTAACCCTTTAATACCAACGGGCATTAATTCCATCATTGATGGATACGCTTTATCAGCTGCTGCTAAATTTGGATATAGCACAACCGCAGCAATACCTGGAAGTACAACAATAATCGGCATTAATAGTTTTAAATAGGCGGCAAAGGCAATACCTTTCTGCGCTTCCTGAATGTTCTTTGCTGCCAGTGCGCGTTGAATAATATATTGATTAAACCCCCAGTAGGAAATATTCATTACCCACATACCGCCAACAAGCACCGAAATACCGGGCAAGTTGGTGTATTGAGAATTATCTGGCGATAGAATCATATCAAAGTGACCAGGCAACTCTGTGGTCAACTTACTAAAACCAACAAGCATGCCCTGCCCTTCCGCAACGGCATCCAACGCCAGATAACTTAGCAATAAACCACCCAAAATTAGTAGCACAACTTGGATAATATCAGTATATGCAACTGCCTTTAGGCCACCGTACAGTGAATACGCAATAGAGAAAGTTGCAAGAAAAATCATGCCGTACCACCAATCTACTCCAGCAACAGTCTCTATGGCTAATCCACCTAACCACAAAACCGCAGTTAAATTAACAAACACATAAACGAGTAACCAAAATAAGGCTAATGTGGTTTTAACTCGATGATCAAAGCGTTGCTGTAAATATTGCGGCATGGTAAATATTTCATTTTTTAGAAATATTGGTAATAAATACTTGCCCACTAAAATCAAGGTTATGGCTGCCATCCATTCATATGATGCTATTGCCATTCCCATAACAAAGCCTGAGCCAGACATGCCAATAATTTGTTCTGCCGAAATGTTAGAAGCAATCAGAGATGCACCAATCGCCCACCAAGGGAGCGACTTACCTGCTAAAAAGTAATCTTCAGTGTCAGCACCTTCTTTTTTATCACTACGTGAAATATAAAGCGCTACTAGCAGCAGACCGACAACATAGACGATAAACACGCCAATATCGAACATTTCTAATTTCATGTTAAACCTCTTGTTAAAGTGATTACCCATGAGGTATCACTTATTTATTGTTATTAATTTACCTTGGTAAATACATTGTAGTTACTGTTTAGGTGCGGCTCTAATCAACACTTAATAAAGACTGACTAAGTAAACGCCCCTTGCGTTGCAATACAAGGGTAAAATTCAGCAACAAGCCCAGTTTGTTTAAAATATTTTCTTTCTATCGCCGCAATAACCTCTGCCACTAAATTATTCGGTACTAAAGCAACAACACAGCCACCAAACCCTCCGCCGGTCATGCGAACACCACCGCGATGCTTAATAACATCAGCGACTATGCTAACCAATAAATCGGTTTCTGGTACGGTGACATTAAAATCATCTTTAAGTGATAAATGTGACTGCGCCATTAATGAACTGATTTGCTCAAAATTCTTATTATTTAAGGCAGTATACATTTGTGTTGTGCGCCTATTCTCAGTGATAACATGTCTGGCTCGCTTATACAAAATGCATTCGATTGCATTACGTTCACTATCGAGTTCTTCAAGACTTACCCCCCGTAAACTGGCTTTACCAAAATGGTGAGCAACCGCTTCACATTGCGCCCGCCTCTCATTATAGGCGCTATCAACAAGGCCTCTTTTTACCTTAGAGTTTATAACCAATACCGTTAATTCATTAGGAATTAATGCATGGCGCATAGTTAAATCTTGGCAATCTAGCAGCATGGCATTATCAGCCATAGCCATTGCAGAAATAAGCTGATCCATAATGCCGCAATTACAACCAACAAAATCATTTTCTGCTCGCTGGCCAATAAGTGCCGCATCGACGCCAGATAAGTCCAAACGGTAAAGCTTGGTAAACGCTTTCAATAACGCTATTTCAAAAGATGCTGATGAACTTAAACCAGCCCCTTGTGGTACATTACCTGACACCACAACGTTAGCGCCACATATTTCCGGAAACGACTGCTTCAATTGCAGCAAAGTGCCGCGCACATAGTTGCTCCAGCTATGTTCAGTATCGAGTGAGGTATCAGTTAATGAAAACTCGACATGACTATTATCAATATCGAGAGCATAAACTGAAATAATATCGTCAGTGCGAGCAGATATTGCGACATTAGTTCCATAATTAATCGCTGCTGGCAACACAAAGCCTTGATTATAGTCAGTATGGTCGCCAAGCAAGTTTACTCGACCCGGAGCATGCTCAATTACACTAGCTTTTTGCCCATACTTTCTTTGAAACTGTTGCTGCAATGTCTCTACGACGTGTTGATTGATAGCTTTTTTATACTCTGAATTATCAGTCATTTTTATCAAGTTCACTTATTGCTGATTGTAATGTCTAGTCGGTAATTCACGCAGCCGATGAGCAGCTTGCTCAGGGGTAATATCTCGCTGGGCTTCCGCCAACATTTCATAACCAACCATAAACTTTTTAATCGCTGCAGAACGTAGTAGCGGAGGAAAAAAATGCGCATGTAACGTCCATTCAGGATGTGTTTTGTCATCAAAAGGCGCCGAATGCCAGCCCATAGAATAAGGAAAGTCACACTGAAAAAGATTGTCATATCGCACAGTTATCTGGCTTATTATTTCAGCCAGTGATATCGCTTGTTTATCATTTAGCTCAGTTAATTTTTGTACTGTAAACCGCGGTAATAATAAGGTTTCAAATGGCCAAGCAGCCCAATAAGGAACAACCACTAACCAATGTTCGTTGTAACAAACGACTCGCTCTTGAAGATCAAGTTCACGCTCAACATAATCACTGAGTAAAGCCCTACCGTGACGCTGAAAATAATGATTAAAGTTATCTTGTTTACGCTGTGCTTGTGTTGGTAAGTGTTTTTGCGCCCAAATTTGCCCATGTGGATGAGGGTTTGAACAACCCATCACTTCACCCTTGTTTTCAAACACCTGCACCCAAGGGTATTTTTTTCCAAGCAGATCCGTTTGTTGTTGCCAGGTTTTAATTACTGACAAAATTGCATCGTGGTCAAGCTCTGCTAGGGTTTTACCATGGTTCGGTGAAAAACATACCACCCAACTCTCTCCTTGCTCACTAACCGCCCTAAACAGGTCATCTTGTTGATTAAAGCTTGGCGTGTCCGGAGTTAAAGCAGCAAAGTCATTTTTAAAAACAAATGTTTGTCTGTAATCAGGATTTTTTTCACCATTTACTCGCACATTGCCAGCACATAAAAAGCAACTGTCATCATAGGCAAACTTTTGCAATTTTTGTGAACTTTCAACTTGTCCTTGCCAAGGGCGCTTGGCACGATGCGGAGAAACCAACACCCAGTCTCCGGTAAGTGGGTTAAAGCGACGGTGTGGATGCTCAGTAAATTCAAACTCACTGGTTTGTTGATGTGACAAAATTCAATCCTAACTCATACAAATAGTATACAATCTACAAATATAAAATAATAATATTTATATTACAATATAAATTATTGAGATTACCTGAATAGTTAAAAGTTAGAATCAGATAGAAAAAAAGCTACTGAAAGTAGCTTTTAAAAATAAATTTATTAACCCTATTAATAGTGCAAGTTAATTTGCACTAGCTTCAAGCTCTTCAATTTGCTTATTTACAATTGCCAATGTCGCTTTTTGTGTTACTAAAGCAGCATCAAAGGCTAATTGTGGCTGTTTATTTTTAATATATTCAAAGATATCGGCATGCGCTTGATACTCCACTAACGTGACAGGGATCATCCGATTCGTAAAACGAATATTGACTTTTAATGCCGTAGCAATAAAGGTTTTTAATTGAGAAAAAAACGGGTTGCCACTAGCGGAAAGCACACTTTGGTGAAAAGCAATATCGGCTTCATGAGTATCATCATAGCCATTAGTGGCATCTTTCATTCTTACCAGCGCAGCTTCAATTTGCACTAAATCTTCTTGATCAGCATATTGTGCCGCCAAATAAGCCGCTTCGGGTTCAAGTGCTAAGCGTAACTGTAAAAAATGCCGTAGCATATACAAATCAGGCTTACCATGAAGTACCCACTCAAGTACATCGGTATCAAATAAATTCCAACGCTTGATAGCTTGTACTTTAATACCTTGACGCGGACGAGAGCTGATTAAGCCTTTCGCTGTTAGCATTTTAACCGCTTCCCGTGTTGCGGTGCGGCTAATTCCATACTGGCTACATAAGTCAGCTTCAGAAGGTAAACTGCTACCAACAGGATATTTCTCCTGCATGATAGCTTTGCCAAGTTCATGAACTAACTGTTGGGTTAAATTACGATGTGAAGTTTCCATACAGCCTAAAAAATGAGATGAATATGATTTGTATGATAATTGACTATTAAAAAATTACCTAATGAATTCTTTCGACACTTGTCATTTACACCTTATATAGCGCAGCATTACCATCAAGAGCTAACGACAAAGTAAAAAATAGTTATCAAAAATAACCATTTATTTGTCTTAATAAAAAATTCATATCTGTAATTATTAAATTGCTTGCTTCTAAAAAAATTAATTGTATTATAAATAGTATTGTATAAATTAATAAAAAAATAAACATACATGAAGTTTTTTCAACATAAATTATCAGTAGTAACTATTCTCTTGGCAGCACATTGTTTAGCATTCGTTTCACCAAACTTAGCGGCAGCAGAACGAGAACCATGGCAAAACCACCAAGTATTTGCCATTAATAAGCTACCCCCACACAGCACACAATTTCCATTTCAAAGTGAGCAAGCTGCATTAGTTAATAACAAAGCAGAAAGCAGTAATTATTTATTACTTAATGGCTTATGGAAATTTGACTGGCACCGTTCACCCATCAATAAACCTAAAAATTTTCAACGACCAAATTTTGATGATAGCAATTGGACAACCATCCCCGTTCCTGGCAACTGGGAAACTAAAGGCTTTGGTTACCCTATTTATTTAGACGAACGTTTCCCTTTTACAACTACTTGGCCAGATGCTCCTACAGATTACAATCCAATTGGTTCTTACCGAAAGCCTTTCCAATTGCCCGCTTCTTGGCAAGATAAACAGGTTTTCTTACATGTTGGTGCTGCGAAGTCATCACTGGATGTTTGGCTAAATGGCGAGAAGGTTGGCTTTAGCCAAGGCTCAAAAACACCTGCTGAGTTTGATATAACTAACTACGTAAACTCTGGTGATAACCTGCTAGCACTGCAAATTAGGCGCTGGAGTGACGCTAGTTACTTAGAAAGCCAAGACATGCTAAGAATATCAGGCATAGAACGTGACGTTTATCTATACGCCACACCTAAGCAGCATATTTTCGATATTCACGCAAAACCTACCTTAAACAACACACTCGATAACGGCCTATTAACGGTTGAAGTTAAACTAGATAACTATGCCGAGTTGGACGCCACACAACAACTTGAATTTCAACTCCTTGATCCACGCAATAACATGAAAACCGTTATACAAGGAACTAAAACGCTAAGCATGGTAGCTGGAGAAAGCAGTACTGTAACTTTGTCAGGTAGGCTTAAAAAACCAGCATTATGGTCAGCGGAAACTCCTAATTTATATACTTTACTGGTGAGCCTACAGAATAATAAAAACCAAGTTATTGAGACAATACGCCAAGAGGTTGGTTTTCGACATTTGGCCGTTGTAAATAGCCAGCTGACCATTAACGGTAAAGCAATTACTATTCGCGGCGTTGACCGCCATGAAACCGACCCTCAACATGGCCATGTTGTTTCAAAAGCAAGTATGGAACGTGATATTCAATTAATGAAACAATTTAATATCAATGCCGTTCGTTCTAGCCACTACCCCAACGACCCGTATTGGTATGAACTTACTGACAAATACGGTTTATATGTGATTGATGAAGCGAATATTGAGTCTCATCCGCTAGCCATCAATAGCAAAACTCAGCTAGGTAACGAAATGAGCTGGCTACCGGCACATTTAGATAGAACTAAGCGCATGTTCGAGCGAGATAAAAACCACCCATCAATTATTATTTGGTCATTGGGTAATGAGGCGGGCGAAGGTGAAGTATTCCGTCAAACCTATCAATGGTTAAAGTCGCAAGATAATAGCCGTTTAGTGCAATACGAACCTGCGGGTGAAGAAGATTACACTGACGTTTTTGCTCCTATGTACCCGTCAATAGAGCGCTTAACTAAGTATGCTCAATCAAAACCAACTCGCCCTGCCATAATGATCGAATACGCCCACGCCATGGGGAATTCGGTAGGTAATCTAAAAGACTATTGGCAAACTATTGATAAATATGACGTGCTTCAGGGTGGCTTTATCTGGGATTGGGTTGATCAATCATTAGAATATACTAATGAAAATGGCGTTAAATATTGGGCCTACGGAAAAGACTTTCACCCAGACTTACCTACCGACGGTAACTTTTTAAATAATGGCTTAATGAATCCAAATCGAGAGCCTCATCCACATGCTTTTGAAGTAAAGAAGGTTTATCAACCGATACGTTTTCACGCCAATGACTTAACAAAAGGTACAGTTACTATTGAAAATCAGTTTGATTTTATAAACTTAAATCACTACAACCTAAAATGGATTATAGAAGCTGACGGAAAGCTTGTTGCGCATGGGCTTCAGGCAATGCCAGAAGTTTCGCCGAAACAAAAAGTAGATATTCAGCTAGCATTTACTGACAAAATGGCTCAACAATCCCTGAATGCAAAAGAATACTTTTTAACAGTAAGCGCAGTGGTTAATACCAATCAACCGCTGCTAGCCATTGGTCATGAAGTGGCTTTTGAGCAATTTAAATTGCCTATTGCGCAAACACAGCACAACGCACCTGTTGCTAATCAAAGTAAAGAGCAGCTGCTTTACTCGACTAATCAGCACGGTGACCATGTTTTTTCGCATGCCAAACTTAGCATCACTTTTGATCAGCAAAGTGGCTGGCTTAAGCAATTCAATATTGGCACAACACAGCTATTAAAAGCACCATTGCATGCTAATTTCTGGCGGGCACCAACGGATAACGACCTTGGTAATAACATGCAAAGTTGGGCATCTATTTGGCAGCAAGCCGGGAAAACCTTAATACTTGAAGATTTACACTATAAAAAGCACAAAGTTGGCTATGAAGTAACAAGCCAATATCGCAGCGATGTTTTTAACGGCAACTATAAAGTGAATTACTTGCTCAATAACAATGGCGAAATCACAGTGACGAGTAAGTTAAATATTGGCACGAACCAGCAGCTAGCTAATATTCCACGATTAGGTATGCAACTTACGATGCCCGCTGATTTTCAACGTTTATCTTGGTTTGGTCGTGGCCCACACGAAAGCTATGCCGATAGGAAAACTTCGGCCCGTATTGCAATTTACCAAAAAATGGTTAAAGAGCAGGTTCACCACTATTCTCGCCCTCAAGAAAATGCCAATAAAACAGACGTTCGCTGGATGGCATTAAAAGATAGTGCAGATAACGGTTTACTTATTGTTGGTGAGCAACCACTTAGCACCAGTGCTTGGCCATATGCCCAAGCCGATATCGACTTTATTGCTGGCCAAGATGGTTCAGCGTCAGCATCAGGGTTGGTGCCAGTAACAACGAAACACGGCGCAGAACTCGCCTTTAAAGATTTGGTAACAGTGAACATCGACCACAAACAAATGGGCGTAGGTGGCGATACTTCTTGGGGGCGCTTAGTGCATGAACAATACACAATACCCGCACAAAGTTATCGTTATCAATTTACATTAATTCCGTTAAGTGCGTCACTAAAAAGTGATAGGTAAAAAACCGTAAATAAAAATAAAGTGTTGCTAGTAATAGCAAACCATACGCATGTTAACACCTAAGACAAAATATAGGATCTACAATGAGTAATGCCGTTACACCTGAATTTAATTGCAGGCAAATTACACAATTTTTAGAGAGTAAATATCAACTAACCGGTAAATTAACCCCTTTGCCAGGCTATTGTGATCAAAACTTACTATTAACTTGTGCTAATAATCAGCGCTACATTGTAAAAATAGCAAGTAATAGCGAAGCGAAAATAGCACTGGAAATGCAGAATGCGGCCATGGCACACTTACGAGATAAGTCGATGGCAACCCCCTATTGCATCGCAAACATTAGTGACGAACTAATTAGCGATATTACCGATGATACCCAGCAAAACTTTAACTTTCGTGTCTTAACTTTTCTTGCTGGAGAGTTCTATGCACAGAGTGTTCATGACTCGCATTCTCAGTTGCTGTGGCAAAATTTAGGTAGCTTTTTAGGTACACTCACGCATGCCCTAAAAGACTTTAACCACGTTGGTGCCTATCGTTATTTAGACTGGGATTTAGCCCAAGGTAACGGCGTTTGTCATAGTAAAAAGCATCTACTTGAAGGAGAAGAACTTAAACTAGTAAACTATTTTCTCGATTACTACCAAGCCAATGCATTGCCACTACTTTCTAGCTTACCGCAAGGGGTAATTCATAACGACGCTAATGATTACAACCTGCTCATCGATTGTATTAAACAACCACGCAACATTACGGGTCTAATAGACTTTGGCGATATGGTTTACAGCCATAAAATTAATGAACTGGCTGTTGCTTGTGCTTATGCGTTAATGAACCAAAATGAACCACTAAAAGCCCTTAAACATATCGTCACGGGTTATCATAAAATATCACCGTTATCTGATAATGAACTTACCGTACTATACCCACTTATTGCACTACGACTTTGTACTACCGTATGTAACGCTGCCAAAGCAATAAAAGAAACGCCTGACAACGAGTACCTACTAATATCAGTAAAGCCTGCCTGGAAATTACTAGGTCAACTTAAAGCACTGGCACCTTTTAGCGTACTCTGCCAATTAAAAACAGCATGTTTAAAACCCATTGATAATGGTCGTAATAACGAAAGTATTATAAATTTTCGTCAACAACATTTAGGAAAAAGCCTAAGCCTTAGCTTTAAAGAGCCAATAAAAATGGTTCATGGTCAAGGGGCCTACCTCTTTGATGAGCAAGGTAATGGTTACTTAGATATGGTTAATAATGTTTGCCATGTTGGTCATTGTCACCCGAAAGTTGTTGCCGCTGGGCAGAAACAAATGGCAAGCCTTAATACCAATACCCGTTTTTTACACGATAATATTGTCGATTTTGCCGAAAAGCTGCTAGCCACTATGCCTAAAGAATTATCAGTTTGCATGTTTGTAAATTCTGGTAGTGAAGCCAATGAGTTAGCATTTCGGTTAGCGAAAAACTTTACCCAATCAACCGAGTTACTGGTTGTTGATGGTGCTTATCATGGTAATACTGCAGCTTGTATTGACGCCAGTCCCTATAAATTTAATGGCCCAGGTGGCACAGGTAAACCTGAGCATGTCCATATTGTTGAATTGCCAGACCCCTATCGTGGCAAATACCTAGAAAATACGCCAGCCACCAGCCAAGCTTATGCGGCAAATGTGCGTGAAAACATTGAATCACTAACCAGTGACAATAAAAAAGTTTCAGCGTTTATCTGTGAATCATTACAAGGCGTTGCAGGGCAAATCATTATGCCTGATGGTTACCTATCACAAGCTTACCAAGAAGTTAGAGCGGTTGGCGGCGTTTGTATTGCTGACGAAGTACAAGTAGGTTTTGGCCGAGTTGGCAGCCATATGTGGGCATTTGAAACCCAAGGCGTTACTCCTGATATTGTTACCTTAGGCAAACCTATTGGTAATGGCCACCCTCTTGCTGCAGTCGTTACCACTCAAGAAATTGCCGATGCTTTCGTTACTGGTATGGAGTACTTCAACACCTTTGGCGGTAACCCAGTTTCGTGCGCAATTGGCAGCGCCGTACTTGATGTCATTCAACAAGAAAAACTGCAACAGCATGCGTTGGAAACAGGGAGTTACTTGTTAGATAAACTCAAGCAATTACAACTAACCTTTCCAATCATAGGTGATATTCGCGGTTTAGGCTTATTTATTGGTGTCGAGTTAGTTGAAGATCAAACAACGAAAGTGCCAGCAACATTGAAAACAGCATGGTTAATCGAGTTTTTCAAACAGCACTTTATTTTGCTAAGTACTGAAGGACGCTTTTACAACATATTAAAAATAAAACCACCTATGGTATTCAATCAAGCCGATGCCGACCGTTTTATTGAAGTACTCGCGCTAGGTTTAACAGAGCTTGCAGAGAATAATTTTAACTAATTGTATGTTGGCTAACGATATCACCCAAAATGTTCATTAGCCCCGTATGCAATTTAATTTAACAACATGTAATGAACAAAAAGTTCATTAATAACTTTAATGTAAGGCACAGAATTAACATGGAATTTTTAAAAACACTGGCGATTAAGTCACACAATTTCGGCGCCTCAACAGGGGTAAATTGGCTCAATACCGACAATAATGGTCAATTTGATATTTCATCGCCAGCTGACGGTAAAGCTATTGCTAGCGTTTACCAGTGTTCAGTTGAAGATTACGATCACATCATCAATACCGCAGAACAAGCATTTGTGCACTGGCGTAAAATTCCAGCACCAGAGCGCGGTGAAGTCGTTCGCCAAATTGGCAATCGTTTACGTGATTTTAAACAACCACTTGGTGAACTTGTTGCGTATGAAATGGGTAAGTCATTGCAAGAAGGTTTAGGCGAAGTACAAGAGATGATTGATATCTGTGACTTTGCTGTTGGCTTATCTCGCCAGCTAGACGGTTCCACATTGCACTCTGAACGCCCACTTCATAGGATGTATGACCAATACCACCCCTTAGGTGTTGTTGGCGTTATTTCAGCCTTTAATTTTCCTGTTGCAGTTTGGGCTTGGAACGCCATGATTTCAGCTATATGCGGCAACGTAACCGTTTGGAAACCTTCAGAAAAAACACCACTGACCGCTATTGCCTGTCAAAATATTATTAAAGATGTATTAGTAACAAATGAACTTCCAGAAGGTATATTTTCATTAGTAATTGGTGCTGGTAATGTCGTCGGTGAAGGCATGTTACATGACAAACGTATCCCGTTAATGTCGGTTACTGGCTCAACAAGAGTTGGTCGCCATGCTGGGCAAGTAGTAGCATCACGTTTTGGTAAATCAATTTTAGAGTTAGGTGGGAATAACGCTATTATTTTAACACCAAATGCTGACTTGAAATTAGCCATTCCAGGCACAGTTTTTGGCTCTGTTGGCACTTGTGGTCAACGCTGTACTTCAACTCGCCGTGTAATTATTCATGAATCTATTTACCAGCAGGTAAAAGATGTACTAGTTCAAGCTTACCAAGGTTTAAAAATTGGTACACCACTAGATGAAAGTAACCATGTTGGGCCATTAATCGACACTCAAGCAGTTACTATGTTTAAAGACGCATTAGAAAAAGTGCAAGCGGAAGGTGGTAACTTACTGTGCGGTGGTGACGTTCTTTCAGGTGAGGGCTTCGAGTCAGGCTGCTACGTTAAACCTGCAATTGTAGAGGCTGAAAACCACTTTGATATGGTTCAGCACGAAACCTTTGCACCAATTTTGTATTTAATTAAATATACTGGCGATATTCATGATGCCATTGCTGTTCAAAATGATGTTGTACAAGGCTTATCTTCAGCAGTATTTACAGACAGCTTACGTGAGGCCGAGAACTTCTTATCTCACTGGGGCTCAGATTGCGGTATTGCCAATGTTAATATAGGTACATCTGGTGCCGAAATTGGTGGCGCATTTGGTGGCGAAAAAGAAACCGGTGGTGGTCGTGAGTCGGGATCAGACGCTTGGAAAGCTTATATGCGTCGTCAAACTAACACCATTAACTACTCAACTGAATTGCCTTTGGCACAAGGTATTAAATTCGATATTTAGTGCCTTAACTAAAATTTAGAAACATCAAAGCAGCTTCGGCTGCTTTTTTAATAAAGCTAAGCGACTAATTTATTGGCAATGTAATCGTCGCCTCAACACCTTGTTGCTCAGTTCGGTTTACTAATGTTAAATCGCCACCATGGTTATTTATAATTTGCCTACTCAGCACTAAACCAATGCCACTTCCCTGTTCTTTGGTTGTATAAAACGGTACAAAAATATTATCTAAATTGCTGATACCTGTCCCTTGATCTGTGAGCTTAATATTAATTAATTTTTCATCTTTAACCCAAACAATGCTAAGCACTCCACCTTGCTCACCATGCATCGCTTGCAATGCATTTTTAACTAAATTAATTAATACTTGTTGCACTTGGCTTTCATCAGCGTAAACCATGAGTTTAGGGCCGTTCGCGGTTATGATGCTGTCACCAAAAAGCGCGATAACAGTATTAATTAAAGACGATAAATTAACTAACTTTTTATCTGGCAGTGGTAATTTGGTCAACTCTTGATAACGTTTAATAAAGTTATTCAACGAATTAGCGCGTTCAGTAATAACACTTAAGCCATCTTGAACATCAGCTTTTAACTCTTGCTCAAAATAGTTTTGCGTTATTGGCTGCTTTAATAAGCGAGTTAAAGTTTCACTGATTGAAGCAATCGGCGCCAAAGAGTTATTAATTTCATGACTTAACACTCTTAGCAGCTTTTGCCATACCAAATACTCCTCATCACGCAGGATGCTTTGGATATCGGTAATAAAAATTAACTTATGCTTTACACCATTTTCAAAGTACTCATCGGTGTAAATGTAAACTTTTTTCTTGGCATGTTCGATTTCAAATTCAACAACTTTACGATGCTCTCCAGCAATAATATTTTGTAAACCTAAGGTGCTCACCGGCCAGTTTTCAACTTCTTCGAAACGACATTTAAACAGTTTCTCAGCATTTGGATTCATTAATGAAATACCAGAATTGTTATCAATGGCAATTATCGCGACATCAATTTGGCTAATAACCTTATTGAGTAAAATTTGATGCTCTTTAGTTAGTAAGCGCTGTTGAGCAAGTGATTCTGAAAGCTTATTGAACGTTTGGTTAAATTCATTAAGCACACCACCAGAGTGATCTTGCCTAGCACGTACTGAATGATCACCACAATTCATTGACTCAATTAAATTGGCAGAGGTTCGCAGTTGAAAAACGACTTTTTGCCGAATAAAAAATGCACCATATATAACAATGACCAAGATGAAAAACATTAATAGTATTTTCGCGGCAAGTGAAAACGGTAAAAAACACAAAGCAATCATTAAGCAAGCGCTAGGTATAAAACCAATCAACAGTGCTAAATGCAGCAACTTATTTTCAAATGTGGTTATTTTTTTCTTTTTAGCCGTGTTCACTTTGTTATTCAACCGCCTATTACAAGTTATGCTTTTCTAATCGTCGATAGTAAGAGCTACGACTTAACCCTAGCGATTGTGCAGTTTCATGACCATTGTTTTCAAAACGCGTTAACCGTTGGTGGATAATGTGTTTTTCAATAGCATCTAAACTAGCGTTTTCAATATCAAAGTCAGTAACATTTTCTGTTGTAGGTAAACCTAAGTCTTGGCTAGATATCATATTATTTTGGCTTAAAAAAATGGCCCTTTCGATCATATGGCCTAATTCTCTGATATTGCCAGGCCATTGATAACATAACATCGCTTGCTTAGCCTCATTACTTATTTCTGGCAGCGCAATACGGTATTTTTCTGCGAATTGTTTTAAGAAGTGCAGGGCTAACGGTAATATGTCTTCTCGACGCTCTCGTAATGCTGGTATTTTAATTTCAACGGTATTAAGGCGGTATAATAAATCCTGACGAAAACGACCATTGTCAATAAGTTCAGGTAAGTTGGCATTGGTTGCAGAAATCAGTCGCACATCAACCTGCTGAGTTTTCGAACTGCCCACTTTTTCAAACTGATGTTCTTCCAAAACCCGCAATAACTTTGCCTGTTGTGGCAGCGAGATATTGGCTATTTCATCAAGAAAAATAGTGCCATTTTCTGCAAGTTCAAAGCGGCCAATGCGATTTTCCTTAGCATCGGTAAATGCGCCTTTAATATGTCCAAACATTTCACTTTCAAATAATGTTTCAGTAATGGCGCCCATATTTACCGAAATAAGCGCATTAGTATTTCTTACCGATTGCTTATGGATATGCTCTGCTAACAAACTTTTACCTGTACCGTTTTCACCGGTAAGTAAAATACTCATTTCACTCAACGAAAGCTTATTTAATTTTGCTAGTACTTGAGCCATAGCATCAGATTCAGCAATAATCGCACTATTAGTGGCAAAAACCTGCTTTCTCAATAAAGCGTTTTCTTCGGTTAGTCGTTCACCTTGTTTCGCCATTTCACGTATTCGTACTTGTGCATTTAATATAGCAAGTAAGCGATCATTGCCCCAAGGTTTCTGTACAAAGTCTACTGCTCCTAACTTCATTGCTTCAACAGCAATATCAACACTGCTGTAGCCTGTCATCACCACTATTGGTAACTTATCGTCAATAGCTTTTATATCCGCTATCAATTTTAAACCTTCTTGGCCTGACGTGGTGTCGCTACGATAATTTAAGTCGATTAAGGTAACCGAAAAATCTTTTTGTTTTAGGATCCGCAAAAACTCTTCTGGCGAGCTAGCAGTAACAACTTGGTAGTTTTCAGATTTTAGCAATAATTTTAAAGCGCTAATGATTCGAGTATCGTCATCAGCAATTAAAATAGACGGGCTTGATTGTTTCATGCAGGCAAAGTACTCCATTAAATGTCAGCACGATGCGTAGCTTAGCAAAGTGCTGACATTATTGCTGCTCCTTTTGGAACATTATTTAAGTCTATAATTTTAAAGATATAACTTTATAAAAATAGCCTGTAACTAATCGTGATGTAGCGCGTCGCTTGGCTCCATTTTTACCACTTTTCGCGTAGGAATATAGGTAGCAAACATAACAATAGCAATGATCATTAACGGCACACAAAGCACGCTAATAAAATAACTATTCATGTTGATGACCATAGTTTCTGACATATATTGCGCTAAACCAATGGCACAACCAATACCAATCACTAAACCTACGAATAATTGCTTACTTGCATGCTTCATAAATAAACGCATGATTTTACCGTCAGAAGAGCCAAGCGCTCGCCTGACACCTATTTCTTGAGTGCGCTGTAATATGCTGTTCGATGCAACTGCATATATACCGCTCGCTGCCAGAAACATAGCAATAACACCACATAGTAAAAACACCTTACTTACAGCTGACACCAATAACATTGGTTGTTTTATCATGCTGTCATAGCTTTGTAGATGGTATACGCCGACATTACCATCTATGGTATCTACTGCATCAAGCAAAGCTTCGCGGACATTTTTTTCATCGCCAATAAAATGCAATGCAATGCCTACCCTTGATAAGCCAAAAGCGTCCATTAGATGGTAAGAATTATAAGAAGCACTGGAAGAGTCCATTGTTGTACCATGAAAAGTATCAGATACCACGCCTATAATCGTGTTCCAATCGCCTTCACCACTTGGACCAGCTAAGCGCACACGCTTACCAACAGCATCATCATCAGGGAAAAAATCTCGAGCGATTGACTCATTAATAATAATACTGCGCACATCGGGAATAGCATCTCGATAATCAAAGTTTCGACCATCAACAATTTTCATCCCCACAGCTTGCCACGAGTCTTTGCCTACCACTTCGTTATTACTGTATGGATTTTCGCTGTATACCTTGGCAGCACGTCCTTCAATTTCAAAATGACTCGTACCACCACCAGTACCTGGAAACTGCGTCATAAATGCAACAGCTTCAATATTAGGTCGTTGTTCTAATGCCGACTTTAGTTGGTAATAAAACTCAGTACGCTTAAACCGGTCAGCTTGTTCATGCTCAGTATCAAATCGCACCGAATAATTTACTTGCGGTAGCTGTAAACTTGCCGTTAAACGGTTTTCAGTTTCAACGCCATAATCCGCTTCACTGGCCGCATAACTGGTTGATAAGATAATTGTTGCCATTATCAGCACCATACATGACAATAAAATTTCAGATACAACCAATGCTTGACTCGCCGCCGCAGCTTTTTTACTTAATGAGCCACGTGTTCCATCTCTTAATACGGCATTAAAATCGCCAGCAATTGCTCGCCATGCAGGAATAAATCCAGTAATAAGTATCATAGAGATAACAGCGATTGACAGTACCAACAAGCTGTGGCTGTCAATATCAACCTGCCACCAAAACGGTTTTGAATTACTAATTGCATAGGTACTGTCAAATACGCTATTGGTTATATCTAAGCCCCACACCGCAAGCAATATCGCTAAAAAACCGCCAACACTACAAATAAAAACACTTTCCCAAAGCATTTGTAATATCAATCGTTTGCGCGGTACCCCTAACGCAACACGAATGGCAATTTCTTTGTGCCTTTCATTAACTCGAGCTAACAGTAAGTTGGCTACATTGATACAAGCCAATACGAGAATAAGAAAGGTAACAACAAACATGGCAATAAAAATTGGGTAATACTGCATAATGCCTGCTTCTTTAAATGGCATAGCCGCAAGATATTTTCCATTACTACCTATACGCCAAGCTAAGTCTTGCGGCAAATCGGCAATAATATCAGCACTTAAATCATCTAATGCTTGTTGAAATTGTGACAATGAAACATTAGGCTTTAAGTAACCGTAAGCAAATAAACTCACCCTTGATTGTTCAGTTGGCGTTATTTCAGAGCGTGTTAGAGGCAGCCAAATTTCAGCTGAAACAGGAAAGGCAAAACCAGCAGGCATAACACCTATAATACGCGTCATAACACTATCAACTGGCACCATAGTATCAACAACACCTTTGTCGCCATCAAAATAATCTTGCCAAACGCTGTGACTTAGCACTACGACAGGCTCAGCGCCGGTATCTAAATCTTGTTCTTTAAAACCACGACCCAAAATAGGTTGAACGCCAGTAAACTCAAAAATATTCCAACTGGTAAAGGTTGTATTGTACATTTTGGCTTTTTTACGGCTTGTCGAATTGGTACCGCCTATCAGCGCAGTGTAATCCTCATAGATGCCAAAATTATCTAACATATCAAGTTCATTATTAGCACGAAATAAGTGATAAGGATCAGCAGCGCGCCTTGATAGATGGTTATAGTCAAACTGAGCTTCCAGCGCAATTATTGGCTGAGAGCCATTAAGTACTAACGGTTTAAAGACTAGGTTATTCAATAATGAGTAGGTATACAGCGTAAGACCTAAGCCAACAGCGACAATAAGTACAGTTAACGCAGTAAATGCTGGCTTTTTAAATAACAGCCGCGCGGCATATTTTATATCGATTGCAACAGACATAGAGATATCCTTATTAGCGGGTCAGTTAAACGGCAATGGCTTGTGCACGATTACTCAATTGATCAGCAACAATTTTGCCATCGAATACTTCAATCATACGCTCGGCTCGTGCCGCAGAACGTGGATCATGAGTTACCATACAAATCGTGGCTCCATCTTGATGTAATTGATCAAGCAGATTCATCACCATTTGTGCATTTTTTGAGTCTAGATTACCAGTTGGTTCATCTGCCAATATTATTGATGGGCTACCCGCTATTGCTCTAGCAACAGCAACCCGTTGCTGTTGTCCACCTGATAATTGCGATGGGTAGTGGCTGGCACGGTGTACCATATCAACACGCTCTAATGATGATTTCACAAACGCCTGACGCTGCGCTTTATTGATATCTTCTCGGTAAGTTAAAGGAAGTTCGATATTTTCTGCGACGGTTAAATCACTTATTAAATTAAATGCCTGAAATATAAAGCCTATTTCCTTATTGCGAATTTTCGCTCTTTCATCCCTATCTAGACTTAAAGCGTCATGACCCGCTAACTGATATTGACCACTACTTGCAGTATCAAGTAGGCCGAGTAAAGATAATAGTGTAGATTTACCACAGCCCGATGGGCCAGTAATCGATAAGTACTCCCCTTGTGCTATCTGTAAATTAATATCATTTAATGCGTGTGTTTCCACTTCATCAGTTAAAAACATCTTCTTAATATCAATCAACTCAACTAATTGTTTTTTATTCTTATCATTTTCCATGTCGTTCCCCTAATTAATACTTACTTTTGTATATCCTTGCCACTTGGAAGTATCTGAAACTACAATACTTTCACCAGCTTTAAGTCCTGATTTTATTTCAATATACTTATTAGAAACTTGACCAAAATGCACAGTTTTCAATTCCACTAACTCTGCTTCTTCATCAAGTAAATAAACGTTTTCTTCGCTAAAACTTTTCGAAAACATAGGCCTTTTAACAAATAAGGTTTGTTCAATATTGGCTATTTCGATAATCCCCTCGACGGTTAAATCAGGCCTTGCTTCGCTAGGTAAATCCCCAACTAGTGCAACATCAATTTGCACTTGTCCATTGATCACAGTTGGGTCTATACGTTCAACAATGCCAGCAACAACACTGTTTCGAGTGTCAATTTGTACAGATTGACCAATGGCAACATCATTGACTTGTTTTTCTGGAACTCGCAATTCCGCAATAAATAATCCATTGCTTGCCAATTTAGCCAAGTTAATACCGGCATTAATTTGCTGACCTAATTCAATTGGCATTGCTTGCACTAAGCTGTCCATTGTTGCTCGAACTTTTAAATCTTTCACTTGCTGCTCAGCTCGTTCCACCATGCGCATCATACGATTAAGGCGAGCTTGTGAGGCTTTATTTTGTGCAACTAGGTTTTCCTGTCCTTTCTTTAAACGTTTCTTCTCTAATTGCCAGCGCTCTTTAATTTGTGCGACTTCAATTTTGACTTCCGCGTGGTCAACCTGTGAAACAGCAACGATACTTTGATCGAGTAGTTTTCGCTGAGCATTTAACGTTAAAAGTGCACGTTCATGATTCAGCCTTTCATTGATTACCGCTGCTTCTCGGTCTAATAGTTGGGATTCTAAAGAAACGGCTTGAGCACTAATTTCTGCCTTCATTTCTTCTAATTGCCATTTACTTTCTTCCCAACGTTGCACCAACTCAGGGTTACTCAACTCCAGTAATAAGTCGCCCGCTTTAACTTGCGCACCGGCTTTAATCAAAATGCGTTCAACACGACCAGAAACCGCAGTTGAGACCCAACGAATATCTTTTGGCGCTAGAATACCGATACCACGTACCGATACATTGAAATCACCTTGCTGTACCTCTCCAATCATAAGTGTGTTTTTACTTACAACATGACCACCTTCACCTCGTGTCGCTAAGACGGAAAATATTGTAATGCTCACCAAAATTAAGCCGACAGTGCTGAGTAGCTTTTTAGTCAATCGTTTTTTAGGTTTTGAACGTACAACATCCATTTTCTAGTACTCTTATTTATCTGATTGGCAATTTGATTAGTTAAGAGCAAATACAAAGCCAAAACAAAAAATCAATTAAATATCAATTGATTACGAACATAATTAGAATATGGTTAGATAGCTAATCTCGAATTCGGGACACTAAATTAGCTTGAAATTTCGATTTCGAGATTTAGTAAAGGTATGGGAATGTGCTAAAGCTTCAGTAAATAAATTAGGGTTGATTGCTTAGTCACCAATTAAGTAAAGAGAAAAGCAGCAAAGAATAAAGGCGATGACTTTGCTAAACCTATGCGTTCAAGGTTTTACAAAATCAATGGTAAGAAATAGGTAATTTATAGTTTCCTCATGTTATCTATCCGTATAAAAACTATTGATTAACTGTGCTCCTCAGTAACCTTCAACACTTGTTTTTTTTCATACCTTTCAACGCTGCTGACTAAGGCTTTAATTTTAAAGCCAGTAAATGCCAGAATAATTCCAACCATAGGCGTCAACCAATTAAAGACACAATAAATGGCGTATTCAAAAGGGTTAATTAATAAAACTGAGTGCATGTAGGCACCACAGGTATTCCAAGGGATAAGTGCTGACGTTACGGTGCCGCCATCTTCCAAGGCGCGAGAGAGGTTCTCAGGTGCAAGATCTCGCTTAGCATATTCTTGCTTGAACATTCTACCTGGCATCACAATTGCGATATATTGATCCGCAGTGATGCAGTTAGTACCAAAAGCAGTAAATATCGTTGTGGTTATTAAAGAGCCAGTGCTGCGCGCAAAAGTGAGTAAACTTTCTACGAGCTTAGCTAACAAGCCGACACGCTCCATAATTGCGCCAAAGGTCATGGCAGTAATAATTAGCCAAATGGTATTTAGCATTGACCCCATACCACCACCACTGAGTAGGCTATCAACCATCTCATTACCTGTATTTAATTCAACTCCTGCATACATTACTCGCCATACCACCATAATATTGGCATTTAACATTGTCGTATTTGCTTCAGCAAAAGATAAAATCAACGGTTGCTGAAAGGCTATAGCACAAATAGCGCCAGCAATAGCGCCAATACCTATAGCAGGAAAGGCTGGCATTTTTTTAACCGCTAACAATAAAGTAACAACGAGCGGCAATAATAAATACCAAGCGATATGAAATTCTTGCTGTAAATTAGCCTGTAGATTATCCATAGCTTGAGCAGAGTGAGTTTTGCTTTCATCAAAACCCAGAACAATGAAAACAATCAGCGCAATAATAAAACTCGGAATTGTGCTCCAGAGCATATGCCTAATATGAGTAAACAACTCAGTTCCAGCAATTGCTGGCGCTAAGTTTGTGGTATCAGAAAGTGGCGAAAGTTTATCACCAAAATACGCACCACTAATTATTGCTCCGGCAGTTGTAGGTAATGAAGCATCCAAACCTGTTGCTACCCCCATCAGGGCAACACCTATAGTTGCAGCGACAGTCCAACTACTGCCGATGCACAAGGCAACTGATGCACAAATAAGGCAGCAACTAACGTAAAAATATTCAGGACTTAATAATTGCAGACCAAAATAAATCATGGTCGGCACGGTACCCGAAAGCAGCCAAGTGCCAATCAAGGACCCCACTGCAAGCAAGATTAAAATAGCCCCTAAGGTCAAACTAATGCCTTTTACAATACCTTTTTCAATTTCTTTTCGTTGATAACCATTTTTTAACCCTACTAAACACGCAACACCGGCACATAACATTAACGCTATTTGGTTAGGACCTGACGATGAATCATCACCAAAATAGTAAACAGCAAGGGCTAGTAAAGTTAAAAGGCTAAAAACAGGTATTAAAGCATCGGTAAGCGAAGGCTTTTTGGTGTTTTTATGATTGGCTTTCACGTTATCATCCTTAGGTTTATTTCGGGTTAAGTCATTATTGAATAAACAAAAACACAGTTACCTTAAATTAAGGTAACTGTGTTTAGTCTTTCAGCATTGCACGACTAATTAAAATGAGCCTCGAATACCAAGAGAGTATCTCGGACCAGTTTCAACCACTTCTAATATTTGGTTAGCATACTTAGCCGTTTTCTCGGTCAATTCATTGTTAACATTTATGCCTTCGAAAAATACCGTGAGGTTTTCATTAATATCATAACTACCACTGATATCTATTTGACCATAATCATTCACATAATGACCGTCACGCCATGAACGAGGTTTCGATTGCATGAAACGGTCACGATTGTTGTACGCTATGCGAAACTGAATTGCGTCTTTTTCATAAAACAAAATAAAGTTTTGAGAATCGCCTAAACCTATTAAAGGCAATGATTTCTCACCTTCTTCAGTACTAGTTTCACTATCAACAAAAGTGGCATTAACAATAACGCCTAAGCCATCAAATGGTGCAGGTAAGCTAGTGAACATATGTTGTACAGCAACTTCATAACCATCAATATCTGCTTTGTCAGCATTAACAGGTCGAGAAATTCTATAATCATAACTACCGCTAGGTACTGTTACGACTTCATTAACCTCTTCAGTATTTAAATAGCCATCGACTTCTTTACGAAATGTTGAAATGGCCGCATAGCTACCTTCGTCGTAATACCACTCTAGTGATAAATCGAAATTATCAGATTCAAACGGCATCAATTTAGGATTTGAGCCCCATCCCGTTAAGTTTTCGATATGACCACCGCCATAACCCGACTCTGGTGACATTTCATCAAGCTCAGGTCGGGTAATACTGCGAGAAAAGGCAAATCGTGCAACAACATTTTCAATAGGCTCTATTTTCGCATTAATACTTGGCAGCCAGTTGTCATAGGAATGCTCAATAGTAACAGGCAGGTAATCTTCCGATTCTATTGCTCTAACTACGCCTTCCTCTGTTGGTGACGGCTCTAAATCAAGCAAAGTAATTTGTTTACCTGTAGATTTACTCGTGGTTTCAACATAACGAATGCCTGTGGTAACCGACCAAGGCATTTCGGCCAACTCGCCTTCAAAGTAGAAATCAGCATAAACAGCGTTTAATTTTTCATTTACTTCGTATGAGGTTGGAACCGGTTGCATAGTATGGCCGTCATTTTCTGCCAACAACTTTCTTACTGCGTCCGGATCATCCATTTGCGCGAGTACCGCATCAGACGTTAGAAAATCAAAGAAGTCCTCTGAGTTAAAGGTTAGCCAACTTTGCTCTGGGCTACCACTACCGCCAGAAAGAAATCCATCACTATCAAATAACGAGAACATACTTTCAGGTAACCAAATAGGATTACTGTTATCGCCCCATAACCAAGGTAATGGCCGTTTAGTTTTCAAACTCTGACTACCTAAGGTACGATCTGAAACCATAACCCCAAAGCCTATTTTCGCTAATGCCCCTTGATCTACAGTCCATGAGCCATCTAATTTCGCTTCAAATACCTCATCATTTATTTGCGTGCCAAAACGCTCACCCCAACCCGCTTTTAATCCCGCAGTTGAGTTGTTTCGATCAAAAGATAAAGTGGGCAGTTGTGAACCTGAACTTCGGTCATATGTATAGTCACCTGGACGAGATGCGACGGTATCAGTGGTGCCGCGCTTTGGATCAGATTCAGCTTCAGAATAACTTATATCGGCAGTTAAATTAAAATCATCACGTATATCCCAATCAGCATTAAACCCAAAACCTTTAAGTTCATTGCTAGAAGCAGACTGACGCACCAGTACATCACTGTTGCTCCCCTTGCCCATTGAAAGTTTTACTAACGTACCATTTTCATCGAGTTCTACATCTGTTAACTGACTTTTAGTAAACCAGTGCGCTAAAATATCCTGTCGGTAGTCAACATCATACTTTGAATAAATAGTATCAAGAGTAAATGTTAAATCATCACTGGCCATGTATTGAAATACCGCCGTACCACCAGTACGTTCACGTTGCTCTGTTTGTGCAATTTGATCATAGTTTTGTGGAAAATAGACATTTTCATAATAGGTACCATCATCCATGGTTAAGTCAGTATTCCAATAATATGCCGTATTAGCCTCATCATAACGACTTTCTCTTTTGCTATGAGCAAATGAAAATAATACACCAAACTTGTCATCATCAAATGTGTTGCTAATTAGACCTGAAAACTGAGGTTTAGTCGTCTCGGTCATATCATCATATAGAGCTTTAACACTACCTGTTGCTTTAAAACCTGGTATATCAAACGGCTTTAATGTTGTTACATTAACTGTGGCGCCTATTGCACCTTCTTGTAACTGCGCAGATTGTGTTTTGTGAACTTCAGCGCCACTGATCAATTCAGAAGCCATAATATCGAAGCTAAAAGCACGACCACCACTTGTTGTTGCTAATGTACGGCGGTTCAACAATACCGATGTAAACTCTGGTCCCATACCACGCACAGTAACCAACTGACCTTCACCACCGCTGCGATCAATAGCAACACCCGTTATACGTTGAAGTGATTCAGCAACGTTTTGATCAGGAAACTTACCTATATCCTCAGCTGTAATAGCATCAACGACACTGTTTGCTGACATTTTAATATCTTGTGATTTGATCAAACTTCCGCGAATACCACTTACAGTAATCACTTCAATCTCTTCTTCCGATTTATTTTCGACAATAGCCTCAGCAGCTTGTGACGCAGTCGCTAACCCAAGATTCATCATGACTAGCATAGATAAGTAATTAAACTTAAGTTTTTTATTCTTCACCCTCACTCTCCCAAATGATATTTACACAATAAAACCATGTGCTTAGTGGTAGTTTTCTTCATTAATTTTTAGTTAGTTTCTATTTTTATTTACTGTACTTTGCGCTGAAGTTCAGCAACTAAATAACCAACAACTTAGTTGATTAAATTTAATACTATGATCATAAAAATCATATTGCAATATTTATCATACAAATACTACAGTATTAAATATACAATAAATAATGTACAGTTAGCCCATTGGGGAAATCTACATTGTGGTAAATTTACTACTAGGTTTAGCAAGCAAAGGAAATTGAAAGAGATTTTTCAATGAGTAGCTGCACAAAAATACATTTTAAAATTGAATTGGACGAATAAAATGCAGATAGCAATATTAAGAGTAAAGGCTGTAAGCAACATACTTTTCGCAGTGATGATACTATTTACTTCTTTAACCGTAATAGCACAAACGACGGTAGGTAGAGAGCTATCAGATAGTAATTCAAACAAATTTTATAATTTAATTAATCGTACTGGCGACCCGGCTGCTCACAAAGATTACGACAGTTATAAAAACCAAAAATATAACCCACTATTTGACTTGGGAGCCTGGCATGGCTTTTTACTTCCTGCGAGCAACGGAAGCCTTGGCGGTTTTACTGGCCCTATGGTAATTGCACAAGAATATGGGTTATTCATTGCAAAAAATTTAGAACAGTTATCAATTGTCAACAAAAAAACAGGACAAGAATTCAACTGGTTTGACGCAAAATTAACTCAATACTCGCAGCCTGGAGCGCTAGTTCAACATTACGAATTTAAACAGCTAACAGTGACATTATCGCTACACTTCGTATCTAATCGCAGCGCATTAATAAAGACGTTAATTGCGAACAAAGACCAAGAAGTACTAAACTTAGCACTAACATGGCAAGGAAAGTTACTCGAACAATGGGACAGTGAAAAAAGCGTTTCAGAAGCTTTACCTAATTGGCAAAGAAAAATAGCAGCAACAAAAAATGGAATTAACATTGCTTTTTCAAAAGTGCGATCGCCATGGCATATTTTAACCAGTAATTCTTCACAATATAATATTACTCGCTCTTTATTAGCAAATAATGAGATTTATCAACGACAAGGGCAATACATTAGTCGTACAAGTATTAACTTACCTGCCCAGCAAGCCAAGTCAATTTTCACAGTGCAAAGTTACTTTCATAACGATTCAGAACTTACAGCCGAAGCCTCATTAGTCACTAAAGTGCTAAATGATCCTGAAAAATATATAAATAAAAGTAAATTACGCTGGCAAGAGTACATTCACGATACTTTAGGCAACGAGCAATTAGAGAGTAAAAGCCAACATGAAAAAATTGTTGCAATAAAAGCAGTTGAAACGCTAATTGGTAATTGGCGTAGTGCTGCTGGCAATTTACTACATGACAGTATTACGCCTTCCGTAACCGCTCGCTGGTTTAATGGTACATGGGCATGGGACAGCTGGAAGCATGCTGCAGCCATAGCAACAGTCAATCCTAGGTTGGCGAAGGATAATATTCGCGCCATGTTTGATTATCAAATTACAAAAAGCGATCCTATTCGCCCACAAGATCATGGCATGATTGTCGATGCAATATTTTACAACAAAGACTCAGTTCGAGCAGGAGACGGTGGAAACTGGAATGAAAGAAACACTAAACCACCGTTAGCAAGCTGGGCTGTATGGCAAGTTTATCAAGCAACAAATGACGTCAACTTCATTGCTGAAATGTACCCTAAATTGGTTGAATATCATAATTGGTGGTATCGAAATCGCGATCATAACCACAATGGCCTAGTTGAGTATGGCGCAACTAAACATAGGTATCACAATGACAATAAGGGTAATATTCTTTTCAGTGTTCAGTATTTAAAAACAAACGAAAGAGAAAACAAAACCAGAGAAAAACTCCTTAAAAATTGCAGAGCTACTGAAGATGGCTGGTATAAATGTAGCGGTATAGAAAACTATCAGCTAGTGCTTTCTGATGGTAACTATAATGAGCTTGATATAGGCGCACAACACGGCAGTGCTTGGGAGTCAGGCATGGACAACGCCGCTAGATTTGGCTTTATTAGTGCTGAACAACTAACAAAATACGCAGACAAAAACTATCAAGGCAATGTGAAAAAAGCCCGAAAAGACTGGCAAGTTCGTTTTTTTGAAAACAGATCCAAGCAAGGAGAATTATTAGGCTTTTCCATAGATCAAGAATCTGTTGAGCTCAATACTTACTTAGCACAAGAAAAAGCACTTTTAAGCCAAATGGCTCAGCTACTTAAGAAACCAAAACAAGCACAAAGCTTTCAAATTGCAGCTGATAAACTTTCCCTACGTATTAACCAATGCTTCTTCGATAAAGAATCAGGTTTTTATTACGATAGAAAAATTTCTGCGGCAGACACTATTAGCGACTCAAACACCAAATGCAATAGCACGTTATTAACAGCTCGAGGTAAAGGGCCGGAAGGTTGGAGCCCACTTTGGGCTAATATTGCTGACAGTGATAAAGCACAGCAAGTTATAGAAACTATGTTAAATGAAAATGAGTTTAATACCCTAATTCCACTTGGAACTGCTGCACAATCAAATCCGGCTTATGATGCAGATATATATTGGCGAGGTCGTGTTTGGTTAGACCAATATTATTTTGGCATTCAAGCACTCAAAAATTACGGTAATCATAAACAAGCACAAGCGCTTAGCGATAAACTATATTTAAATGCACAAGGCTTAACTCAAAACAGTAGCATTCGTGAAAATTACAACCCAGAAACTGGTGCTATGCAGGGTGCAACAAACTTTAGTTGGAGTGCAGCGCATTTATTGATGCTTTATCAGGCACTTTGACCATATTCAATGGATACTATATAACGCCGTAAAATTTCATCATCAATTGCGTCTAACTCTTCGCAATGGTAGCGTAAGAGTTAATTTTTAATAATGTATTTTTGGCCTCACTATGGATTTATTACAAGGGTTGTTGTTGATAACTTCTATTCACCTTTTAGCAGCGGCATCGCCTGGCCCTGATTTTGTTCTTGTTTCCCAGCAAACTTTATCCAACGGAAAAAAAGCTGGATTTATGGTTAGCATAGGTATTGCCCTTGGCCTTTCTGTACATATTTTATATTCAGCACTTGGTTTAGCTGCCGTTATTGCCAATTCAGCAACAGCCTTATGGGCGATAAAAATTATCGGCGGCTGTTATTTAATTTACTTAGGCTTGCAGGGGATAAAAGCTAAAGCACAATTGCATATTACTGAGCAAAAAACCGTTATTAAACACTCTAGTTTAAAGGCAATTTCCAAAGGTTTTTTATGCAATGCATTAAACCCTAAAGCGCCAATATATTTTGTTGCATTATTTACCTTAGTATTATCACCCGAACTGCCCTTTTTACATTTAGTTATTTACGGTATTTGGATGATGGTTTTACAACTGTTGTGGTTCTCAGCTGTGGTGCTATTACTTTCGCGGCCAAGTATTAATGAAAAATTTCAGCGCTTAGGCCATTGGATTGATAGAATTTTAGGGAGTGCAATGGTATTAATGGGCTTAAAAGTGCTAACGAGTAAAATTAACTAAGGTGAAGCTTTAATGACAAAATCAGCAACTAATTATAAAACATTTAAAGCCTTTTACCCTTTCTATTTAAGCCAACACCAAAATAGCACTTGTCGACGACTACACTTTATCGGTTCAAGTTTGATCATTGTTATGCTTGTTTATATTTTATTAACCTCTTCCTGGACGCTCTTATGGACCATACCTATTCTAGGTTATGGTTTTGCTTGGGTAGGTCATTTTTTCTTTGAAAAAAATAAACCGGCAACTTTTACCTATCCGTTTTATAGCTTGCTTGGCGACTGGGTTATGTATAAAGACATTCTAGTTGGAAAAATTAGATTTTAACGAGTTGAAAGATAGCGATGACTAAAAAGAAACAAGTTTATATTTCACTATTACGCGGAATTAATGTTGCTGGGCAAAAGTCGATAAAAATGGCCGATTTACGTGCTATTTATCAATCTTTGTCATTAAATCATGTAAAAAGCTATATTCAAAGTGGCAATCTTGTCTTCCATAGTGACATTAATGATAAGCCACTACTTTCAGAGAAAATAACACAAGCGATATTAACTCATTACAGTTTTGATGTGCCCGTTTTTATCCTAACTCCAGATGAGTTAATAAACGCTCATAAGAAGTTACCATTTCAACACATCAACTTAGAGCAAGAGGCAAGTAAAATACTAATTTGCTTTTTATCAGGTGTTGCCAGTAATTCAAGTGCGATATTAACTCCTTATTTAAAAGATAATGAGCAGCTAGAAATTATTGACAACGTACTATACTTGTACTGTCAAGATGGCTTTGGTCGCTCCAAATTAACTCATAGTAATATTGAAAAAAAACTAAATGTAAATGCAACGGCACGGAATTTAAAAACCGTCAATAAATTGATTGAGTTAGCTGACAGCATAACCTAACACTGCGCCCGTATAGCATTAGCAATATTATGACAAAGCGGGCTTATCTGTATGGTAACCACTAGAGAGTAATTTAACTCGCTTTTCCCAATTGTAACTACACTCTTGCTATTAATATAGGTGCTTGCTTTTAGCCCCCTACTTTCCAGTTCAGACCTCTGCCATGAGTAAACTTGTACTAACACGCGAAGGCAAGTTAAAAATACCTTACTCTATGTAAAAAATATTTGACTTAAAGTAAAAGCTTAACTAAAGTCAAATTATCATTACGTCATGTCAAAAATTTCATACATAGCAATAGCTGCTGTAATTAGAAATAAAAGGAAATATTATGTCTTACAAAGAACGCAGTATTTGGGTGTCATTAGCAATTACGCTATATATTTGGTTTAACTATTTCTCAACCATCTACTGGTCAGCTAAAGACAATAGTTTGACCATAGAAAATATGCAGTCAGCATTATTAACTGTTGTGATCATGACCATTGTTTTAGAGATTCTCCATCATATTGTGATCGCCATAATTGATAATAAAAATGCCAACTATGATGAAGACGAACGCGACAAACTAATATCACTAAAAGGAAGTCAAATAGCCTATTACATCTTGAGTTTCACCACGATAATCGCAGTAGTACATTTATTATTGTTTCCAGTAATAAATAAAGGGCTAATTAACTTACTCAATTTACCTAATGAATATATTCTAATGAACATCATTATCTTTGGCGCACTACTGGCTGAAACAGCTAAATTCTCTACGCAATTATTTTTCTATCGTAGAGGCTTTTAATATGACGAAGAAAATTACAAATAATATTAGGCGATTACGATTTGATGCAGATGAGATGACTCAGCAAATGTTGGCAGATATTGTCGGTGTTTCTAGGCAGACTATAGTTGCAATTGAAAAAGACAAATACTCACCATCACTAGAAGTTGCTTTTAAAATCGCGAACTATTTTAATGTGCCGCTAGAAACTGTTTTTCAATATCATTAAAGTACTGTTAACCAATTAACTTATGTTAAAAATCTTGCGACTAAACAGTAAAGTGCTACCAAAGTACTTGATCTATTTCATTGAGTAAATCTTGGGTATAGTCGCTAATATTCTGGTTTTGTTCTTTTTTGATAACCATTTCCAGTTGCAAAGCATATTTTGATAACTCAGCAAAACCAAACATTTGCGCAGCACCCGCAATCCGATGCGATAAGCGCGCAAGTTTTTCAAGATCGTTATTATTTATATGTAGTATGAGATCTTGCTGTTCTAGTACTAAGTTAGACTTAAACTCTTGCACCAAGTCTGACATCTCAACACTATTAAAGTTATCATTTGCTTGGGCTTGTGAAATATCACCTTCATAATATTTTGCTATGGTCGGAATAAAAACATCACGTTCAATAGGCTTTGATAAATGACCGTTAAAGCCTAACGATAAGTAATGTTCAATTTCATGCGACATAGCATTAGCAGTCAGCGCATAAATAGGCGTTTCACAGCCCTTTTGCCTAAGAATTTTAAACGCTTCAATTCCATCCATTTCTGGCATTTGAATATCCATTAAAATCAGTTTAGGTTCGTGCTGTTCCATTAAGGTTACCGCTTCACGTCCATTGCGTGCCGTTATAACGTCGAGACCTAAAGAAGATAAAAGTCGAGCGATTAAACGGCGATTATCATTATGATCATCAGCCAATAATATAGTGCCCTGAAGCTGTTCTAACCTTTGCTCTTGAACAAATTCACCGCGGTCTTTCGCAACAACGGTGTTTTCTCCAATCAAATTATCACTATTAGCGTCACATGGAATACTAAACACAAAAACACTGCCTTGGTTCAGCTCACTTTCTACTTCTATTGTACCGCCCATAATTTTTGCTAGCTGATCAGATAAACACAAACCTAAACCCGTTCCCCCAAAACGGCGACTAATACTACTATCTCCTTGGGTAAAGCTTTCAAATAAATTATGTAATTGTGAGCTACTCATACCAATACCGCTATCGGTAATTTTGAACACCAGTCGACCATCATGTTGGCTAATTCTTAGTTCAACATGCCCTTTAGCGGTAAATTTAATGGCATTAGAGCATAAATTAATTAATATTTGTTTAACTCGAAAACCATCAATTTCAATAATAAATGGCGATGCTAAACAATGAATAATTTCGAATGTTAAGCCTTTAGAGTTTGCTTGCAAGGTAAACATATTGGCAAGTTCTTGCAAAACATCATGCAAGTCTTGAGGGTGAAGTTCGAGTTCTATTTTATTAGCTTCAATTTTACTTAAATCTAAAATATTGTTGGTGAGTTCTAGTAAATGCAGACTATTACCATGAATAATTTCAACTTCTTTACTAATAAATTCGTCATCTACATCACCATTAATTATTGCCTCAGCCTGACCTATAACCGTTGTAAGTGGCGTACGAATTTCATGGCTCATATTCGCTAAAAATTGGCTTTTAATATTATTTGCACTTTGTAGCTCTTGCATTAAATATTCAAGCTCATTGGTTCTTTGCTTTACTTTTGATTCTAAGTCTTGCGTTGAGCGGCGCTCAATATCACGTCGAGCAATTAAAAAACCAATCAGTAACGCGCCAAAAACAACAATAATAATAAAATTTCGTTGTTGTTCAGACTGCTCTAATTCTAATTCCTGCAAGCGCTTTTGCTGTTTTAATTGATCAACTTGTTGTTTTAACTGCTCTGAATCGAACTGTGCTAGCTTACTATTAAGTTCATCATTTGCTAACTCTATATGTGCTTGAATAAACTGACGGTGACTTTCTACAGCCTTCAATGTGTCATTTTGCGCCGCATAAATAAGCGATTGCAAAGACAAATTGTGCTTTATTTGCTCTCTATAGTGCATTTTTTCTGATAACTCGCTCGACTGCTGAATATAGTCTAACGCCAAATTAAACTTTCCTTTATGAAAGTAGGCTTTAGCTAAACTATACAAACTGCCGACATAGGCTTTATCATGCCCATGTGCTTTACTTTTGCTAATTCCCTCTTTTGCGTAAGCTATAGCTTGTTCAGTGTTACTAAGGTAATTACTTAACTCCGCAAGGTTATGCAAAATTGCCGCAGCGTTATAGTTATCGTTATTTTTTCTATGATAATCTAGCGACATCGTCATGTAGTGCAATGCTTGTTGATAGTCTCCGGCATATTTATAAGAAGACCCTAAATCACCATAGGCCGTTGCAACACCTTGTTCATCAGATATTTCTTTACGCTTTTCAATCACTTCTTTAAACATGGTAATGGCAATATCATAACGCTTGAGTTGCAAGTGAAATATTGCAATATTAAATTGGATATCAATTTTGTCGATGATGCTGCCGAACTGTTGATATAATGGCTCTGCTTGCTGATAGCTATATAGCGCTTCTTCCAACCGCCCCATAGCTCCATAAACCAAACCAATGTTGTTATATAAATTTGCTTGGGCAATAGGCTCATTAATAGTGAGGTAATAGCTTAATGCTTGCTGGTAAGACGTTAGGGCTAAGCTATTTTTCCCTTTATAATAAGCATATACTCCGACTCTTTTAAAGGCATCAGCTTCAAGCTGTTGGAAGTTGTATTCTTTCGCAAGTTTCTGCTCACTAATAGCACTTTCTATAGCAGCATCCAATTTACCTAGTTGGTGATATAAGCGCCCTTGTGCAGTTAAGGCTGATAGTCTATTTAATGGTAAAAGAGTGCTATTTCCTAACAATGAATTAACTTCTTCTATTGCTAGATTTTTATCAGCCATATTTTCAATGATTAATAACCGCTGGCCAAAATTTTGGTTATTAACCGCAAAACTGCTCTGTATATAGCTTAATGAGAAGAAAACAAACAATACCAAAGTTCGATAGGCATTAGCCATCGACGACACCTTAAAACACATGTGTTTCTTATTATAATAATGAGAAAACTAGTTATAGCATTTTGTATATCCACTCTCAACGATGAAGTTTCTAATTCCTTAACTCTGGCTATTTTGTCGGCATTTACATTCAGAGTATGTATGATTAATGTAGAAATAGCGTGAAAAATAAAAACAATGGCGGCACGAGTAACAATGCCGCAATAGCTATTAATTACAACATTATTTAATAGCTAAGTTTGATAGCTGATTTTTCTTCAAAACAGCTTTCCATTCAAACAAAACTAATTTAGCGTTAACGTTAAAATGTAACGCAACAAATTGTGATCAAAATCAATATCATCAATTCCTTGATAGAAATTAAGATAGTCTTGATAAATATCACTTTCTAAACTGCGCAACAATATCACTTGTGTCTTAAAGATATCGTTGTCTTGGTTAATTATGTCGTCATAACCAGGTAGATTCACGCTACTAGGAAGTGTACCGGAAATACCACCATATGAACGCCATGCCACAGGTATCATTAGTTCTGTTGTAGGAGAGTAGGCAATATAATCAAAGGTAATAATTGTCATAGGGTAATGAGTTACGGCACTATAATCATAGCTACCATCAGTAGCAATTTCACTATAAAAGCTATCATCAAGATCAGGTGCTGACTTGACCGCTTCAACTGTGAAAACATCTTCCGCTTGAGTTGAAATTTTTTGATGTAAACTTTCAAATTGAGAAGAACCAAATACACTATCGGTGAGCTTTAGAAGCTGTACAGACTCAGCCATAAATTGACTCTCACTAGTATAACTATGATTCTCAAACACTAATGTTTGCTCTGCGTTTTCAGCTACTTGCATAGTGAAGTGTTGACCATTAGTAAATAACTGTTGGTGCATAAAATTATCATGCTCTTGCATTAATAATTCTGTGTTTGCTACTTCAACGGCGGCTAACTGCCAAATACCTTGCTCGTTACTGGTAAAGTCAGTTAAAAAATCTCCAGCAGCAATCGCTTCACCATTGGTGTTAAAACCAGCGACCATAAAGCTTGCTACCGGCCAGCTGCCATCACTAACACGACAAACCTCAACTTGATTAAATTGTGTGGTTTGTTCATCAATTTGACTAAGTGATTGATACGATAAAGAGCTTGATGCTTGGGTTATCGTGGCAAAACTTCGATGTCGTAAAACTAAGTCCTGACTTGTACACTGACATTCATCACTACTCACAGTTGGCTCAAAAGGAGAGCGGTATTGGTAATGACTTTCCGCTAATGTTTGATGAAAACTCGCAATATCCAAACCTTGAGTATCGTCGGGGGAACTTTCATCAACATCACGAGCAACTATAGTGTAATTAATGTACTGTGAAGAGGTTACAAAAGAAATTTCGCCATTCTCATTGGCATGATAGCTTTCTATCGTTTGCCAATTATTATCTTGTAAAAGTAATTCGACATTCGCCACTGGCTCTTGATTTCCGCAAGCATTACTATAACTCGCGCTTAAGCTAAATTTATATTCTTTATCGGGTTGCACAACTTCAGGCTCAGAAGAGCTACTTGAGCCGCAAGCTTGTAGGAAAATTAACGGCAAAAAACAACTTGTTCGTAAAAAACTAAACATGAATACTCCAAAAAAGTAGAAAAATAAGAGTTAGCACAAGCTGAGTGCCTGCTTTAAATAACATAACTTTGTAGTTCAAAATGATGCGGTAGAACGAACGCGAGTAACCAAATCAAGTAGCTGACTACTTCCAACAGCACTAACGCTATCACTGGTTAACGTTGCACTATGACTATTAACTTGAATAACTTGCAGGTGACGTAAATGATCTTGAGTCAAAATAGGTAAAATCGCGCCACTAGGCTCATCTATCAATCGAAGTTTGGATAACTCAAAAGTATCACCAAGCTTTACACCATGCTGCGAACCACTGTTAATAACGATTTCACTCTGATCTTTGGCAACAATTTGCGCGATACTAGGCTGACACTCAAGGCTGTCATTAATATCAATAACGGCGCTATTAACGGTATTTAACATCATTCGGCCAAAATTACTGCGCCAAAACAAACTGCCGCTAGTGTCAAAAACGTAGCCATCATCAAACGGCCACTCTGCTTCTTGATGGTAACTTTTATCGAGCAATACTCGGCTCCTTAAGGCGTCATATAAATAAACATTTATAGTGAAATTTCGACGCACATTGACATCATTAAGCAAAATATTGTCTTTAACTTGTTCAAATAAACTAATGTCTCGGATATAGCCAAAAAGAATAAATTGGCTAGTATGTAAATTAGCCAAATATCGCGCAGTTTCGGCAAGATATTTTGATTCGAAATCTAAAGAGCTCTCGGGAGCAAAAGACTGATTTAGCAACTCGATTTTTGCAATACTTGGCTCTGACAATAATTGTTGTTTGAAGCGCTTAGAGATTTGCTCGCCAAGATCAAATAATCCACCTGCTGCTGCCTGTGTTCGCTTAAGAATCGGCAATTGCGCAACAATAACTGACTTTTTTAACTCTCGTTCAAAGTCGCAATCATTAAAAGCATCAATATCAACTTTAACAATCACGGTCAAAATATCTTGGTTCAGTGACTCTTCAACAATCTCTACTCGGCGAATGCGATTCTCACTTTTAAGCACTGTTTTACTGCTAATTAACAGACCATCTAGCGAGATATTTTCCGCACTAACAAAGCTACTTGTTAATAGTGAAGCATTGGCAATGGCACGCTTTATCGCGAGTGCGCGCTTTTCATCAACATCAAAGCTACCAACTCTTACTTGGGCAGTTCCTTGATACCATTGCGCGCGAATATCAGAGCAATAAGTCATAGCAATTAGCAAAAACAAAACCAGCAACTGTTTTTTCAAATTCATAGCCACCTCTTAGTCAATAATGCCGAAAAGCTTGCTTAATAAAGAAGGCGACTGATTCTCTTGCATTTCACCTTTGCCGCTGAACTCGATTCTTGCGTTGCCAACTTTTACTGAGCTTATGGTGTTGTCCAGGGCAATATCTTGCACCCTTACCTCACCAGAAAAGCGAATATATTCTTCACCTTTATTGAGTGTTATCCACTTTTCACCGGCAACAATAAGGTTACCATTAGCCATAACTTCCCAAACATAAACGGTAATATCTCCTTTTAGAAAGTTGTTCTGCTTAGTTTCAGCTGAACTATCGAACTCCTTACCTTGCTCGTAGTCGGCATTTAAATCGTTATTACCAATATTAACTGGACCTAAATTCAGTGCAACGGGCTCAAGGGTAAAGCTACCTGACTTATCAGTTTGATAGTTTAAGGATTTAGTCGCTGAGGTTTTTTCCTCTAAACGCACCAAGATCATGTCACCAACTAAATAATGACTGCTGGGTTGATATAAGCCGATAGCTTTGCTCGGGGAAAATAGTGATCCCGACGGTGCTTTAACGCTTTTTACGGTACTACTACGAATCGGGCGAAAAGCTGATTCTCCACGCATAACTTCACTTGATGCTTCAGATAATGGGCGTTGACTTACTTTCGGGTTACTTGGTAATTCGGCAACGACTTGTTCATCAAGTGGCTCTGTATTACTGCACGCTTGCAGCAACAATATTAAGGTAAAAGCTTGAATAAATTTACTATACATATCATGGCGATGAAAAATAAAACGTGCGTCATTATCGGCTGATAAGCCATGAATTTATCTACATTTTTGTTAAATAAAACTTAAGAAATATTAACTATGTAATGATTTGTAAAGCATCTTGCGAAGTACAACGTTGCCAACAAAAATACTAATTAATATTAAATGCTGGTAATAGATATGAACGCTATAAACTCGCCAATAAACCATCAACAGAATACCTTGCTCGTTAATAACTCGAAAGCGAGGCTTGCTGATACTGATACTGATACTGATACTGATAAAATTGCCAAGACTGCTCCCAACTGGCTACAAAGCTCTATGCTTGATGCTGGAGCAAAGTTTTTACCTAATACAAAGCTCAGCACTGAGCAAAATACGACTCAACACAACCAGCAGCACAAAAAACAAAATGAAGATTCACTTACAAGCCTACAAAGTAGCCTACTCTCTACTCTTGGTTTGTCTGCACTCAACGGGTTAGATGACAATGCGATATTATCTCAAATCATCTCACCGATTGGTTCAGCTTCTGATACAGCACTGACAAATTTGCAATCTTCATTATTAAGCAGTTTGCAAAGCGGTTTATTTACCAATTCAACTGCATCAGGTGATTTTAAAATATCACCTGATAGACAAACTAACTTACTAACAAACTATACAAGTGAAACAGGTGTGGCAAGCAGCTTAATAAAAGCCGCCAGTGCAGTATCACCTGAGAGCTCTATCGTGGCAAAAGTAAGCGAATTTTCTTTTGGCAGTAACGGCTTGGATTTAACCGATGGTTTTGATGCGGTAAATATTCTTCAGCACATTCCCGTGTTATCAAATATTTATCAAGAAACCACAGGGGATACCTTAGATGCAGCAGCAAAACTCAGTGGTGGTTTCATTTATGGCGGAACTTTAGGTCTTGCATTATCAGTAGCAGATTTGGCAATTGAGTATGCAACAGGTTCTTCGGTAAGTGATGCAATAACAAACTTCAATTACAGTGAGTTATTTCTTAGTAGCAGTAATGAAGCTGCTAGCACTAGCAATGGCAAGTTGGTTACCAACAAAGTTCCTAGCTTTCGTTAACTTAACACATCATCTAGATTACTTATTTTAGCCCCTCGTAACATTCACTTCTATGTAAATAGTTAAAAATACCGAGTATAAAGTATTTCAGTCTGCGTAAATTAATTAGTCGCTTGGTTAGCTTTTAGTGCAAAGTTTGCGCTTAAAAAGCACAATCTGACACGACAATACTTAAAAAGGCATCAGTCATTGCCGCTTGACAAATATGATATTTTAACGGAAAAATTTTTAGAAAAAACTCAGATATATGGCTAAATGCTATAACTGGCGCTCAGATGTTGTTGGTGCATTCTGATCATGCGCCCAATCGTTTGCTTGAAAAGGCGCAGAACTTCAAAAAGAATTAGTTAGCTGGCATTTGTAGGCGAGACTCTTGCAAAAAAACATAACCACCGCCGCGAATAGTTTTAATAACACTGTTTTGGTTTTGTAAATGTAAACAACGCGAGAGCTTGCGTCGAATATTACTAATATGAACATAAATACTGCGGTCGTAATAAGATATTTTTCGGCCCAATGCTTGGACACTAATATCTTCTTTAGCCATTATTTTTCCCGCATTCGCCATTAAACAATGCAGAACTTCAAATTCTAAGCCAGTTAAATCAAGTAGCATATCACCACAATATGCTTCACGAGTTGATAAACACAAGGAGATATTATTAACATCTATGGTATGGCGCACGGGCGTAACAACAGCATGAGCGCTGCGGCGCACAATGGCATTAATTCTTGCTCGACGTTCACGTGCATCAAGTGTGCTAGCAATGTACTCATCAGCACCTATTTCAAACGCGTAAAGACGATCATAAAAATCCTCACGGTTTGATAACATCACTACAGGTGTTACATTTTTTTCTTTAAAGCGCTTTAACAACTCAAAACCAAAGTGCTTCGGGATTGAAATATCAAGTAAAATTAAGTGATAACTTGCAGTAGTTGCACGCAAAAACACCGACATACCGTCAAAGCATTTTGTCACCTCATAGCCATCGTCGGTAAACTCGGTTTTAACATTTTCCGCCAGCTTATTATCAATTGTTACTAACAAGATTGATTTTCTCATTTAGTACTAACCCTATTTTAATTATCATTTCCAGTTATCTTCCCTGAGCAAATATTTGCAAACTTTCTAGTTAATGCAACTTCCCTTTCAAAGTAGCGTTGCCTTCTTCCAGTATTGCGGCAACTTCTTGCATATATGCGGCAATTAATTGCCGCTTAGGTTTTAGTTTTCACATTAACGATTGCCAACTAACCTTGATACGAGACATCCTGATAAGTTTTTACAGCGCTTGCATTCGCTTGGCCGATATTACTTGCTTGCACTTCTGGTTGTGCCTCCGCAGGAATATGATCTAGTAATTCTTCTGTTGAGACATTTAGCATGGCTGACAGTTCATTAATACTACTGGGAGCTTGTTCAGCCATGACCTTGGCATCAAAGCTTCCATTAGACTTCTGTTGGTGTATTTGAGTTACAAACGCTTCAACATCAGCTTGCTGCTTTGGACTCAAGTTTGCTAAAAAATTTCCCACCTTAGCTTCGTTACTGATATGAGCTTGTGTGGCTAAACTTTCTTGACTTTTAAGAGCCTGCGTTGGCAGCTCTGCCACTGTGGAAGGTTTATCAATCGGTTTAGTATTGACGTTAGAGATAGCTTGATTGTGCATTGTTGTAACATTCATTTTAGTTTCCTTGAATTAGCAATTACTCATTCAATTCAATGCAATAAGCAGACTATTTTAATTCTTTTAATGTCAGCAAACGTAAAGAACTGTAAAGATGCTACAGTTATGTTCCATTCTGCCGATAATGCTGCAAAAATTTTGTTCAATATTAGCTAAATAGCTTTTAAATTAAGGTATTAGATGGGAAGTTCATGCCGTTGCAAAGCACTCACTTAATTTTAAAGTACAAAAAAAGAGCTAATCATAGATTAGCTCTTTAGCATAATGGACAAATTGTGCTCTATTTCAGAAACAAGGGCATCATTTTGCCGCCTAGTCTTGTTAAGAGGTAAGGATTAAGTGACTTTACTGTTATGATTATCACTAGCTGAATTTGCAATAAGCAAGGCTTTAATTTCACTGAGTTCCTTCTCAAGCTTTTCAATTTGCGCGCGACTGGCAGGCTCACCACCTTCAGCACTTTCACCATGTGCTTCAGCGCGGAAGTTTTCATGCTCTTGTCCCATCACTTCTAAAATGGTACCTACCATCATATTTAAAAAGATAAAGGCAGTAAGAAAAATAAAGGTTAAATAATAAATCCAACTGATTGGGTGCACCGCCATGGTTTCATACATCACGTCAGTCCAATCTTCAAATGTTGCGACACGAAACAGGGTTAACATTGAGATTGAAACATCGCCCCATAGCACCTCATTGATTTGATGAAATAAGATACTGCCGATCGCTGCGTAGATATAAAAAATAACAAACATTAATAGCGCAATATATCCCATACGTGGGATAGCTTTAATTAGCGCATTAATTAGTAGCCGTAATTCCGGCACCATAGACACTAAACGCAATACTCGAAAAACACGTAATAAACGAGCTAACAACACTCCTGAGCCACCTGCTGGGATCAAACTGCCGATAACAATTATAGTGTCGAAAATATTCCAGCCACTTTTAAAGAAAGACTTTTTATCTTTAAAAGCAATAAAACGTATGGTGATTTCAACAACAAAAAACACCGTAATCGCACTATCTAAAATACCTAATAACGTTACCACTTGTTCGGGTAAGTCATGCGTTTTAGCACCGATAAGCAACGCTGAAATAACAATAACAGTAATTACCGACCATTGAAAAATAGGGCTTGAGTCTATTTTTTTTAACCGACGTTGCGCTTGATAAACAAATGAAGACATATTCATTATCTCTTTTTAAAGTTATATTTTTAATCTTACTTACGTTAGCCGACTGCGGCATCACTGACATGAGGATTGCTAATGCGCTCGGCGCCAAAGGTACTCATTGGGCCATGACCCGGAATAAACTGCACCTCATCCCCTAATGGAAATAAGTTTTCCCGTATAGATTTAATTAAAGTCGCATGATCACCACGAGGAAAGTCTGTTCGGCCAATTGAACCACGAAAAAGTACATCACCTACTTGAGCAAGTTTTGACTCGGCATGATAAAACACCACATGACCAGGCGTATGACCTGGACAAAAATAAACATCAAGTTCAACTTGACCAAATGTAACTTTATCCCCTTGGTTTAACCAACGATCAGTATTAAAGGTTTGTGCGTCAGGAAAACCAAATTGAGCCTTTTGCTCAGGAATTAAATCTATCCAAAATTGATCTGCACGGTGCGGCCCTTCAACTGGCACATTATAATAATCGACAATGGCTTGAGTTGCCCCTGCATGATCAATATGAGCATGAGTGAGTAACACTTTCACAACCGTAACACCTTGCTGCTTAATAGCCGCTTGTATCAACTCTACATTACCACCGGGATCAATCACAACGGCTTCTTTACTCTGCTGGCACCAAAACAAAGTACAGTTTTGCTGAAATGGTGTAACGGGTATTATTTGATATTGCAACATGTGAACGTAAATCTCGTTAGCGAATGTGAAGCAGCTATTTATAGGTAAATAAATCACCGCAGGTAAACTAATTTTTCTTTATGGCAGGTAATATAAGGCTAAAATGCCATTTTACAAGCGCTATTCTAGCAAGTTCATAATGGTAATCACCAAGAAACTTTACAAACACTCGAACTTAAAAGTAACAAATCAACGAAATTACTTTGCTAATGAAGTTTATCTAGGTAAGCTCAGAGCAAAGTATTTACAACAATAATAATTATCATTTATGAGCACTGTAAGAGATTCATTTCATTCGAGAATTGGTTTTGTTCTCGCTGCCGCTGGTTCGGCAATTGGTTTAGGTAATATTTGGGGCTTCCCTACTCAGGCAGCAAATAATGGCGGTGGCGCATTCTTATTTGTTTACTTAATTGTTACCGTACTTTTAGCTTTACCCGCTTTATATGCAGAAGTTTATATAGGTAACCAAGCGCAAAAAAACCCCGTTTCAGCACTTAAAGAAGCCTGTAAAGATACTGCACCTAATCTAGGTAAATATGGTGGTTTGATTGGTCTAAGTGGCGCAATTATGATGCTAAGCTTTTACACCATAGTCGCTGGCTGGATGCTATCTCACGCATTATCACCTTTATTTGAACTACTTGGCCAGCACGAATTATCACAATGGCTTGCTACTTCAAGCACTCAAAGAAATTTGATGTTTACGCCATTATTTATTTTATTAGGCGCAGGTATTATTCATCAAGGAGTTAATGCCGGTATTGAAAAGTGGTCAGCGCGTTTAATGCCAATATTACTAATTATGTTAATTTGCCTAATAGTTTATATTCTTCAACAACCTGGTGCAGAAAAAGGTTTAGCTACTTATCTAATACCTGACTTTACACAGGTTACCAACCCTAAATTAATTATTTCAGCAATGGGGCAAGCCTTTTTCTCGTTATCCATTGGTGTCGGCGGTATGATGGTTTACGGCTCGTACATGAAAAAAGACCGAGATATCGGTAAGTTGGCAGTTTCAATTACTGCTCTCGACACTTTTATTGCCTTTATGGCTGGCTTATTAATTATACCAGCACTTTACGTAGCACAAGAAGCTGGGCAGCAAGTTTTTCAAGGTGAAAAACTCATTGGTGAAGGCCAATTAATTTTTAACATATTACCTGAATTGTTTAATTCTATGGGCACTATAGGCATGGTAGTTGCCATTAGCTTTTTCTCGCTATTGTCCATTGCAGCATTAACTTCAACTATTTCATCAACAGAAGTACCTGTAGCCTATTTAGTCGAAGACAAAAACTTCACCCGCTCAAAAGCAACCTGGTTAGTATCAGGAATCGTGTTGACCGCCAGCATGATACTAATTGCCTTTTTTGATAGCTTGTTTGGTGTGGTTATTCGCGTATTAACGACAATATTACAGCCATTAAGTTGTTTATTTTACTTTATTGTTGTTGGCTGGTTATGGAAACGTGGTAATAAATTACGTGACGTGTCATTACAACAAGGTAGAAAATGGTTACCTATATGGGGCAACTACTTACGCTTTGTTTGTCCGCTGTTATTGACCGTTGTTTTTGTCAATGTCGCTATTTTAAATTAATAAAAGCTCGCTCGTATAACTAAAAAGCCAATGATTATAGTCATTGGCTTTTTAGTATCTTATCTATGGTTATTCAGCAAAGTTACGAAAACAGCTAAAAATCACATCATTACTGACTAACTTTGCTACTGACTAACATTATTTCGGCCAGCTTTCTTCGCTCGATATAAGGCTTGGTCAGCCAACTTCAATGTTTGTTCAAAGCTCAATTTACTTGCTCTTGCAGCTAAGCCAATAGAAATAGTAACGCTTACGGTTTTTGCATTGCTGTTCTTTTTATTTGCGCGGGCTTTCTTGGTTTTTCGCTCTGGTTGGCGAATAACAATTTTATAGTCTTGCACCGCTTGCCTAACAGCTTCTAGTAAAGGGATAGCTTGCTCGGGCGTTTTACCTGAAAATATAATGGTAAATTCCTCTCCACCATAACGAAACACCTTACCGCCACCTTTTACTTGCGCTAACTTAGTAGCAACCAATTTTAAGACCTGATCACCAATATCATGACCATAGGTATCATTAAACTTTTTAAAGTGATCAATATCTAGCATTGCTAAGGTGTATTTTCGACCTAAGGATATAGCCAATTGGTTCAATGCACGTCGTGATGGAATTGAAGTTAATTCATCGCGATAAGCAAATAAATAGGAATCAACCAATACCACACATATGTAGTGCAGTAATACCAAAGTAAGCAATACGCTCCATGGCAAAGTGACAATTTGATAATAGTGACCAAGCCAGATAACAAAACTGCTCAATAATGCCGAAGTTACTAAACTTTTTTCTCGTATAAACTGAAACACAAGTGCCAAACCAGAGATGACGAGTACTAATTCAACGGCGAGATATTTTAACCACGTGTTTAGCCAAGTATATTTTGCCAATATTACTTGCATTTCCGGTTCTATCTTCAACCAATACGCACAAGTAAACGCAATAACGGCAATAAGCATTAATCGATAGATACCGTGTACCGACAATAAACCTCGGTCTTTAACAACGCTTAAAGCGGCCAATATGCTAGCTATTGTTATAGTTAACCAGCGGCCATCAGAAAACAGGACTTGGCTCCAAGGAAGGATATTCATGAAGTTTAGGTAAAAAAGGAAAAACAGCCCGCTACTTAGTGCTAAACGACTGCGGTTAAAATAACTAGACAGCAGTATAGTAACCACAAACAAAACGTACAACACTTGCTCTATTAAGCTTATTTTTACCAGCCAGTGTTGCTGAAATTCAATGACTAACGCAAATAAAATGGAAAAAGCGATTAAACTAAAAAGACTATTTTTTATGCCGCTAAAAAACTGGTTCAAGTGCAACCTCACAACAAAAGCAATACAAAAGTAAAGCAAAATAAAATGCCGAAATATATGACGTAGTTTTTAATATCGATAAGGGATATATAATTCTTCAACCTCTACCTTATCTTTTTTGCCACTATACTATTAAAAATGGCAACATAAAACGTAACAGTTTGTCATTACTGAAAAATACTATATACCCAGTAAATATTCACTTAATCTGTTAGCAAGGCGACACTTTCTTTGTCAGTCGCTAAGTCAACCTGCTCTATTTTCTCAAAACGGTTGCTAATTTTATCTGCTGAGGTATGAATTTGTTTTACATCAGTTGCCGCTTGGTCAATATGTTTGGCAAGGTTGGCAAAGCGGCCTTTAAAACGCGAGAAGTCAGCGGCAAGTTGCGATAAATGCGCTTGAATCACATGAATTTGTTTGCGAGTTGCTTCGTCTTTTAATACGGAACGCGCGGTGGTTAATATCGCCATTAAGGTGGTAGGTGATGCCAACCAAACCCGCTTTTTATTCGCGTAATCAACCAAGTCACTTTGATGGGCATGTATTTCTGCAAATATAGCTTCCGCTGGGATAAACATAACAGCACCGTCTGCAGTTTCTTTTTCAATTAAATATTTATCACTGATGTCATTAATATGTTTTTTAATATCAAGCTTAAATTGTCGCTCGGCAGCTTTTCGCTCCAACTCACTTAAGCTGTTATCGGTCATTTTTTTATAACTTTCTAATGGAAATTTAGAATCAACCACGACATTGCCCGTTGGCTCAGGTAAAAATAAAATACAGTCAGCTATTTTACCATTAGACAACGTATGCTGAATGGCAAAGTGTTGCTCAGGTAGTACATTGCGAATAAGGGCATTTAATTGCACTTCGCCAAATGCACCACGCGAACGTTTATCTGATAACACTTCTTGCAAACTAACGACATTACTCGATAGTTCGGTAATTTTCTTTTGTGCATCATCAATCAACGCCAAACGCTGCAAAATATCATTAAAGGTTTTAGTCGTTTTTTCAAAACCATCCGCTAGGCGTTTTTCAACCTGGCCACTAATATCTTTTAAGCGTTTGTCGGTTGATGTTGTGAGTTCATCAATGCGTTTAGTCATTTGTTCACTTGCTAAATGCAACGATTTTGCCATCTCCTCTCGCCCTTGTTTGGTCATGTTCGAGAGTTGATTGATTAATTGTTCGAGTGACTTAACTTGATTATCATTAAAACTTGTATGATGTTGATGCAAAGTGCTTTTTAACTGCTCACTATGGCTATTGAGTAGCTGCGCTTGCTTCTCTCCCTGCTCAGCATGTTGTCGCAATAGTTTTAATTTAAAGTCGGCAATTTTTTGCTCAAAATGCGCTTTTAAGTCGCTTTGCTGATGCGCTAAATGTTGATGATTGCTGTTGAGCTGCTGCTGCAGTTGTTGTTGGTTATTACTACTAACTTCATAACTAAGGTTTATTTTCTCAGTAAGTTGTTGCAACACGCTTTGTTGAGCAAGTACATTATTTTGGCAGATGGAAAGCTTACGAAATAACAAAGCGACGAGAATAACGAGACCACTAAGTAAAACTAAAATACTGGCAACTAGCACAGGTAATTGCTCTGGTGAGAGCCAAGTTAAAAAAAACGATGAATTCATAGAAGCGCCAAACACTGTAAATATTACCAGTTATTAGAGCATAATTTACTGATGAGGTTAATAACTTTTTAAGTTCTATCACCTACTTTGTTTAAAATTGATACTTCACCATCGCATACTGCAATAATAGATTTATCAACTTTAAAGCTTTCAGGGATCACTACTCGGCCGGTTTTACTTTGAGGGAAAGTTTGTACTTCATGCATTAATTCAAGTGATAAATCACTGTAGTAAATAATAGTGACGAGGCGCTGTTCAACTTCTTGATTTTCATCCATGAAATGTTTACCTATAAAATCGGCTTATTGTTTATAATAAGTGTAGCCCTAAATTTGGCAATGCCAAAAATAAAAGGTAATTCAATTGCTTGAATTACCTTTTTAATATCTTCGCACAAAATAAAACTACTTAAGGTATTTATTCATCCAGTTAAATACCTCCTGATACCACACCTTTAAGTTATCCGGATTACGAATATGATGATCTTCATCTGGGAACATCACTAAACGACTTGGAATATTTTGGCGCTGCAAGGCTGTAAAAGCCCCTAAACTTTGCGCATACGGAACACGATAATCTAACTCACCTTGAATAACCAACATAGGTGTACGCCATTCTTTAACTAGCGCAGCAGGGTTATATTTATTGTAGTCTTCACTACCTTCCCATACTGGCCCCCCCATATCATGCTCTGGGAACCAAAGTTCTTCAGTTGAACCATAAAAACTTGGCATATCATACAAGCCTGCGTGATTTACAATACAATTAAAACCATCAGCCCAGTTCCCTTGTATCCAGTTCATCATGTAACCGCCATATGATGCACCAAGTGCGCAGGCATTTTCTGCATCCATCCATGGTTCTTTCTTGGTAATTTCAGCAAAGCCTTTTTGTAAATCTTCTAATGGCTTTCCGCCCCAGTCACGAGCGATTGAGTCAGTAAATTCCTGACCGTAGCCAATTGAACCGTGAAAATCGATCATCACCACTGCGTAACCTTGTGCTGCCCACAATTGTGCATTCCAACGATAATGGAACATGTTGCCAAAGCTACCTTGCGGACCACCATGTACTAAAAACGCAATAGGGTATTTATTACCGGCTTGATAATTAGCAGGCTTTAACCAGTAACCGTAAACGTCTTCATCATTCCAACCTTTAAAGCTGAACTGCTCAAAGTCAGCTAACGTTATATTAGCTAACTTTTCTTTATTAACTTGCGTTAATTGCTTTAATTGGTAGCCATCTCGGTCAATAGCAAAAATATCAGTCGGCGCATTTATCGCGTGGCGAGTAAAGAATACTTTATCAGCAGTAACGGCTATTTTTCCTGCCGTACCATCACTATAAATACTGCGAACGTCACCAAACTCGGGATTTACTTCAAAAATACTTTTTTGACCAATATCATTTGCTGTTACATACAGAGTGCGATTATCCTCAGCAAAAACTAATTCACTGACTGATCGGTCCCATTGTTTAGCAACCGCGCGGGTTTTACCTGTTTGGCTATCACGTATCATAACGGTAAATTTATCAGACTCATAACCTGGTACAGACATAGCTTTATATGCTAAGTAGCGACCATTAGGCGAATACACTGGCTTAGCATCCCAAGCAGTATTTTCAGTGGTTAAGTTATGAAGCTTTTTCTCCGCGAAATTTACTTCAAAAATATCAAAATTAGTATTCCACGCCTGCTCTTTACTTGGTAATTTGGCAGAGAAACTTAAATGTGTACCACTAGGGTGAAAACTCACCTCACCTATACCGGCAATGTCACCTTGCCAAGTTGGCATTAAATCAGTTGCGTTAGTAAAGGCACCTTTTTCAGCACGCTCAGCAATAAATAAGTGTGATTTATATTCAGTGTTCCAGGTATCCCAATGGCGAACCATTAATTGGTCATAGGCGCGAACATTGTATTTTTTCTTAGCATCAGCAGCTTTTGCATCAAGCGTGCACTGCATAGTTTCACAACCCGGCATTACTGTTAATGAAAGGGCAAAACGTTGGCCGTCATTAGATATTTTAAAACCGTTAATATCAAGTGGTAATGCAGATATTTGCTGAGCTTCACCACCAGTTAACGGTAATTGCCAAATTTGCGAGCTACCACTTCGTGATGAAAGAAAGTAAATACTCTTACCATCTTTTGCATAAATCACATTACTTTCACCTGCTTTATTGCTGGTTAATTGCTGGCTTTTGTTGGAGTTTACTTGCTGTAAATACAAGTGGTTGTCGCTTGAACGAATGCCTTTCTTTAAACGATAAATAAAACTATCGCCTTGTGGTGAAACGACAAAGTCATGAATTTGATTAAATTCAGTTAGGGCACTTACGTCTAAAGTGCTTTGTTCCTCTGCCACTGTGACATTTGCCGCACCAGCCAGTGCCAATGCCGCTAATGAACTAAAGTTGGTTATTTTTTTACTCATAAAATCCTACTTTTTTTACTCTTTTTTATGCTAAAAAAAACGCCCTTAACGGGCGCTTTTAGATCAATAACTATTCGCCTTTTAGCTTGCTATCTATTTCTTCAATTTTAGCCTGCCAAATTGCTGGGCCGGTTACATGCGCTGACTCGCCTAAGCTATCAACGGCAACCGTTACTGGCATGTCTTCTACTTCAAATTCGTAAATAGCTTCCATACCCATATCTTCAAAGGCAACTACTTTAGCTTTTTTGATCGCTTTAGACACTAAATAAGCAGCGCCACCAACAGCCATCAAGTAAACTGACTTATGATTTTTAATTGATTCTACAGTCGCTGGACCGCGTTCGGCTTTACCGATAGTGCCCAATAAACCAGTATCAGCTAGCATCATTTCGGTAAACTTATCCATACGTGTAGCCGTAGTTGGACCTGCTGGGCCTACCGCTTCATCACCAATTGCGTCTACTGGGCCAACGTAATATATAAACTTATCTTTAAAGTCGACTGGCAACTCTTCTCCTGCCGCTAACATATCTTGAATACGTTTATGAGCAGCATCTCGACCAGTTAAAATAGTACCGCTTAGTAGTACAGTTTCACCAGTTTTCCACTCGCTAATATCGGTTTTTGATAATTCATCAACATTAACACGGCGAACATTCTCACCTACTTCCCAAGTAATTTCAGGCCAATCTTCTAGTTTAGGAGGAGTTAAATCTGCTGGACCTGAGCCATCAAGGTGAAAATGAACATGACGGGTAGCCGCACAGTTAGGGATCATAACAACAGGTTTAGAGGCGGCATGAGTTGGTACTGAGTTAATTTTAATATCAACAACGGTAGTTAACCCGCCAAGCCCTTGTGCGCCAATGCCAAGTTTGTTAACGCGATCGTAGATTTCTAAGCGCAGCTCTTCTTCGGCATTTTCTGGGCCACGGTCAAGTAGCTCTTGAATATTAACAGGATCCATTAAACTTTCTTTGGCTAGTACACCCGCTTTTTCAGCTGTACCACCAATACCTATACCCAACATACCTGGAGGACACCAGCCTGCTCCCATTGTTGGCAAGGTTTTTACAACCCAATCAGCAATTGAATCACTCGGATTTAACATAACCATTTTAGATTTATTTTCACTGCCGCCGCCTTTAGCGGCAATCATCACCTCAATATGGTCGCCCGGTACCATATCAATATGAACAACAGACGGTGTGTTGTCTTTGGTATTAATTCGTTTGCCTGCAGGGTCAGCAACGATTGAAGCACGTAATGGGTTATCAGGATTTAAGTATGCACGACGAGTACCTTCATCAACCATTTGTTGTACGGTTAAATCAGTATTGTCCCACTGCACAGCCATACCCACTTTAACAAAACAGGTAACAATACCAGTATCTTGACAAATTGGGCGCTTACCATGAGCTGACATACGTGAGTTAATAAGAATTTGTGCAATAGCGTCTTTCGCCGCCTGACTTTCTTCTTTATGATAAGCCTGCTCAAGTGCTTGAATAAAGTCTAACGGGTGATAATAAGAAATATATTGCAGCGCATCTGCAACACTTTCGATTAAATCTTGTTGTTTTATAATTGCCATAACGGTCTCTTTTATATGAAGATCAGCGAGAGATATTCAATCTATAGTTGAAAGTTATAAATTTGCCGATATCATACCTTGCTTATTACATAGCTACCAGTATCAAATGGTCTAATATAATGACCTTAGATAACTAATTAATGCTTAATACTATGGTCTTTCAATTAGTTATAATTGGATTACCAACGCAAAATTGTGTGAGAATACCTTGCCGTTAAATTCAGTTAAACAACTTTCAGCTAAGCCTTTAAAATTGGCGCTTACTTGCAGCAGTGAAACACTCTTTGCCACTATTGAACAACAACCTTGGGCAATGTGGTTAGACTCTTGTGAGAGCTCTCATGTTGATAGCCGTTATGACATTTTAGTTTGGCAACCCAGTATAACCTTAACCACATATGGTGATACTACAATAGTAGAAAATACAGTTACTAGTAGCCGCTATCAAAGTCAGGCAGACCCATTACTGTTAATCAAGCAAGAGCAAAAAGCATTATTCTCAACAATAAGTATTATTCCAAGTGATTTGCCATTTAGTGGTGGCACGTTAGGGTATTTTTCCTACGACTTAGGCAAGCGCTTTGAAGTGATTCAACAGCAAACACAAAAAGATATTAGTGTCCCAGAAATGGCTGTCGGCATTTATCAACAAGCAATAATTTTTGACAAACAAACACAGCTATTTTGGCTATTGTGTGACGGTGACCAACGTGAAAGTATCAGCCAAACTTTTACCCAAGCATTGCAAAAAATGCTGCCACCACAAGAAAAATTTCAACTGAAGTCATCTTGGCAATCTAATATGCAAACTGAGCAATACCGCGAGAAATTTAATAAAGTACAAGACTATCTTCTATCAGGTGATTGTTATCAAATTAACTTGGCGCAGCGTTTTAGTGCGCAATATAACGGTAGCGAATACCAAGCCTATTGCGCGTTACGTCATGAAAACAAAGCACCTTTTTCTGCATTCTTACGGTTTGAAAACAGCGCTATTTTAAGTATTTCGCCAGAACGCTTCCTGCAATTATCTGGCGACAAGGTGCAGAGTAAACCTATTAAAGGCACACGTCCAAGAAGTAGTAACGCAGTTGTTGATGAAAAAAATGCCCGCGAATTACAGCATTCAAGTAAGGACAAAGCTGAAAATTTAATGATCGTTGACCTACTACGTAACGATATTAGTCGTGTTTGCCAACCGGGTAGCGTTAAAGTACCAGAAATTTTTGCTATTGAAAGTTTCCCCGCAGTGCATCATTTAGTTAGTACTGTTGTCGGTACAATAAACTCAGCGTTTGACGGTAGCGACTTATTACGTGCCGCTTTTCCTGGTGGCTCAATTACCGGAGCGCCAAAAATTCGCGCTATGGATATCATCGAAGAATTAGAACCAAATCAACGTAGCGTATATTGTGGTTCTATAGGTTACTTGTCTGCTTGTGGTCGTATGGATACTAGCATCACTATTCGTACATTAATTTGCCATAATCAGAATATTTATTGCTGGGCAGGCGGCGGTTTAGTCGCAGATTCAAACGTTGACAGTGAATACCAAGAAACATACGATAAAGTGAATAAAATTCTCCCTGTACTTAGCAAGCTAAATAGCAATTAGTTTATAAAGGTTTCAGGGCAATGTAATTATTTTCCAGTTAGCTCTATAAGGGTAAAGTATGACCAAAGATGAATTTGCCCAACGCTTTCAAATGCAGGCTTTACCCAAATCAGAGCACAATTTCCATTACCCTCATAAACTTAAAAGCGCAGCCGTGCTTATTCCCATTGTGAGCAACCAAGGTCAACTTGAAGTTTTATTAACTAAACGCGCAAGTCACCTTACCCATCACCCAGGACAAATTAGCTTTCCTGGCGGTAAAGTTGAGCCGAATGACCGAAGCATGATTGCCACAGCGCTGCGGGAAACAGAAGAAGAAATAGGGCTAAAATCAAAAGATATTCAGGTGCTTGGGCAACTAACCTCTTACCAAACTATTTCAGGATATGAAATAACACCAATTGTTGCTTTTGCCAGAAAAAACGACAACTACCAATTTGACGATAATGAAGTAGCAGAAGTGTTTCATGTGCCTTTGTCGCACTTTTTATTACGTGAACATCATATAAAAGTACCGTTTTACCACAAAGGTAAAAGTCACAACGTACACTTTATGCCATATCAAGAATACAATATTTGGGGTGCAACGGCTGCCATACTCCACGATCTTAGCTTAATACTAAATTAAGCAGTGGCACTTATCGTTAACCACTATAATTATACTATTTGCGACAATATTTTGTTTTGCATGCTGAAAGCTTTCAGCTACAATCACCGAACAAAATTTTATTTTAAGCTACATTTAACAGTATTTATTCAGGTTTATTTATGATTAGTGTATTTGATATGTTTTCAATAGGAATTGGTCCTTCCAGTTCTCATACCGTCGGGCCAATGAAAGCGGCAAAACTATTTGTTGAGAATCTTATTGCAGAAAATAAGTTGACCAAAACAGACCGAGTAAAATGTGAATTATTTGGTTCGCTAGGCCAAACCGGTATTGGCCATGGTACGGGTAAAGCCGTTATCTTAGGTTTAACAGGTCAAAGCCCTGAAACAATCCCTGTTGACTCTATTGAATCAACATTAGCAGATGTTGTTGCCAGTGAAAAAATTAGCCTGAACATGCAACACCTTATTGATTTCCCAAAATCAAACGCCATTATTTATCATCGTCGCAAAACCCTACCGGCTCATGCCAATGCAATGACTATTTTTGCCTATAGTGGTGATGAAGTCATTTTTGAAGAAACTTACTATTCAATTGGTGGTGGTTTTATTGTCAAAGATTGCGACTTTGAAAAAGAAAAAGATAAAGCCTTATCAACACATTCTAATATTAATCGTCCGCATCGTTTTTCTACTGCTGATGAACTACTACAACTTGCCAACGAAAAAGGCTTAAGTATTAGTACCATTATGATGGATAACGAAAAGTGCCTTCAAGATGAAGTAAACATTCGTAAAGGTTTACTCGATATTTGGCATGCAATGAAAGCCAGTGTTGATCGCGGTATGGTTACCGAAGGCATTTTACCTGGTGGCTTAAAAGTTGTTCGACGTGCTCCTGCTTTACACCGTGCACTAAACGTTGAAAAGAATGTTGACCCGCTTTCAGCGATGGATTGGGTTAATTTATTCGCTTTAGCAGTAAATGAAGAAAACGCTGCTGGTAGCCGCGTAGTTACTGCACCAACCAATGGCGCAGCAGGCATTATCCCTGCGGTATTATGCTATTACGATAAATTTATTAAATCAGTAAGTGACGATGACTGTATTCGCTACTTATTAACAGCCGCTGCTATCGGAATTTTATACAAAACCAACGCCACTATCTCAGGTGCTGAAGGTGGCTGCCAAGCAGAAGTAGGTGTTGCCTGTTCAATGGCTGCAGGCGCACTGACTGAAATTATGGGTGGCTCACCTGTTCAGGTTGAAAATGCCGCTGAAATTGGTATGGAGCATAACCTAGGACTAACTTGTGATCCTGTTGGTGGTTTAGTGCAGGTGCCTTGTATTGAGCGTAATGCAATGGGATCAGTTAAAGCAATAAATGCTTCTCGCTTAGCTCTACGCGGTACAGGCAAGCAAAAAGTTTCTTTAGATAAAGTAATTAAAACCATGTGGGATACTGGTAACGATATGAAAACAAAGTATAAAGAAACCTCACGCGGCGGTTTAGCAGTAAATATTATCGAATGTTAGTATTGCGATAACTCAATTTCAACTGCAGAAACGAAAAAGCCGTATTGAATCAATACGGCTTTTTAAATGACTAAATACAGGAAAACTTAACGCATTGGCAATTTAATGTTGGCAAACATTTCATCAATTTCAGCGTTATTTTTTAACAAAATCGCGCGAGTCACTAAATCACGATTCAAATGTGGTGCAAAGCGCTCAATAAAATCAAACATATAACCGCGTAAAAATGTTCCACGTCTGAAGCCTATTTTAGTTGTACTTGGTGTAAATAGATGGCTAGCATCAATTGTTACCAAATCATCATCGATATCGGGATCCATTGCCATGCTTGCGATCACACCAACACCAACACCAAGCCTGACATAAGTTTTGATCACGTCAGCATCCGTCGCAGTAAAAGCAATTTTAGGTTCAACACCTATTTGACTAAAGGCAGCATCAAGCTCTGAACGGCCAGTAAAGCCAAATACATAAGTGACTAACGAATACTTAGCAATATCTTCAATAGTAATGTTCGTCTTATTAGCCAATGGATGATCCGGCTTGACAATAATACTGCGATTCCAGTGATAACATGGCAGCATGACTAAATCGTTATATAAATGTAATGACTCTGTGGCAATAGCAAAGTCAGCTTCACCTTTACTCGAGGCATCGCTAATTTGTGCAGGTGTGCCTTGGTACATATGCAACGAAACTTTTGAATATTTTTTCATAAAGCCTTGAATGACATCAGGCAAAGCATAACGTGCTTGCGTGTGTGTCGTGGCGATACGTAACTTACCTTCATCAGGTTGTGTATGTTCGCGAGCAACCGCCTTAATGGCTTCAACTTTTGACAGTATTTCAGTGGCAATATTAATCACTTCATTACCCGCAGAAGTAACATGAGTAAGATGCTTACCACTACGACCAAAAATTTGAATGCCTAATTCATCTTCAAGCATTCTAACTTGCTTACTGATACCAGGCTGAGAGGTAAATAAACTTTCTGCGGTAGCGGAAACATTTAAATTATTGTTCAATACTTCGACGATATAACGGAGTTGCTGCAGCTTCATAATTGTAATTCGGAATTTTCTTATTCGAAAAATATATACTTAAATGAAAATTTATTCCATATTATTTTTTACATTTTGTTCAATTAATCTGCAAATCGTCTCTTTGCACTATAATTCATAGTGAATATGGTACTAAACTAACCTTTTTAAGGTTATTTTGTTGTTAAGGTCTGAAAAGAAAATGCTTTCTTCTTTGCTTCAGTTAACAATTTTTGTAGACTGCTACACTAGCAATTTATATTTTCCAAAAATAGAGAATTAAACATGGGCATTATCATCGCTTTAATTATCGCTTTAATTATCATTGTCGTGGTAGTCAACGCAATACAGCAACATAAAGAAAAATTAGAACAAGAAAAACGCGCTAAAGTTGCCAAACAAAAAGCAATAATTGATGAAACAGAAGAATTAATTTTAAGCTTAGCTAATTTACCAAGCAATCCTATCTTAGTTGAAATATTAAATAATCGCAGTTTAAGCGCCGCTAAAAACATGGCGCAAATTATGCCAGAAAACAAAGCATTTGCTAAACGCGTACAAGAAATGGAAGCAAGAGCGAACGCCAGCAAAGGAAACAGTAGCGCACCTGTCAGCGAGCAAAATTTCACATTACCTGACAATGAACAACACTTGGTTGGTATTTTACAGTGTATTAAAAAACTAAGAGTTACATTAAAATCAGAGCAAACCAAAGGTAATTTAGACGCGCAAACTTATACTCAAGAAGATCATAAATTGTCGGCAATGCAGCTTAAAATAGGTGTTGAAAGCTTGCAAAAACGCGGCAATATGGCACATCAAAAAGAAATGCTTGGCAGCGCACGTCAATACTTTGAGAAAGCATTACAAACCATATCAGAAAGTGCAGTACAAACAGACTACTGTAAAGCCAAACGCGAAGAAATTGAATCTACTCTAGAAGAAATTACTTCGTCACTAAAAAATACTAATGCAAAAGACGCTGCGAAAAAGGCGAAAGCAGAAGAAGATGATTTAGACTTACTATTTCAACCGAAGAAAAAATGGTAAGCTAATTTGCAAGACTGAGAAGCCAGCGTTTACGCTGGCTTTTATCTTTAATATCCAAAAATATGAAAACACCCAAAAACCATATTCCATACATAACGTTACCTTCATTCTTACGAAGAGTTTTAAAAGCATATGCACTTAAGGCGCTTATTCGCGAGCAAGGCTGTGAGATTAACCGTATAGGTCGTTCAAGGAATTGGCAGCTTAAGGCAACGTTTGAACAGTTAGAAGCGACAATTCACGTTATAGAGGCTAGTGATGAGCCTAGTTGGCAATGGCTAGCCACGCATTTATCGAAGCAACGAAAAAACTTAGGTTTTGATATGCTTGTGACCATAGCACAAAAGAAACCTGGCATCACAGTCACTGAATTAATGCAGCGCACTGATTGCACAATTGCAGAAGCGCGACGTGTGATTGATGTAATCGAGTTTGGTGAGTAGTAAGTCCAAAGCTAAAAGCAGCGCCACATGAAACCTTGTTATGCTTTTATTCTAACTAGAGCGATTTATTCACAAACGTTCTTATACTCCTTTGTATAAATGAACTTTCTTTTTCAATATTAAATTAATTATTTCAGCCATAAAAAAAGCGCTAATAATTTAGCGCTTTTTTCTTTAACTCTACAAAAGTTAAGCTGTTTTCTTAGCTTTGGGCTTTGCTTTCGCCTTAGGTTTTGCTTTGGCCTTTTTCTTCGGTAACTCTTCGACCCATTTACCGTCAATATACTTTGCTGTCCAGCCCGTAGCTTTCGCTTTAGTATCACCAGACTCAATCTCGGTCATAACGTATTGTTCTTTCGTTTTACGGCTATAACGAACAACCGCTAAATTACCATCGGGATCTTGTGCCGGCGCATCAGCAAGGTAATAGAATTTTTCTGAAATCCGATCACGAAAACGCGCGAGCTCAGCTACTTTAGGAGCCCGTGTTTCGCGTGAACGAGGGAACGTATTGGCCGCTAAAAATATACCGGCAGCACCATCACGTAAAACAAAGTGTGCTTCAGATTTTTCACAAGCTAATTCCGGTAATTGTACAGGATCTTCTTTTGGCGGCGCAGCTTCGCCATTTGCCAATAGCTTACGGGTATTTTTACACTCACTATTAGTGCAGTCGAAATACTTACCAAAACGGCCTGACTTTAATTCCATCTCAGATTCACAACGATCACACTCAAGGATCGGACCGTCATAACCTTTTAGTTTAAATTCACCCTTCTCTAGTTCAAGACCATCACAAACAGGGTTGTTACCACAAACATGAAGTTTTCGTGTTTCATCAATCAAGTAGCTGTCCATTGCAGTGCTACATTTATTACAACGATGCATAGCACGAAGCGCTTCGGTTTCTTGATCTTCAGCTAAAACGCTGACAGCCTCTTCACCTGGAGTTAAATTCATGGTGGTAGTGCAACGCTCTTTAGGTGGTAAAGCGTAGCCTGTACAACCTAAGAACACACCAGTTGATCCTGTTCTTATACCCATTTTACGACCACAAGTTGGACAATCAATATCCGTAACAATAGGTTCATTATTACGCATACCACCTTCTTCTGATGGTTTATCAGCGAGGGTTAATTGCTCAGTAAAGTTATGGTAAAAACCATTGAGTACTTCTTTCCAGTTAGCTTTTCCGTCAGCAACTTCATCAAGCTCTTGTTCCATATTGGCTGTAAAGTCGTAATTCATTAGGTTTTTAAAGCTTTCTGATAAGCTATCAGTAACAATTTCACCCATTTTTTCAGCATAAAAACGTTTTTTATCTAAACGTACATAACCACGATCTTGAATCGTCGAAATAATTGATGCATAAGTTGATGGGCGACCAATTGAACGCTTTTCTAACTCTTTTACTAATGACGCTTCACCAAAACGTGCTGGTGGCTTAGTAAAGTGCTGCGATGGATTAAGTTTTTCTAAATGGAGTACTTCGCCAACAGATAAATCTGGTAAGTGCTTGTCATCACCTTTAGATAGTTGAGGGTGGACTCGTGTCCAACCATCAAACTGCATCACGCGACCTTTTGCTTTTAAATCGAACTCAGATGCAGCAACGGTAATAGTGCTGACGGTATAGCGCGCTGCTGTCATTTGACATGCAACAAATTGACGCCAAATTAACTCATAAAGCTTTTTAGCGTCTGCATCAACATCGTTTAGCAATGCCGCTTCAAGCTTCACATTCGACGGACGAATAGCTTCATGCGCCTCTTGCGCATTACCTTTACTACTATAAATTTTAGCTTTTTCTGGTAAATAATTGTCACCAAAATTATCGCTAATATAACCTCGACAAGAATCAACGGCATCTTTACTTAAATTGGTTGAATCGGTACGCATATAAGTAATATGCCCCGCTTCATACAGGCGTTGAGCTAAGCCCATAGTGCGTTTAACACCAAAACCTAATTTTGTGCTTGCAGCTTGTTGTAATGTAGAAGTAATAAACGGCGCTGAAGGTGTACTTTTCGACGGTTTATCTTCACGTTTACTAACCGTAAAGTCGGAAGACTTTAATACTGCTAATGCTTTATTTGTATCGGCTTCATTAGTCGGTTTAAATGCTTTACCATTTTCATGGGAAACGTCTAAAACAAAATCAGCACCCGTTGCAGTTTTAGTTTCCGCATTCACTTCCCAAAACTCTTTAGGATCAAAAGCTTTAATTTCACGCTCTTTTTCTACAACAAGTTTAACCGCAACAGATTGCACTCGACCTGCAGACAAACCACGAGCAACTTTTTTCCACAATAGCGGGCTAACCATAAAGCCAACGACACGGTCTAAAAAGCGTCGTGCTTGTTGAGCGTTAACCCCAGGCATGCTTAACTCACCTGGAGTAGAAAATGCTTGTTGAATGGCATTTTCAGTAATTTCGTTAAAAACAACGCGTTTAAATTTATCGTCATCACCACCAATTATTTCTTTTAAGTGCCAAGCAATAGCCTCTCCTTCTCTATCCAAATCGGTTGCGAGATAGATAGTGTCAGCATTGCTGGCAAGTTTAGTTAATTCACTAACAACTTTTTCTTTACCTGGGAGTGTTTGGTAGTTGGCTTTCCAATCGTTATCGGGGTCAATCCCCATACGATTAACAAGCGCAAGTTTATCGCGCTTTTGCTTATATTTAGCTTTTGCTGCCGGGGTCATTTTTCTTACTTCGGCAGGAGATTTCGCGGCAACTTTTTTACCAGTGCTACCGTGCGGTAAGTCACGCACATGACCTACGCTTGACTTAACAATAAAGTCTTTACCAAGGTACTTGTTAATTGTTTTCGCTTTGGCTGGCGATTCCACAATTACCAGAGATTTTGCCATATTATTCTATATTCCTACTAAGCTGGCTATCGCCAGTTTCGTCACAGGGTTCGCACTTAAATGTTAGATATTGCGCGAGCAACACACCTAACAAAACTTACACTAATCAACCACACTGAGACGTAAAATTAAGTTTGAGACTAAAATTACTATTAGATATATCTGTAATTTAGCAAGCTGACAAGCAATAATTTTTTATATATGTGCCTTTTTACTACTTTTAGCTATAATGATACGAATTTTTCGGCGCCATCATAATCGACTTTTTATAAAAACTTAAGAGCTAAGGCTTAAAAAACTTTAGTTTCTCGCCACTAACAATATTTTTTACAATCACTCCAGGTAGTTTGCGTTCATTTAAGTGAATTTCAATACCTTTTACTAGGAAGAGAATAAACATGACAACTTCATGGTCAGCATTTAAGAATAAAATAACTCAATGCTTATGCCCGCCGGGAAACGGTGTTTTTACTGTAAATACAGCAAAAGAGCGCAAAGAGCAGCTCCATCAAGCATTATTCGGTCAAGCAGATAATATCGATGCTTTATGGAAAAATAGCCTAGATAGTTTGCCAGAATCAGGAAATGCAGTAGTGCTTGGCGTTGCCTCTGACTGTGGTGGCGGTATATTACGTGGTGCAAACTGGGGACCATTATTTGTTCGCTCGACTTTACTTGAACAATATCCGGGATTAACGGCATTTGATTTAGGCGACGTTAGAGTTATCCCACATTTATTACATGATAAATACTTAAATGAAGCAACTTTAGCAAACTGTCGTAAAGCCTTATATCAAAATCCTGACAGTGAGTTTGCAGTTAGCCCATTAACCATCACTGAAGATGTGCTACATGATTTTTATGCTGAATTCCCTAATAAAGGTATTTTTGGTATTGGTGGCGATCACTCAGTAAGCTACCCATTAACCAAAGCCTATTTACAAGCGAAGAAGAAGCAAGGTAAGCGTGCTGCCATTGTCCATTTTGATGCCCATACTGACTTACTCGTTGAGCGCTTAGGTATAGACTTGTGTTTCGGCTCATGGTGTACGCATATTCTTGATGATTTAACAGACAACCGCGACTTAATTCAAGTGGGTATTCGCTCTAGTGGCAAACCAAAATCACACTGGGAAGGTACCTTTGGTGTCAAACAGCATTGGGCTCATGAAGTAAAAGAGCAAGGTGTTGATGCTATTATTGAAAAAATAGTTGGGCAGTTAAAAGCAGACAACGTTGATGAAGTTTATGTAAGTTTTGATATTGACGCGCTAGATGAAACATATGCAGCAGCAACAGGTACTCCTGAGCCTGACGGTCTATCTCCTAATGAAGCAATGAAAATATTGCGTGCTGTGGCGGCTCAGTGCCCCATTACAGGTGCTGACATGATGGAAATAGCCCCATTTACCGATAGCAGCGGGTTAGGTGCTGAAAGCCGTGATAGAACATTAAAAGCAGGTGGAGAAATTTCTGCATTTTTGATTGAAGAAATTAACAAATAGTTAATTTAGTTTTAAATTGAAAAAATAGTATTTCTATATCAGGTTATATTAAGTTTTACTTTCTGAACTTGAATAATAAAAAAAGCCGCTCATTGAGCGGCTTTTTTAAAACTAAATTATCAATTAATTAGCGTCTGTACAATTGCTTGAAACACCAAATGGACTTGAGCCTTGAGGTGGTGGAGCGTCTTCATTTAACACATCCTCTAAAGAAGCGGGCAAGATAAAAGTAGCTTGCTGTGAACTCTCAGTACCACCAACTTTTGCACTAACAACTAAATTAACATTTACCCATCCACCATAGTTTTGTGGATATTTAACATCAATAATTGCACTTCCTTGCTCATCGGTCGTCACCTCACCAATAACAGCAGCTATGTTTCCTGGAGTTAAACTACCATCACCATTTGTGTCCTCTCCAACATCAAGAACACCATCGACATTTAAATCTTCGTTATTACAAGTAGCGCTAGTAGCAACTCCCCATTGTTCAAAGTCACCGCTTTCATCTAATAACTTAACCCAAACGCCTTTTCTGTATCCTTGAGGAACGGCAGAAACGGTCAATACAGTATTTTTAGCTGGTGATGCTGAGTCTACATCTGTAACAAACGCAACGTATTGTTTATTAAACGTCGTACTATCAACCTCAATTAATTCATTACCAGTTCCTAAAGTAATGAACAAATCTCGATCCGCTACAGTTAATGTCACAGTATCAGAAATTGAAGGCTCTTCTTTCACTGTTGCAGTAACAGAAACCCCGTCTTTTGCCGACACTGTGCTTGATGTATAAACAGTATTCGCAGTACCATTACTATCAGTTACAGCACTTGCCGGTAATATACTGCCACTACTTGTTCCAGATAAAGAAAAATCAATAATTTTTCCTTTAACTAAGTTTCCATTCGCATCTTTCACAACAACTGAAATGGTCGAAGTATCTCCGTTCGGCGCTATAGAGTTAGGCGATGCTTGTGCATCAATGGTTGCAACTGTTTCAGCAACGAATTCAAACTCCAATTGGTTTGTCAATGTTATACCGCTGTCACTTCCCGACACAGTAACTAATGCTTTACCAGCATTAACTGATGTGATCGTCGTTGTCGCCTTTCCATCAACAGTTGTTACAGTACTTGGTGTAACTGTACCTCTTGTTGAAGTGAAACTCACTTCAGTACCATCAGCAATTGGACTATTTGAACGATTCCATGTCAATTCTACTGTTGCAGAATCAGATAATAATACATCAGGCAAGCTCGCAGTTTCAGGCTCTACAGCACCTTGCCCATTATTAAAACTCGAGAATAAGAATGAGTCGGCTTGAACAATAACATCATGCTCTGTTGTAACTCCAACTGCGGAAGCTACTAACGTATTTGAACCACCACTTGTGCCAGTTACTGTAAAGCTTGCCTGGCCTGTGATATCAGTTTCAACTGAACTGACAACAGTTATATCTGCTACTGCGCCTGTAGTTGGCGGTAATAAAGTTAAATCAACCCTAGTATTAGAGATACCTTCCCCATCGGAGTTAAGCACTTGAATAAAGAAGACATTTTCATCATTAATAGCCAAAGAAGATGAACCACTAAGGTTAATAGAAGTACCTGTAACTTGAACATCAACGGTGTCATTAACTTGACCACTAATCGACGTAATTGAAATTGTACGATTAGCCGGCTCATTATTTGTTTTTAAAATAGCCGTTGCTTGACCATCAGCCCCTGTAACCGAATTTACCACCTCAATTTGACCTGAAGATGCGCTAAAGGTAATTGTTACCCCCTCAACAAGGTTATTATTTTCATCTTTAGCTATGGTCGTTAAATTAACATTATCATTACCGCTTGATGCTATTTGTTGACTGCTAGCAAATAAACTTATAGCGGCCGCAGTTGGCACACCAACATCACCACCGTCACCTGCACTATTAAAGTTAACGAAAACAAAATCAGTACCGTTAACCGTTGCAGAAATTTGGCCTGAGCCGCTGCTAGAGCCCGCTAATAAATCAATACGGGCTTCACCTTGTGCATCAGTTATACTGGTACTCACGTCTGTTGCAAAGTTAGCCAACTCAGTATTATCAATTGCAAAGGTAACTAACGCATTAGGCACTGGTACTGTTCCTTGCATCAAGGTATAAGTAATTGTCGCTGGCGTTGCTTGTGCCACATCAACATTTGAAATCGTAATGCTGTGCGAAATTTCAACATTATTACCGCCATCACCTGCACTTGTAAAAGCAATAGGGCTTGAATCAATACCATCAACCGTTGCAGTCACAATACCTGAACCACTATTAGTGCCTGCCAACAGGACAATTTGAGCTTGCCCATCGCTATTGGTTGTACTAGTAGCCACATCAGTTTCAAAAGTTGCTAAATTTTCATTATCGATCGAAAACGTCACAAGCTTGCCAGATAAAACCGTTGTTCCTTGTTTTACTACTGCAGTTAACGTTGCTGGAGTTGCTTTTGCAACATTACTATCAGAAATAGCTAATGAAATGGTAATAGCCTCAGGAGTTGTACCTCCATCGCCATCACCTGGGGTTTCCTCAAACCCACCGCTACTGCCCCCACAACCGACTAAAGTTGCAAACAGTAGAATAAAACTAAAGCGTTGAAGTAGCGCCATAAAAAGCATCTCCCTGGTAATTTTTATCATCAACACCTCTCATCTTAACCGAATTTTTCTAAAAAGGTCAGTGATTAGCAAAAAAAACATAATTTCATTGTACTTAGCAATGTTTGCTAATCATTTGATTTATGTTTCAAGCAGCAACATAATACGTTATCGCTTCATAAAACTAGAATAATATGACTGAAATAAAGCAAGCAAGTTTAACCACAAGAATTGTTATCGGTATGATTGCCGGTATTACTATAGGCTTTCTGCTACAGAAACTTATGCCTAATGGTAGCGACTTCGTTATCCCTCTTTATCTTTTCGATGTATCTATTCGAACACTCTTTGTTGACGGTTTATTTGAAGTTATAGGTAAAATTTTTATTGCCAGCTTACAAATGTTGGTGGTGCCTTTAGTCTTTGTATCACTCATTTGTGGTACTTGCTCATTGAAAGACACCTCTAAACTTGGCCGAATTGGCGGTAAAGCCATTGCCTTATATTTAATGACAACAGCCATTGCCATTAGTTTAGCCATGTTCGTTGCATTAATGGTTGAACCTGGCGCGGGTGTTGATAAAGCAACAGATACAACTTTTATAGCAAAAGACTCGCCCCCGTTAGCGCAAGTTTTTATTGATATGTTTCCAACCAACCCTTTCAATGCCTTTGCACAAGGGAATATGCTGCAAATCATTATTTTTGCTCTACTGTTTGGCATGGCCATTGCGCTATCGGGTAAACCTGGTGAGCGTGTTGCAAGTATATTTCAAGATATGAATGAAGTGGTCATGCGACTGGTCACTATTTTAATGAACCTAGCACCTTACGGGGTATTTTGTTTACTTGCTGGTTTGTTTACAGATTTACCTCTAGATAAATTGAAAAACCTAGCATGGTATTTCTTATGCGTATTCTTTGTATTAATAGCACACGCTTTAATTACCTATCCTGTGATATTAAAAACATTAACGCGTTTAAGCCCATTTGTATTCCTAAAGAAAATGCGCGATGCAGCTTTATTTGCATTCTCAACCTCAAGTAGTAACGCAACAATCCCTATCACCTTAGAAACGGCGACAAAGAAATTAGGTGTTAATAATTCAATTTCTTCGTTTACTGTGCCTCTAGGTGCAACAATTAACATGGACGGTACAGCGATTATGCAAGGTGTCGCTACTGTGTTTATTGCTCAAGTTTATAATATTGACTTATCTTTAGCCGACTACTTAATGGTAATTCTTACTGCAACTCTTGCTTCTATTGGTACTGCAGGAGTTCCTGGTGTCGGTCTAATCATGCTAGCCATGGTACTCAATCAAGTTGGCTTACCAGTCGAAGGGATTGGTTTAATTATTGGTGTTGATCGCTTACTCGATATGACAAGAACAGCAGTTAATGTTACTGGCGATAGTATGGTTACTTTAGTGGTTGGCAAGTCGGAAAATCAATTTGATGAAAGCATATTTAATGACGCGAATGCGGGAAAAAATATTGAAAATATCGACTTTCATCATTTAGACAAAGGTTAATTAGCAACAATAAGTCATTAATAGTTAATTTTAAGAGCCATGTTTACAATTATACATGGCTCTTTTTTATTCCGACATTCTTCCCTTAAACAGCTGACACCGTCGTCAAAACCAAATTTATCATCAGTATTCAATCAACTATAAGCTCTGCATATCATCACGTTATCTATTCTAGAGTTACATTTACTGCTTAGTTTTGAGACATAAAAAAGGACGCTTAGCAGCGCCCTTAAAATTCAAACTATTAGCTATTTAGAAATAACTATATTTAAGCTTAATTAGCTAGCCAGTGATTAAAGGCTCAAAACCTTTTACTAAGTCGTCAATAGCTTTCATTTGTGCCAAATACGGCTCAAGCTTATCTAATGGCAATGCACATGGACCATCACATTTCGCTGCTAATGGATCAGGGTGTGATTCAATAAATAAACCAGCAATACCAATTGCCATACCACTACGCGCTAACTGTGCTGCTTGAGCGCGCCGTCCATCTGCAGAGTCCTCACGTCCACCAGGGCGTTGCAATGCGTGTGTAGCGTCAAACATAACTGGCGCATAGTTTTTCATTTCATCCATGGCAAGCATATCTACAATTAAATTGTTGTAACCAAAGCAGCTACCACGCTCACAAAGGATAATATCCTCGTTGCCCGCTTCACCAAATTTATTAATGATATGGCGCATTTCATGAGCAGCAAGAAATTGTGGTTTTTTCACATTAATAATTGCGTCAGTTTTTGCCATAGCAACTACCAAGTCAGTTTGGCGAGCAAGAAAAGCCGGCAACTGAATAATATCCGCCACTTCTGCAACAGGTGCTGCTTGATAAGGTTCATGTACATCAGTAATAATTGGTACATTAAATGTTGATTTAATTTCTTGAAATATCTTTAAACCTTCATCTAAACCTGGACCACGATAAGAGCTAACTGACGAGCGATTAGCTTTATCAAATGATGCTTTAAATACGTAAGGTATATTTAACTTTTCTGTTACCTCAACATACTTTTCTGCAATTGTCATCGCTAAGTCACGTGACTCAAGTACATTCATGCCACCAAACAACACGAAAGGTTTATCATTTGCGATATCGATATCGCCAAGTGAAATTAATTGCTTTGCCATAATGATTTCCAAAATTTTCATAGGACTAATTAACTTAGCCCTGAAACTAAAACTGTTTTAGCTACCAACAATTCTCAATAATTGCCCACATAACCATGCCATATAAGTACCTAAAGCATAACCAAGTACCGCTAATAATACCCCAACAGGTGCAAGAGATGGGTGGAACGCTGAAGCAATAACCGGCGCAGAAGCTGCACCACCAATATTCGCTTTACTACCAACCGCTAAATAAAATACTGGCGCTTTAATAAACTTACCAACAGCAAATAGTAAAACAACATGCACTGCCATCCAAATTAAACCAATCACCATATACTTAGGCGCTTCAACAATTTGGGTAATATCCATATGTAAACCGATAGTCGCCACTAAAACATAAAGGAAGCTACTACCAACCTTCGATGCTCCAACTGATTCAAGCTTTCTTACCTTAGTAAATGAAAGTGCTAAGCCTATGGTTGTTACTATGACGATGATCCAAAACAGCTTACTATGCAAACTAAACTTCTTTAACTCAGGGAAGTTAGTCTGGAAAAACGGTACTAATGAATCTGCGGCTAAATGAGCAAAACCGGCAGCACCTAAGCCAACAGCCAGTATAAGCATATAATCTTTTAATTCAGGATTCTTAGCATTGGCTTTAGTATGCGCTTCAACTTTTTCAACTAAGCGATCAATACTTGAGGTATCGGCGCCATTTTTAGCATCAATACGCTTGTGGTTGGCTGCCATATAAAGCAAGCCCGCCATCCAAATATTAGCAACAACAATATCAACCGTGACCATAATGGTGAATATTTTGCCGTCGGCGCCGTAAATTTCTTTCATGGCAAGCATATTAGCGCCACCACCAATCCAGCTACCGGCAAGTGCCGCCATACCGCGCCAAACTGCATCAGGGCCAGATACACCAATAAGTTCAGGCCATACGGCAGAAACTATTAATAACGCTAGCGGCCCACCGATGATGACACCAACAGTACCCGTTAGGAACATAATAACTGCTTTACTACCTAAACCTGCAATTGCCTTAATATCGATACTTAAGGTTAATAGAACTAAACAGGCTGGTAATAAGTAATATTTTGCGACTTCATCTACCTGACTAATATCTGAACTAACGATGCCAAAAGTATTCAGCAAAGAAGGCAATAAATAACACATTAGTAAAGCCGGAACATATTTATAAAATGAACGACAAGCGGCGTTACTGCTGTTAGAAGTATAAAAAACAAAACCTAAAATGAGCGCTAAAATACCCAGTACCGTTGCATCGTTAGTTATTAATGGCGCATTCGCCACAACTGTATCTTGCATTATTTATCCTTTAAATTTGTTCAACTTAACATTTTGCTAATTATTCTTTTTCTAACATCTTCACGTTAAGTTTAATTAGTGCAATATCGTATCTGAAATTGAAATTTTATCTAGCTGAAGTTTTAAAAGTTGAGCGGCAGGATCTTTCGGACATTGCTCAACAAAATATTGATAATCGTCATACGCCACTTTAAAGCAATCGAGTTGATGCAATAAATAACCTCTATCACGACGTTCAAATGGGTCATTCGGGTTCAAAGCTAACAACATGTCAACACACTTTAACGCATTGTCATATGCTTGCTCACGAATAAATGCTGCTTTTAAACTGCTGATATGTTCAAGCACTAAACTTTCTTGCTTCATAACATCCATTTGTATTTCAAATGGGTCACCTGAAATTTCACTCATTCGCGCGTCAAGTTCATGCCAATTTAACGACTCACCAGTAACGGGGTCGAATATAATCGCATAATTTTCATCGCAAATAATTCGAATCATGGCCTTTTCTGGTACAAAAACTATATCTGCTTTGCAGTCACAAGCATTAGCTACATGAGCGATTAACACGGCTTTAAGCGTTGGAGATATCAGTTTGTGACTTAACGCCGATGGCAATTGATGAGCAATGACAGGCCAAACGGCATGCTGTTTATCAATAAATAGTTGATCAACAAATAAGGCATTAATTAGAACTTCTGCACGCTCTATCGGCTCTTTAACTTTTTCCGTTTCATTTTTACACCAATCAACGAGTTCGCTAAGCTCGTCAACTTTCTGCAAATTAACACCAAAAATATATTCTTCTAGTAATAGGAAGGTTTGCAAAGGTTCATTTTGTTCAGATTTAATTTCTGACAACAACAACTCGTTCATGAATTCTCTTTTAATATTCTAATCGGTATTTTTAGCGTTTTACAAACCGGCTAAAAAAACAGTTTCTTTGCTCATAGCAATACGCACAATTAACATCACCCAGCCCATTGCACCAAGGAAGCCAATTATTTGCATAGCTCTGTTACGCGCTAGTTTTAAGGTGTAGTAACCGGTAAAAATATAAGCAACAACAGCAAATAATTTTTCCGCTAACCACAATTGCTCTGCTGGGTTCAAGGCAAGTTTAATTGATAACGCAATACCTAATCCCAATAGCAAAGTATCGATAATATGTGGGGTGATTTTCAACCATTTCAAGTTTAACTTTTCAGAGTTAACTAATGTTAAAGCAAAACGAAAGGTAAAAAGTAAAATGCTGATCGCAGCAATGGTCATATGTAAATGTTTAAGCACGAAATTCTCCATTTGTTTGTTAGTTTACGCTTTTTTTATTATGTAGAAGTGATAAAGCAGCCGTATGTGATTCTGTCATTATCATTGTAATCTTTAAAGGTCTTAATATTTTTATAACCTAAAGTCGACAGTAGTTCTTGTACCGCCAAACTTTGTTCAAAGCCATGTTCAAGATACAAGTGGCCAGTTTGATTAAAGTAGTACTTTGCTTGGCTGGCAATAACTTTAATATCAGCCAAACCATTATCGCCAGCAACTAATGCCGTCTTCGGCTCAAACCTAACATCACCTTCTGATAAATGCTGGTCTTGCTCGTCAATATAAGGCGGGTTACTAACGATTACATCGTACTTTTTATCTTCAGCGATTGCAGAATACCAATCACTTTGACAAATATTAACCTGCATTAGATTTAAACGTTCAGCATTCGATTTTGCTAATGTAACCGCATCGTGACTATAGTCTACGGCATCTACCTGCCATAGTGGTTGTTCTGAAGCTAATGCTAAAGCGATGGCTCCTGTACCTGTGCCTAAATCTAAACAACTCAGTTTACTATCAAGATGATAATTTAACACCAGTTCAACAAGCACTTCGGTATCAGGGCGCGGAATAAGTGTGGCAGGAGAAACTTGCAAAGGTAGCGACCAAAACTCACGTGTTTTGGTGATATAAGCAATAGGCTCACCTTCCATACGGCGCAATAGTAAGCTAGAAAAACTTACTGCTTCTTGCTTTGATATGCTTTGTTCAGGCCAAGTAAGCAAGTAACTTCTTGGCTTGTTAATAACAAAGCAAATCAATAATTCAGCATCAAGCTTGGCACTATCAGAATTTGGCGACAAACATTGCTGACCATAAGCGATTAGCTGTGCGATGGTTAGCGAAGACAATTGCTCAATCGATAACAATTGCGGTACAACAGAATCGCGCACTAATTTTGCTCAGAAAGCTCTGCTAATAAGTCAGCCTGACTTTCTTGCATAATTGGCTCTAGCACTAACTGCAAACTGCCTTCCATGATTTCGTTTAATCGGTATAAGGTCAAATTGATACGATGATCACTCATGCGACCTTGTGGGAAGTTATAGGTACGAATTCGTTCAGAACGGTCGCCACTAGCAACAAGGTTACGACGAGAAGACTCTTCTTCACTACGACGTTTTTCATCTTCCGCTTGCTGTAAGCGTGCTTGTAATACTGACATAGCTTGTGCACGGTTTTTATGCTGCGAGCGTTGGTCCTGACACTCAACCACAACACCTGTTGGAATATGAGTAATACGAATTGCCGAGTCGGTTTTGTTAACGTGTTGTCCACCTGCGCCCGAGGCACGGAAAGTGTCAACTTTTAAGTCAGCTTTGTTAATTTCAATCGCCTGCGACTCTGGAATCTCTGGCATAACCACAACAGTACATGCAGAAGTATGCACACGACCTTGCGACTCAGTTTCAGGAACCCTTTGTACACGATGCCCACCAGACTCATACTTCATTTGACCGTATACGCCTTCGCCATTAACTTTCACAACGATCTCTTTAAATCCGCCCTGCTCACTTTCGTTGGAATTCATCAACTCAACTTTCCAACCTTGCTTTTCAGCATAGCGGCTATACATGCGGAATAAATCACCAGCGAATATCGCTGCTTCATCACCACCGGCACCGGCGCGAATTTCAACAAAACAGTTGTTATCGTCTTTAGGGTCACGCGGTAATAACAAAATTTGCAACTCGTCGGTCATTTTCTCAACCGCTTTTTTAGCTGCTTTAAATTCTTCTTGCGCCATTTCGCGCATATCAGGATCATCATCCTTCAGCATTTCTTCAGCAGTGGCAAAATCATCTTCAGCTTCTTGAAAGGCATGGAATGCTGAAGTAACAACTTCTAATTGAGAGAATTCTTTAGATAAGGCTTGAAACTTTTCTTGATCCGCAATAGTTTCAGGATCAGACAATAACGCTTGAACTTCTTCAAAACGTTCAACGAGGATCTCAAGTTTTTGATAAACAGATTTATTCATTAAATGATCTTATATAGTCAGAAATTGATGAATTACCCGCGCATTATATTCGACTAGGCAAGTAAATAGCAGTATTTTTTATTCCAAGTTAACTAATAATGAATCAACTTAGTGCTGTAATAGCTGAATGAACCGCCAGCAGTATAAAGGGCTTGACCAGTAGTTTCAATGCTGGCACAAGTATAGGCATCACGCGCTATGATAATTTATAAGTTAATGGTGTATAAAGTAGCGAGTTATTCTTGGTGGTCAATATTGAAAATATCGCGCAAATAAACCAATCTATCTAATTCGCCACCTTGTGCAGCCGACTGAATGGCACTGGTTGGTGCGTGCATAAATTTATTGGTTAATTTCGTGGCAAGCTCCGCGATAACTGCTTCTGGTTTTTTATTTGCAGCGAGCTGTAGCATAGCTTTTTCAAGTAGCTGATCTCGATTATCTAAACACTGTTTACGGTAAGAAATAACAGTATCTTGGGTATTTAAACCGCGTAACCACGACATAAAACTCGACGATTGGTCAGTAACAATACCCTCTGCAAGTACAGCCTCTTTACGGCGATTTTCCAAGTTCTTCGCAATAATACTTTGCAAATCATCAACGGTATAAAGAAAAACATCTTCCAGATCAGAAACCTGCTCTTCAATATCGCGTGGTACTGCTAAATCAACCATAAACATTGGACGATGTTTTCTTTTTGTTAATGCTTGTTCCACCATACCTTTGCCAATAATAGGTAAGGTACTACCGGTAGAACTGATAACGATATCAGCATTTGCCATCATTTCAGGTATTTGCGCCAAGGTAATAACATCAGCACCAAATTGCTCAGCCATATTTTCTGCGCGGCTTAATGTTCGATTAGCCACTGTAATATGGCCGACTTTATTTTCATAAAGGTGTTTAGCAACCAACTCAATGGTTTCACCAGCGCCAACAAGCAGTACCCGCGCTTTTTCTAAACTGGCAAAAATATGTTTAGCTAAGTTAACCGCAGCAAATGCAACTGAAACAGCACTTGCGCCAATTTCAGTGTCAGTACGTACTTGCTTAGCTACACCGAAAGTACGCTGAAATAATCGGTCCATCACTAATGCCATAGAACCCGCTGCTTTCGCTTGGTTATAGGCCTGTTTCATTTGCCCTAATATTTGTGGTTCGCCTAAAACTAATGAGTCCAATCCACAAGCAACACGCATCATATGATTTACAGCATGTTGATCTTGATGCCAATATAAACTTGGAGTAATGGTTGAAGCGGGTACATTATGATGTTGTTCTAACCATCGAACAATTCGCTCCTGAGTCACTGCCACTTCACCTTCTTGCACTAAGTACAGTTCGGTACGATTACAGGTTGATAAAATCGCCGCTTCTTTGCATTCAACTGAATTAACAAGCTCTTGCAAAGCAGTACTCAAGTTATCTGGGTTAAAAGAAATTTTTTCCCTAACGGCAACCGGAGCGGTTTTGTGATTTATACCTACTGCAACTATCGACATACGAATATAGTGGATCCAATTAAATTTCAACGGCAAGCAAATATTGCTGCGAATGATGAGTTATTTCAGAGCTAATTATAAGCTAGTAATAACTTGTTGGCGCTATTATCGGCCAGATAATAAAAAAAACCTATGATCTGCGACAAAAAATCGCGATAATTTTACGAAAGATCACATTAAATTGAAAGGTGATAGTGTGCTATTACTCAGACATTTTCGTTATTTAATATTGCCATAGCCGACAATTTTAATGCATACGGCTACTTTTAGTTCAAAATTAACTTACGATTACTTCGCTACTGAAAAAAATGAGCGAGTTAACATTAACTAAGCAAGGAAAAACATGCACAGCAAGCATCTTATTACGCTGTTTTTATTAAGTATATTAACGGCTTGTAGCAGCATAAATGATGTCCCCGTTGACAATAATCATCTCAACCAAGAAATTAATGTTCGAAATGAACAATTATTAGCACTTAATAATTGGGTAATCGCCGGAAAGATTGCTTTTATTACCAATAAAGAACGACAAAGTGCGACATTACATTGGCAAAAAAACACAGAACAAGAAAGTGAACTATTGAACTTATCAACCGTATTTGGCATTAAAGTGCTTGAACTAAAGCGTGAGAAAAGTAACTTTACTGTAGAGGTTGATGGCGAAAGTTACCAAACCCAAGACTTAGACAATTTAATTTACCAGTTAACGGGTTTAAACTTACCGACTCGAGCAATGAACAACTGGCTAAAGGGTATTGCCTATTTGCCTTCAGATACCATTCAATATCACGAAATAACGCAACTGCCAGATGTGCTAATCAGTCAATATAACAATAAGGTTTGGCAAATAAATTACAGCAAATATCATCATATTGGTCCATTTCAGTTAGCAAAACAATTAACCATTCAACAAGACGATTTACGGATAAAAATTGTTATCCACTCTTGGAAGATTTAACGAGGCAGCCTTGAATACAAAAGCATTTTTTTCATTTTCCGCACCAGCGAAGTTAAACTTATTTCTACATATTGTTGGTCAACTTGATAATGGCTACCATCAGTTAGAAACGGTTTTCCAGTTTTTAGATCACAGCGATACGTTATTCATTCGAGTTAACGATAAAAACCATATTAATTTATTAACGCCAATTGCCGGTGTTAATAACGATGATAATTTAATTGTAAAAGCCGCTCGATTATTACAATCGCATACACAATGCCAACAAGGGGCGGATATTAAACTTGAAAAAATACTGCCTATGGGTGGCGGCCTAGGTGGTGGCTCCTCAAACGCAGCTACTATTTTATTGGCATTAAATGCCCTATGGCAGACCAAGCTATCAACAGCAGAACTTGCCGAACTTGGCATCAAACTGGGTGCCGACGTGCCTATTTTCGTACATGGTTTTGCCGCTTTTGCACAAGGTATTGGTGAACAGCTAACACCAGCATCACCGAAAGCGTATTGGTATTTAGTCTCAAAACCTGATTGTAGTATTTCTACGCAAAGTGTTTTTAACGCTACCGATCTAACCAGAGATACAGCCACTATACGATACAGCGATGCTGACATCGAAAATTATCATAATGATTGTCAAACTTGGGTAATAAAACACTACCCTGAGGTTGCCAAGCTACTGAGTTGGTTGATAGAATACGCGCCGTCTCAAATGACTGGCACTGGCGCGTGTATTTTCTCTCGTTTTAGTTCAGAAAAAGAGGCTCGCTTCGTACAGTCTCAACTTCCAAAAGGAATTGAGTCATTCGTTGCTAAAGGATTAAATCAATCCCCTTTACATGCTGAAATTATGGCAATAAATGGGCATTGAGTTCAGATGAAATATCATCTAAATGCCATTAAAACTGGCAAAAATAAAATAATTTGCTGATATTTAACGTAACGTTTTATTCAGTATCGTAATGTAAATGTCAAAAGTTTCTGAGGAACTGACAGTGCCTGACATGAAAATTTTTGCGGGTAACGCCACCCCTGAACTGGCCAAACAAATCGCTAATCGCCTTTACATCACCTTAGGCGAAGCCAAGGTCGGTAGTTTTAGTGATGGTGAAATTAGTGTTGAAATCACTGAAAACGTACGTGGTGCGGATGTTTTTATCATTCAATCAACATGTGCGCCTACCAATGATAACTTAATGGAATTAATCGTAATGATTGATGCATTACGTCGTGCGTCAGCAGGTCGTATTACTGCCGTTATGCCTTACTTTGGTTATGCTCGCCAGGATCGCCGCGTTCGAAGTGCTCGTGTACCAATTACCGCTAAAGTTGTTGCTGACTTCCTATCAAGCGTTGGTGTTGACCGTGTATTAACCGTTGATTTACACGCTGAGCAAATTCAAGGTTTCTTTGATGTACCAGTAGACAATGTTTTCGGTACGCCTATCTTATTAGAAGATATGTTAGACAGAAATATTGAAAACCCCGTGGTTGTTTCTCCTGATATCGGTGGTGTTGTACGTGCACGTGCTGTGGCAAAACTATTAGATGATGCTGACCTAGCTATTATCGATAAGCGTCGCCCGAAAGCAAACGTTGCCCAAGTTATGCACATTATTGGTGATGTTAAAGGCCGTGATTGTTTTATCGTTGATGACATGATCGATACTGGTGGTACGTTGGCAAAAGCTGCTGAAGCATTAAAAGACCACGGTGCAAAACGCGTGTTTGCTTATGCAACTCACCCTGTGCTGTCAGGAAATGCTGCTGAGAACCTGAAAAACTCAGTTATTGATGAAGTGGTTGTTACTGATTCAATTCCACTATCAAAAGAAATTAAAGCGCTAGGCAATGTTCGCCAACTTACCTTAAGTGGTATGTTGTCAGAAGCTATTCGCCGTGTTTGTAACGAAGAGTCTATCTCTGCTATGTTTGACGCTTAATCAGACATAGCTAATTCGTGAACAGCGTAAAAAGCACCTTAGGGTGCTTTTTTTGTTTGCCAACTTTACTATATTTAACCTTTAAATAAATTATCATTTGTCGAATAAGCGTCAAATATCACAACTTATCAGTTAGCTATGCATTACTACCCTTTTGTTCGGTGGCGCTGTTAATTGATTCACGTTTAAAGTGCTCGCTCCCAGCAGTAACACGGCATATTTAGCTCAAAAGTGAACTTTGCCATAAATATAGCGATAAAAATTGGATCTCAACTAGGCTGAGTGTTATCATGCCGCGCCTTTTTTAACTAAATATAAATCTACTTGTTAGTTTTAACATTTATTAATCAAGGAAACAGGTTGTTTTTGGTCGCAAAAAACAACGACTTTTAATTATTTATATAATGGATATTAACCATGACTGATTTATTTACGTTGGATGCAGAAGTACGTACAGATTTAGGGAAAGGTGCGAGCCGCCGCCTACGTCACGCGAACAAAATTCCAGCGATCCTATACGGTGAAGGCCAAGAGCCAGTTTCTTTAACACTTGAGCACAAAACAGTTTACCGTGCGCAACAAGAAGAAGCTTTCTACTCTCACGTTTTAACATTAAATGTTGACGGCAAGCCAGTTGAGTGTCTTTTAAAAGACATGCAACGTCACCCATTCAAGCAATTAGTAATGCACTTAGATTTCTTACGTGTTGACGCTACTCACCCAGTACATGTTAACGCTCCAGTTCACTTCATCAACGAAGAAGCTGCAGAGAAAAAAGGTGGTAACGTTTCTCACCACGTGAACGAAATTGCTGTTACTTGTTTACCTGCTGACATCCCTGAGTTCATCGAAGTTGATGTTGCTAACTTAGAAGTTGGTCAAACTCTACATTTATCAGACATCGCTTTACCTAAAGGCGTTACATCTGATGAACTAGCTAAAGGCGAAAGCCATGACCAAGCTGTTGCTTCATTGAACGCTCCTAAAGGTTCAAGCGACGATAGCGAAGCAGAAGCAACTGAAGAAGCTCCAGCTGAGTAATTTTTAATATTACTGCTGATGACAAAGCTTAAAGGGCCTATGTTCTAAACATACCCTTTAAGCTTTTTAGTTTTAAATGTGCTTGAATTTATCGACCTAAAATTTGAATAACAAGAGTATCCTATTAGATGACAATTCAATTAGTAGTCGGCTTAGGAAATCCAGGTTCAGAATACAGTAAGACCCGCCATAATGCCGGTGATTGGTTCGTTCAAGAACTCGCATCACGTTACAACATTTCACTAAAGCCAGAAAAAAAATATTCAGGCCTCTACGGGAAAGGATTAATTGCCGGGCAATTAGTTCATCTACTTATTCCAACTACGTTTATGAATCGCAGTGGACAAGCCGTAGCACCATTAGCCAATTTTTTTCGTATCCCTGTTGAAAATATTCTTGTCGCCCACGATGAGTTAGATATGTTGCCTGGCGCTTGTAAAATCAAACAAGGTGGCGGGCACGGTGGTCACAATGGCTTACGCGATATTATTTCACGTATGGCAAATAACAAAGAATTTTATCGGTTACGCATTGGTATTGACCATCCAGGTCATCGCGATCGCGTTACTGGGCATGTACTTGGTAAAGCACCTGCCAGCGAACAAAACTTAATTGACCAAGTGATAGACGAAGCTGTGCGCTGTTTTGAAATTTGGCAAAAAGACGATATTAAAAAAGCTCAAAATCGTCTACATTCTTTTAAAGCGCAATAACAAGTATTGCGACAACATAATAGGTAATTATCATGGGATTTAAATGTGGTATTGTTGGCTTGCCCAACGTCGGGAAATCAACACTTTTCAACGCGCTAACCAAAGCGGGTATTGAAGCTGCTAACTTTCCATTTTGTACAATTGAGCCTAATACTGGTGTGGTACCTGTTCCTGATCCTCGCTTAGATAAGCTAGCAAAAATCGTTAATCCTGAACGTGTACTTGCCACCACTATGGAATTTGTTGATATTGCAGGCCTTGTTGCTGGTGCATCAAAAGGTGAAGGCTTAGGTAACAAATTCTTAGCCAATATTCGTGAGACTGACGCCATTGGCCATGTTGTTCGTTGTTTTGAAAACGACAACATCATCCACGTTGCTAATAAAATTGATCCTGCTGAAGATATCGATGTCATTAATACTGAACTAGCTTTGGCCGATATGGATACTGCTGAGCGCGCTATTCAACGCCAAGTCAAAAGAGCTAAAGGTGGTGATAAAGATGCTAAATTTGAATTACCAGTATTAGAAAAAATATTAAAGCATGTTGAAGATGGTGAAATGGTACGTTCTTTAGAGTTATCTAAAGAAGAAAAAGCTGCAGTTGCTTACTTAAATTTCTTAACAATTAAGCCAACCATGTATATTGCCAATGTTAACGACGATGGTTTTGAAAACAACCCGTACCTTGACGTTGTTCACGCTATTGCAGAAAAAGAAAATGCCGTTGTTGTTGCTGTTTGTGCCGAAATTGAAGGCGAATTGTCTGAAATGGATGATGAAGACCGCGAAGAATTTATGGCTGAAATGGGCTTAGAAGAACCTGGACTTAATCGTGTAATTAATTCTGGCTACGGCTTATTGCATTTGCAAACTTACTTTACCGCCGGTGTAAAAGAAGTTCGCGCATGGACTGTTAAGCAAAATGCAACAGCACCACAAGCGGCAGGTGTTATTCATACCGACTTTGAAAAAGGCTTTATTCGCGCTGAAGTAGTCGCCTACGATGACTTTATTGAATTTAACGGTGAGTCAGGCGCTAAAGAAGCAGGCAAATGGCGCCTAGAAGGTAAAGACTACCGAGTAAAAGATGGCGACGTAGTGCATTTTAGATTTAACGTATAAACGATTAACTTTATTGTTTATCATTATTATCTCAAAAGAGAGCTTCGGCTCTCTTTTTTATTACCTATATATTGACAGTATCAAACTCAATCCCTCAAACTATTAGAACTCTATCAGGCCTTTCTAGCCCCAACATATAATTTACTGTCACTCAAAAGAAGTGACTAGCGTAATAGTAGAGGCTGCGAGTTTTTACAGCAAAACTGGCAATGTTGTGGATTAGGATTAGACTGCTAATAACAACAATAGAAAAATATTAGGGATCCGTATGAAAACTTCTTTAACTATTGCTCTTGTAACAGCAGCACTACTTTCTTACTCAACACCAAGTTACTCCTATGAGGACAGCATGTCTTTGCGTATCTGTGAGTACGTTTCAATTAATGATAAAAAGCGCTTACGAAAATATTTAAAATCAAGTAAATTAAAAATACGGTCAATTTTTGATAGTGTTCAATGTAATGGTAAAAACCTCCTTGTTTTTTCAGCTGCATCGAAAGCCCTTGATGTTGGAGAATACATAATTGGTAAACTCCCCGTTAAAGTCGTTAAAGAAAATTTACCTGCAATCAATGAAAATTCTGCACATTTAACAAAAGTTGCCAATAAACGAATCAAATAAGGTATCAACTCAGCATTTAAAAAGTGCAATTTGGGTGGCTATAGAAAGCACAAATTGAACAACAAAGTCATTTTTTGTGTAGATATCGGCCAAATTGCACAGTGAATAGCCAAACAATCAAAAAGTCTTATTTTTTTGATAAAAAACGGTTGACGTAGCCCAATGAGATTTGCATAATACGCGCCACTTGCTGAGAGGCGAGATGGAAAGGCTACATAGCTCAGCTGGTTAGAGCACATCACTCATAATGATGGGGTCCCAGGTTCAAATCCCGGTGTAGCCACCACTCTTTTCAACGCAAATATTGAAATGCGGGAATGGCGGAATTGGTAGACGCGCTGGATTTAGGTTCCAGTATCGCAAGATGTGAGAGTTCAAGTCTCTCTTCCCGTACCATTTCAATGTAATTATTATTAAATAATTACGAAAGTAAGTACATTGCTGGGGTATAGCCAAGCGGTAAGGCAGCGGGTTTTGATCCCGTCATTCTGAGGTTCAAATCCTCATACCCCAGCCACTTTCTTTATTCTCTGTATTATTCGAAAGTTTATCAATGTTACTTACCTGTCATAGAAGTATCCAGTTGGGGTATAGCCAAGCGGTAAGGCAGCGGGTTTTGATCCCGTCATTCTGAGGTTCAAATCCTCATACCCCAGCCACTTCCTTTTGATTGAAAATCATCTCACTTTATTGAGATAACTACCTGAAAATGCGGAAGTGGCGGAATTGGTAGACGCGCTGGATTTAGGTTCCAGTATCGCAAGATGTGAGAGTTCAAGTCTCTCCTTCCGCACCATTTCAAACTTTCTAATTATTTTTCTATACTTATTACGTCCTCTATATAAATTTATACTTACTTTCCTTATTACCGACTAGTTTTCATGTTGACGTGTTATTAGTTCTTCAAAATTTCTTGTGTGTATTTATTTAATTAAATTTCTAATTAATGCATTCATAATTACTGTTTAATAACATCAACATCATGGCTATATGATAAACACCACTGCAAATTTATTTACCTACTCTATATATTCGCTATAGTTATTATGCTCAAAAGAGCTAAATTCCACATGCGTATGCTAGTGCTTTACTTTTCAAAAAAGGAAGTTTATTCACCATAGACAATGCAGAATTGCGGGCGAACTTAGCCAATGGCGAAATATGGCCAAATGATAGGTATAATGCGTCCATAGTGGTCATCATCAATAAATTGTCTTTTCGACGCATTTTTTCGTAGTCAGTCATCACTGACGAACTAGACCATGACTCTCCATTCCCTATCGCTTCAGCAATCACGCTTTGTAATGCCTTAACATCCTTAAAGCCTAAATTTACACCTTGGCCCGCCATGGGGTTTATTGTATGAGCAGCATCACCTAGTAAAACAACACGACCTTTGCTGTATTGATTTGCATGTCGACGGGTCAATGGGAACGCTGCTTTTGTCACCACTTCAACATCTCCAAGACGCTGTGGAAACGCTTGCTGAATTTCTTGTTGCAAGCTCGCATTCGAAAGTGCAGATAAACGACTAATTTCATCTTTTTCATGGTACCAAACCAAAGATGCACTATTACCTGGCATAGGCAACATAGCGACAGGCCCAGTTGGAAAATACTGTTGCCAAGTAATATCCTGCTGCGGCAATTGAGTTTTAACATTCACTAGCATGGCAGATTGTGCATAATCCCAACCGGTAATACCTATATTAACTAATTTTCGCACCTGAGAGCTTGCCCCATCAGCAGCAATAATTAATTTGGCCTTAATGACTTGAGAGGATAATGTTAGAAATGCACTTGTGGAATTCTGTTCGATACCGAGTAAAGATTCTGGACAGAATGTCGAGACATTTTGGTGTTCATCAAGTTTTTGCCACAATGAAAGTTGAATTAAGCGGTTTTCAATAATATGGCCTAAATGGCTTTGCTCGATGTCTTTAGCATTAAACTCAGTATAAGCTTGTGCATTTTCCCATACCGCTAAACGCTTATATGGACACATACGCCACTGTTTTAGCTGTTGCCACGCACCAAGTTGCTTTAATAATAGCTCTGAAGCTAAAGAAATGGCAGAAACTCTTAAATCAAATGCTTGCTCTGGGGCATACGTTGCTGGCAGTGAGCGTTCAATAACTGCAACTTTCAAACCTAACTCGGCCATAGACAATGCACTCGCAGCACCGACCATACCACCACCAACAACTACACAATCAAACTGTTTCATAACCACATTAATATGCTGACAAATATCGCTTTATTCTACCCAACCTGAAACAGTAATTCGATGTTTATGTGCTGGGTTCGATAAAACCTTAACACTATGCGGCATCGGGTGTGCCAATTTTAAAATGGCTAAACTATTAAACTTAGGTTCGAGCTGCTTTTTAAAGAATTTAATCTTTTTCGGGTATAACTCTAATTGGCCGCCATATTTTTTCTGCCACCCCTTTGATAATTGGTAAATAAAAGCATACTTACCGGCACTGCCATCAGTATGGTAGCTAATAAACTGCCCAGCCTTGAAATCAGCGAAAAATGAATCTTGTAACTGCCCTACTATCAATTCCTCTTCTTTAAGCAAGTTAATGACTTTTTCACCAATACCTTTATGTAATTGAGACTGACCATGCTGTTTTGCATGCTTATTACTCGAGCGATAAAATGAAAATGAAAACTGTCGGCGCTTTAACGCTTGCCCTGCTTGCTTGTGACGACGCTTATCAATGATATCTGACGAAATTCGATCTTTAATATTCATTAGTGGCCGGTAAGGAGTCGTTAATAAATTCCATTTTTTAAAGTGATTTTCTTTAATAATTTTATCCCGCAATTTAAGTGCCTCATCATAAGATAAAAAATTATTAATTTGTACAAAACCATTTTTATCCAAGTATTCAATCCATTTCATATTAAAGTCATGTAGAAATATAAATTAACCTGCTACTACCATTAACATTTTTGTTCGCTATAATCAAAAAGCAGTTAGACAACAGTTCAATAAAAACACAAGTACTTAAAGGGAATAATTATGTCAGCATTACGAAAAGAAAAAAAAATTGCTAAAGATATTAACTTAGTTTACGACCTATCTGAAAAACCTAATTTAAGCCAACTTAAAGCGCACGAAGATCGTGCGGTTGTTGCGAAGCTAAAAGCAGATTTAGTATTACCTAACAATAAGATTTTAACTGTTGATATAGATTTTGACACCACAAGTGGCTACCATGATAACGCCATCATGGTGATGGATGATTTTGGTGTCGAAATGGTCGCCACAGCATTTGAAACAAAATATGGAAAAGAACATGCCGACAAAGTGCGTAAAGCATGGGCAAAAAAACAGCATGATGATTCACCAAGGAAACCAACTTATATGCTGGTTCAAAAACCTGAACTTGCTGATCAAGTACCTAATGTTTATGCTGCCTGTGGTGATGTTAGGCACCCCCCAAAAGAAGCTCCAACAAGCATTACTTAGTTTAAAGCAGTATTTTTTTATACGTGGGATTAGATTATGGCGAAGTATTTCGCCATCTATTCTGTTAGTGTTTTCCTTATTTAATACTGCAGCTGCTCAACAATTTGATAATCATTTCCCTAATGCTAGCACTATAATCCAAGATAATAGAGGTTTTATCTGGTTAGCCTCCCCTTCAGGGTTAATCAGACACAATAGCAAAGACAATATAGTATTTAATTCAAGTAACAATAACTGGCCATTGCCATTTGATTGGATCAATGACATCCATTTTATTGACAATAATAATTTACTGTTGGCAACTGAAACACATCAACTATGGCTGTTTAATACAACTCGAGGTGAGGCAAAAAAACTTGATATAAATATCCACCGAAACAGTATTTATCAAGTTATAGCACACAATGGTTACTATTATTTAGATGTCCCTAATAAACTATACCAAATAGACGCCGCAAACTTATCAACAAAAATATTAGCTAACGACTTTGATATCAATACACTCAAGAGTACAAACAAATATGTATATATATCATCAATTAAGGGGTTGTTCAGATTCAATGGGGCTGAGATAAAATTAATTAATGCGGGCAAAATATCGGCAATGACAACCATTGAAGATAAAGTAATCTTTGCCAATGCAGATACCAGCCAAATCATCATGTTAAGCGATAACGAAGATCAATATAGTATTAATGTCGACTCTCAAATTTCAGCTCTAACCGTATCGAATGCACAAGATAGTATTTATAGCGTTGATAAAAAAGGGGGATTAGAAAAATATACTCTTAATGAATTAACAAAAATCCCTCACACTTACCCTAATATTAAAGCGAGCTACGTAAAAAAAATATTTCATGATGAATCAGGCGTTTTATGGATACTAAATAACAGAGGTATAGAACAACTTATTCCTTCTATTACACAAAATATTTCTTTAATTTTTGATGTATTTATCAATTACATTGTACTTACACCACATCATAATAAACTTATTATAGGTAGCTATGGGGAAGGATTAAGTGAACAACCTTTATCTAACCCAACTTTACCTGAAAAGGTTAACAATAACTTCAGTAAGCGCGCAAAGATCATTACGGATCTATTTTCAGATGGGGAAACAATTTACATTTCAACTTTTGATGGTTTATGGCAATACAGCTCTACGGATCAGCAACTATCACGAGTAAACTTCTTAGAGAATAATAAATTATTATTAGACATGACTCATAAGGATGGTTTGCTTTATTTGGCATCAAATAATAATGGTATTTATATTTATGACATTGCTAACGCAAAGATTACCAAACATATTAAAGGTGAGCAGTTATCTTCAAATGAAGCCATTAATGTATTGCCACTCAGTAATAGTAAAATTTGGGTCGCTACGTCTTCAGGCGTTGATATATTCAACCAAGAAACAAATAGAAGTAATCCGCTAGTAGGCTTAGGTGAAAATAAAGTTATTTCTTTGCTTGAATACAAAAATAAGATTTTTGTAGCAACAAAAGGAGATGGTTTTTTTGTTTATAATCAGCAAGGAGAGCAGTTAGCGCATTTCGCAAAAGATCTTAACTTTAGCTATATGTCTCTAATTAAAGGTGAAATATGGGTTTCCGGACACCCTGGTTTATATGTTGTAAACCCTGAAAATTATCAAATTAAGATGGTGCCGAATACAGAAAAACTCACATTTACTAAAAAGCCAAAACTATTTAACGATATTGTTCATGTCGGTCATTATGGTGGCGTATTGAAAGTATCGTTGACACCTTTTAATAAATTAAACCCCAAAGTATATATCAGTAAAACTATCGCTTCAGGTAAAGCACAATTATTAAGTCGCTCTATAGAGATAGACTCCGCAAATGATGTGGTAACATTAGAGCTTGCCAGTTTAGACTTTAGACCGGGGCAAGAAAAGCAATTTAAATATCAAATTAATAATGGTGAATGGCATGCAATTAACGGTAACCAATTAACATTAACGGGGCTATCTTCAGGTACCTATAGTATAGAAATAATGGGCACAAATAGCCTTGGCCAATGGAGCGATTTTAAAGCCTACGCTGATATTAAGGTTGCATATCCTTGGTATTGGCATCCAAATATTAGAATACTCTATGCTGTAATCATTACTCTAATAATCACCTTAACATTTTGGCTTCTGTATTTACGCAGCCGTTCCATTAGTCATATTCATCAGCTATTAAATGATGAAATCAAAACCCATGGCCAATCTGCTGCAATCATTCGTCGTAAATTACAAAAAGTACAAAAACTGATAAAGCTAAATGAAGTAATAAATTCAAACAACTTAAAAGCAGAAAATGAAGACGGTAAATTAGCCGCCCAAGCATTAATTTCTGAATGCATTGCAGAATTAAAAACAAAACATAGTCACGCCGAACCAAGTAATCTATCGGGTAGCTCTTTAACCGTTGCATTGCCTTACTTAGCAGACTATTTTCACCAGCAATATCATGTTTTAGTTTCGGCACAGCTTGATATTGATTGTGAGAAAATCGACTATGCAATACAAACCGCAATTTATCGAATTGTTTATGAAGCCATATTAGCCGCAATTAACAATGGTAATGGTGGCGTATTTTCAGTGCATGTGAATGAATCAAATGAAAAAATTTGGTTGAAAGTTACTGATAACGAACAAAGCTTTGCGCAATTTAACAGTAAAATTAATTTTGACATGGCAATGTACTATATTCGTCAAATTGCCAATAAATTTAACGCCACCTTTCATACTTATGATAATCAGGAGCATGGCAGTGAAATTATCATCTCAATTCCTTTGATGAAAATGTCTTAAGCCAGTAAATTATGTACAAATGGCAGTTACTAAGTATTACGTTTCAGTTATCACTGTCACAAAAGAAACTCACTGACATATGAGTTTAGGCCTCGTTAATTAAAAAGTCATAGCACTATTACGCCAACCTATTCTCGTGTGACTCGAAGCTTAAAACTCCATTTGTGTATGACTCTCTCTCATTCCCACCAAAATGGCATTTCTATATTTATTTTAACGTCAATTTTCTAAACTAGCATCAAAGGCAAAGAAAGAGTAAAATACGCCCCCTTAAATTCTCTAGCAAAAACTAGAATCAATTTCATAGTAAAGATTAGGCGCGAATAAATGAGTAAAAAGCTATACATCAAAACTTGGGGCTGTCAAATGAACGAGTATGACTCGCAGAAGATGGCTGAATTGTTAGACTCCACCCACGGGTTTGAATTGGCAGAAGAAGCCGAAGACGCTGATGTGATTTTGTTAAATACTTGTTCTATTCGTGAAAAAGCTCAAGAGAAAGTTTTCCATCAACTTGGTCGTTGGAAAAACCTTAAAGCTGAAAATCCTGAACTGGTCATTGGTGTAGGTGGTTGTGTTGCATCACAAGAAGGTGACGCTATACGTCAGCGTGCACCTTATGTTGATATGGTTTTTGGACCACAAACCTTGCACCGCTTACCTGAAATGATCCAACAAGTAACTGGTGAAAAAAATCCAGTTGTTGACGTTAGTTTCCCTGAAATTGAAAAATTTGATCGTCTTCCTGAGCCTAAGGCTGAAGGTGCGACTGCTTTTGTTTCCATTATGGAAGGTTGTAGTAAATACTGTACTTTCTGTGTAGTGCCTTATACTCGCGGCGAAGAAGTTAGTCGTCCACTTGATGATGTACTTTATGAAATTGCGCAATTAGCAGAGCAAGGAGTTCGTGAAGTAAACTTACTTGGTCAAAATGTTAACGGTTATCGTGGTGATTCACATGACGGTAGCATTTGCCGTTTCTCAGAACTATTACGTTTAATTGCCACTATCGATGGTATTGATCGCATTCGTTACACCACATCGCACCCTATTGAATTTACTGACGACATTATTGACGTATACAAAGATGTGCCAGAATTAGTTAGCCATTTACATTTACCAGTACAAAGTGGCTCAGACAGAATATTAACGCAAATGAAGCGTGGCCATACTGCAATTGAATATAAGTCTCAAATTCGCAAATTGAAAAAAGCACGCCCAGATATTTGCATGTCATCAGATTTCATCATTGGTTTCCCAGGTGAAACAGATGCAGACTTTGAGGCAACGATGAACTTGATCAAAGCGGTTGATTTTGATTTAAGCTTCAGCTTTATTTACAGTGCACGACCTGGTACTCCAGCGGCAGACATGGTTGATGACATTAGTGACGAAGTTAAAAAACAACGTTTACAAATATTACAGGACCGTATTAGCCAACAGGCTCTGCATATTGCTCGTCAAATGCTAAATACTGAACAGCGTATATTGGTTGAAGGCCCATCAAAGAAAAATCCGATGGAGCTTCGTGGCCGCACCGAAAACAACCGTATCGTCAACTTTGTTGCACCACATTCGGTTATAGGACAATTTGTTGATGTAAAAATTACCGATGTTTATGCCAACTCACTTCGTGGTGAATTAGTCCGTCAAGAAAGCGAAATGGGCTTACGTATTGCACATTCTCCGGCTGACATACTTGCAAACAACCATCACCAAACGAGTGAAAGTTCAACTAACGAAAATTCTGTTGATGAACTTGGTGTGGCAACGTTTACCCCTTAAAAATAGGCTTAACGGTAACTAACTCGCTTATTTACCGTTTTCATTTTGTTATCTGTATCAGGAATAACTTTTGAGTAAAAATACCAGTATTACCTTTGAATTATCCCCAGCTGATAATAACCGGCTAGCAAACCTTTGTGGTGCTATTGACGACAATCTTAAAACGATTGAACGTCGTATGGGGGTTGAAATCAGCTATAAAAGCCACGAATTTAAAGTTACTGGCAAAACCATAAACTGCCAAGCAGTAAAACAACTTTTAGTTAATCTATACCTTGAAACAGAAACCGTTAAAGGTAGATCGAAAGATATTACGCCTGAGGTTGTACACTTAGCCATTATTGATGCTGGTACCCTAGAAACAGAGCCAACTCAACTTGATGCTAAATTTGACGACATGGTTACCATTAAAACCAAACGTGGCATTATTAAGCCTAGAAATGAAAACCAGCAAAATTATGTTCGTAACGTTATCACTAACGATATTAGCTTCGGTGTTGGTGTTGCAGGCACAGGTAAAACCTATTTAGCGGTCGCTTGTGCTGTTGACGCATTAGAACGCCAAGAAATTAGACGTATATTACTTACTCGTCCAGCAGTTGAAGCAGGTGAAAAACTTGGTTTTCTTCCTGGTGATTTATCGCAAAAGGTCGATCCATATTTACGCCCACTTTATGATGCCTTATTTGAAATGTTAGGTTTCGAAAAAGTTGAAAAGCTTATTGAACGTAATGTTATTGAGGTTGCGCCACTAGCTTATATGCGCGGCAGAACTTTGAATGATGCTTTTATTATTCTTGATGAAAGTCAAAATACCACCGTCGAGCAAATGAAAATGTTTTTAACCCGTATTGGCTTTAATTCACGCGCGGTAATCACTGGTGATATTACACAAGTAGATTTACCTCGAGGACAAAAATCTGGGCTACGTCATGCAATTGAAGTACTAGATGATATTTCGGGAGTCAGCTTTAATTTCTTTCAATCTAAAGATGTAGTGCGACACCCTGTCGTTGGCCGTATTGTTGAAGCGTATGACGCCTTTGAACAAAAAGAGAATCGTTTGAAACAAGAAAAGCATCAACGTAAAGCTGATGAAATAGCTCGCGCTGCAAATAATTTAAGTGAAAGTTCAAATGAAAAGTAACGGTCCAACTATTGACGTTGATTTACAAATTGCTTGTGACAACGGAAATTTGCCTAGCCAGAAAGATTTTCAATGTTGGGCTGAAGCTGCATTAAAACAATTTAACAAGCCATTTGAGTTAACGATTAGATTAGTTTCAAGTGAGGAAAGTCAGCAGCTCAATAGCCAATACCGTGGAAAAGATAAACCAACCAATGTTTTATCTTTTCCATTTGAAGTGCCAGAAGGAATTAAATTAAATTTGCTAGGCGACTTAATAATTTGTATTGCAGTTGTCGAAGCTGAAGCTGAAGAACAGAAAAAAGCATTGAAAGCCCATTGGGCACATATGGTCGTTCACGGTTGTTTACATTTACTGGGGTTTGACCACATTAATGATGATGAAGCAGAAGAAATGGAAGCGCTGGAAAGTAAAATTATCACCACATTAGGCTTTCCTGCACCATATGAGATAAACGAAAACTAGCGATAGCGGAAATTGTAGTTAATTAAATTAGTTTAATGAAATTGTAACAGAGTCATAAAATAACGATTTAATACTTGAAATAATTAAAAATCGGTTACAAACTAATCAACTACTTTTTGAATTATACATTCGAACAACAAGGATATAACAAGGCTCTATGAGCGACGACCACCCCCACTCTAGTAACGGTTCTACTAATAAATCAATCTTGGATAAAATTGTTCAGGTGTTTACAGGAGAACCGAGAAATAAAGAAGAGCTCGTTGATGTATTAAACGATGCTGAAGACCGAGAACTCATCAACCCTGAAATCAAACAAATGATTGAAGGTGTACTTGAAGTATCTGATATGCGTGTACGCGATATCATGATCCCGCGCTCACAAATGGTGACGTTAGATATCAAAGATGCGATAGAGAAATCATTGCCAATAATTATTGAATCTGGGCATTCTCGTTTTCCGGTTATTAATGAAGATATTGACCATATTGAAGGCATTCTCTTAGCGAAAGACCTGCTCGCCTTTGGTTTTAAGCAAACTGAAGAAGAGTTTACTTTAGATAAAATTATCAGGCCTGCGATTATCGTTCCAGAAAGTAAAAAAGTTGATCCGTTATTAAAAGAATTTCGACAGCAGCGTTATCATATGGCAATTGTCGTCGATGAATATGGTGGTGTATCAGGTGTTGTTACAATCGAAGATATCCTTGAACTTATCGTTGGTGAAATTGAAGATGAAACCGATGACGCAATAGAAGAAGATATAAAGCATTTAGCCGGACAAGTTTACCAAGTAAAATCTTTAACTAATTTAGCTGACTTCAATGAATTCTTTAATGTGCAATTTAATGAAAGCGACGCTGATACCATTGGTGGCATTGTATTACAGCACTTTGGCCATATGCCGAAAAAAAGTGAGCATGTAACAATTAATAAATTTATCTTTAAAGTAACGTCTGCCGACAGTCGACGCATTCAAACATTGCAAGTTACAGTACCAAAAGCACATCAAGTTACGGGTAAAATCGTTGACTAAATCTACATGTTAAACAAACTTTTCTCTCGAGTTAAACGAAATATCACCAATAAAGAAAATGGCCTTAGCTTATTGCTAGGGCTAAGTTTGGTATTTAGTTACGCGCCCTACTCTCTTTACGGTATTGTTTTTATTGTTTTACCTATTTGGCTGTCCACACTTCGAGGGAGATCTGCAAAAAATGCCGCTAAACAAGGCTTTATTTTTGCCTTTGGCTGGTTTGCCGCAGGTATTAGCTGGGTTCATGTCAGTATCGATCAATTTGGCGGCCTACCGTTAGCCATTTCGTTATTACTAATGCTATTGCTATGTTTATATTTAGCACTATTTTTAGCTTTAGCCTGTTATCTAAGTGCCCGCTTGTCGCTAAATAATGGGGTAAATTTATGGCTACTCTTACCATTTTGGTTATTAGCTGAATTTTTACGTGGTGTATTCTTAACCGGTTTCCCTTGGCTAACTTTAGGTTACAGTCAAATTAATAGCCCATTATCAGTTTTTGCCCCAGTTATTGGTGAGAAAGGAATCAGTGCACTGGTTATTTTCCTTAGCATTAATCTTCTCTACCTAGTTAAAGGCACTGGTAAAAACACAAAGAAAACACGTTATTTTGCAGCGAGTGTATTGCTAAGCATAACTTTGCTATCAGTACTTCTGACCAACACTTCCTGGGTTACTCCTACAGGTAAAAAAGTAAATACCGCCATTGTTCAAGGTAATATTAAACAGGAGCTTAAATGGGCTCCTGAGCAAACATGGCCAACCATGCTAACCTACCTAGACTTAACACGAAAAAATTTCCCTGCCGAATTAGTTATTTGGCCTGAGTCAGCCATTACGGCTGTTGAGCCAAGCACACAAGCACAAGAATTTTTGCAAATAGCACAAAGTTCAGCGTTACTAAATAACAGCGCTATTATTTCCGGTATTATCGATTACAATGTAAACACAAAAAACTACTATAATAATTTAGTTGTTATTGGTAAATACAGTGCAAACGACGAACTTGGTGGTTATCAATACAACAACAGCAATCGCTATGCGAAGCACCATTTATTGCCCATTGGTGAGTTTGTTCCATTTGCGGAATGGTTACGACCATTAGCACCCTTTTTTAACTTACCAATGTCATCATTTAGCCGTGGCGAATATCAACAAAAGAACTTAGTAGCTAATGGCTACCAAATTTTGCCACTTATTTGTTTTGAAGTGGCCTTTGCAGAGCAACTAAGTGCTAACTTCTCAGACCAAACTGACATGTTGTTAACAGTAAGCAACGATGCCTGGTTTGGTGACTCTCATGGTCCGCATCAGCATTTAGAGATTGTTCGCATGCGGGCTTTAGAATTTGGCCGACCATTTTTACGGGCAACCAATAATGGTATCACCGCATTGGTGGATCATCATGGCAATATCACTAATCAAATACCACAATTTGAAGAAGCAGTATTAAATGGCCAAGTGGCAATCGTTCGCGGCGTAACACCTTATGCCCGCTATACTCGTGTAATTGATTTTGCTATTCCATTACTATTTTTAGCCGTGGCATTAGTACGCCTGTATAGGGAAAGACGAACTGCAGCGTAATTAACGCCAGCATTGTCTTACTTCCACTATTTGTTAACAAGTAAGCGCCGATATACTGCAATTAACCATCCTATCTAGTTGCCTTCTGTAACGAAATAACAATTAATTACATTCTTTTTAAACCTTTTCCTTTCTCATAACGACTTAAGTTTATGTCAGTGTTACTTAGCAAGTAATTTTGCTCAATAACAAACACTGATTATTGACATTCGGGGGAAAAGTCATGTCGATTAAAGACACCAGTGCACAAGATAGTAAAATAATAACAACCACATCCAGCAAAAAACGCTGGCTAGTTTTAACCCTAGCTGCCTTAGTGATCGTAAGTTTTATTTGGCAAGTTGCACCAGCAGCATCTCGCTGGAGTAAAGCTCAACAGTCAGTATCACTTGAACGAGTCAGGCTCGCTACAATTACTCAAGGCGACTTCACACGTGATATTTCGGTACTAGGCCGTGTCGTTGCAGCCGTTAGTCCAACCGTATACAGCCCTGCCGATGGTACTATTACTTTAATGATTGAAGCGGGCCATGAAGTAAAACAAGGGCAAGTTATTGCTAAACTTGAAAGTCCGGAATTAAACAGCCAATTGTTTCAACAACAAGCAACTTTAGAAAGTTTGCAATCTAGCTTTGAACGTCAAAGCATACAAGCAAAGAAACAACGCTTAATTGATCAAAAAGCAGTTGATTTAGCTAATGTAAAATTGATTACTGCAAACCGAGAAAAGCGTCGTGCAGACTTAGGTTATGAGAAAAGTGCTATTAGCCAAATCGATTTTGAAAAAGCGCAAGATGAATTAGAGCAGGCAAACTTACAGCATAAACACGCAGTACAAGACGCGGCATTAAATGCGGAAAGTTTAGACTTTGATAGCAAATCATTAAAGCTCGATATTCGCCGTCAAACTTTGTTGGTGAAAGAACTTCAACGTCAGGTAGACGGCTTAAATATCGCGTCGCCAGTTAATGGCATTGTGGGTAACCTTAGTACCGACAATAAAACCTTTTTAAGTAAAAACCAAGCAATTCTAACCATAGTTGATCTTTCGCAGTTCGAAGTTGAAATAGAGATCCCAGAAAGCTATGCCGATGACTTAGCCATAGGCATGGAAGTTAATATTCAATTTGAACAACGGCCCTTTCGTGCTCGCTTAGTAACAATTTCCCCCGAAATACTGAACAATCAGGTTACTGGGCGAGTGCGTTTCACCGATGAAACGCCAAGAAAGTTACGTCAAAATCAACGCTTAAACACACAAATTATTTTGGAATATAAAGAAAACGTACTGCAAGTACAGCGTGGACAGTTTCTTGACAGCAGTGGTGGTCGTTTTGCATATAAAGTGGTTAACGGTCTCGCGGAGAAAACAGCTATTACCACAGGTGCCCGCAGCTTAAGTCATGTTGAAATATTACAAGGTTTAAATGTAGGTGACCAAATAATTATTTCGGGTACCGACACCTTTAATGCCGCCGATCAAGTATTACTCAGTGACTAGGGGCTGTTGAACTTTCAGTTTATAGCTCTGTTGCTCTTGAAAAAGGTGTTAATCGAGGCGCTTAATTTAATGTTTGGTTGTTCCAAATGCACTTTAAGCAACAAAGAGTAACGCTTTTTCAAGGCAACCCAAAGGGCTATGGCTAATTTTCAAGCTAACATCGTTGGAAAGCATTAAAGTAGAATAACTACATAGCATGATTTCCGCCTTGTTATCTTAAATATTAGCCGATAGCAGAGACTAAAATGAAAGAGCAATAGCCCCTAAACGCACTCAAATTAAAATAGCGATAATAAAAGCGCAGTTCGCTGCCTAATCTATACAAGGGAACTTAACATGTTAGTAATGAAAAATATCAATAAAATATTTCAAACCGCCGATATCCAAACACACGCACTGCGCGACTTTTGTTTACAGGTTAACGAGGGTGATTTCGTCAGTGTCACCGGCCCTTCCGGCTCAGGAAAAACAACATTTTTAAATATTGCCGGCCTGCTTGAAACCTACACTAATGGCGAGTTTTTACTTGATGGCGAAGATGTAGGTAAGTTAAATGACAACGGCCGCTCTCGAATGCGAAACCAAAAAATAGGCTTTATATTTCAAAGTTTCAATCTGATCCCTGACTTAAACTTGTATGACAATGTCGACGTACCATTACGTTATCGTGGTTTTAATGCTAAAGAAAGGAAGCGTCGAATAGAAGAAAACTTAGAACGCGTTGGTTTAGCATCGCGAATGAAACATCTACCTAGTCAACTATCTGGTGGACAACAACAACGTGTCGCTATTGCTCGAGCACTTGCTACTGATCCACGTTTTTTGTTAGCAGATGAGCCAACTGGTAATTTAGATTCTGAAATGGCGAAAGGCGTAATGAGTTTACTTGAAGAGATTAATCAACAAGGTACCACCATTATTATGGTGACACACGATGCTGAATTAGCACAACGTGCCAAACGCACCATTCAAGTCAAAGATGGCCGAGTAAGTGAATTGGAAATTGTCGCGTCGAACGCCGATAAAGCGATTGCCTAACTTAATTCCAACAAGGACAAGGATAAAAATATGTTTAGTTACTATTTACGACTTGCTTGGATCAGCATAGTTCGACACTGGGGCTTAAGCCTATTAATGGTATGTGCTATAGGTTTAGGCATTGGTGCGGCGATGACTACGGTAACAGTAAATTACCTGATGTCTGCCAACCCTATTCCAGAAAAAAGTGAGCAATTATTTTATGTGCAACTTGATAGTTGGGATGTTAATGACCCATTTGATGACGGCTTAAATCCACCTGATCAATTAACTTTTACAGATTCAACCAACTTAATGCGGGCGCAAAAAGCATTTCGTCAAAATATTCAAGCGCAAGCGTTCGGGGTAATAGAGCCTGAAGATCCAGAGATATTGCCTTTAATCGTTAACGGCCGAGCAAATTCAGCTGACTTTTTCTCCATGTTTAACGTGCCATTTATTTACGGAAGCGGCTGGTCGAATCAAAGTGATGAAAGCAAAGAGTTTGTTGTGGTTTTAAGCAAAGAAACTAATGACAAGCTATTTGGTGGTACAGACTCCGTCGGCAAGTCTATAAAACTTGAAGGCAATATGTTTCGTGTGGTGGGGGTCATTGATACTTGGCAACCTAAACCCCGCTTTTACGATATAACTACAGGCGCTTTTAATGACTCTGAAGACATTTTTGTTCCGTTTCACTTAATTGAAGACGAAAAAATATCTCGGTCAGGAAACACCAATTGTTGGAAACCTTCAGGTGATGGCTTTAAAGCATTTCTTGCTTCCGAATGTATTTGGACTCAATTCTGGGTGGAGTTAAAAACTGAGCAAGACAAACAAGATTATTTGCAATTTCTTAATGCTTATGTTGAAGAGCAAAAGCAGTTTGGCCGTTTTCAACGCCCGTTAGATAACCGTTTAAGTAATGTAATGCAATGGTTAGAGGCACAAGAAGTTGTTGCAGACGACGCGCAAATGATGATGGCTATGTCATTTATGTTTCTCATTGTATGTTTACTTAATACTGTCGGTTTATTACTGGCAAAATTCTTAGGTAAAGCACCAGAAATTGGTTTGCGCCAAGCATTAGGAGCGAGTAAAAGTACCCTGTTTAGTCAGTACATTATTGAATCAGCTTGCATTGGCATTTTAGGCGGAATACTCGGTTTGTTTCTGGCTTACTTAGGGCTAAAAGGTGTTGAAAACCTTTATGGTGATTATATGCAAGGCTTAGCAAGTTTAGATACTAACATGGCGATATTAGCCGTTGCTCTTGCACTTATTTCAACCATATTAGCCGGTTTATACCCAACATGGCGGGCATGTAATATTCAGCCCGCCCAACAATTAAAAAGCCAATAAATTGCCAGCAAAAGTAGGAAATAACTATGTTAGAAACAGGACTTATTATCCGCGCCTTAGCGCGCAATAAAATTGGTGCCTTACTTATTGCACTGCAAATAGCGTTAACAATGACGATTATGGTCAATGCGATTTTTATGATCCAAGATCGCCAACAACAAATGCAGCGTGACAGTGGTCTAGATGAAGCTAATACTTTTTATCTTACCAATACGATATTTGGTCAAGACTATAATATTCAGGCGCAATTACAAACCGATTTGCACATGATCCGCAATACCCCAGGTGTTGTAGATGCAATTCAAATTAATGCGATCCCGTTAAGCAGTAGTGGTTGGTCTATGGCATTACAACACGAGCCTGGTGAAGACAAAGATGCGGTAGGCACTGCGGTTTACATGGTTGACGAGCACGCCATTAATAGCATGGGACTAGAGCTCATAGCTGGCACTAACTTTACTCAAGAAGATATCGAACTACGTAAAGACGGGCAGTCAACATGGCCAGCAAAAACTATTATCACTAAGGCATTTGCTGAGAACTTATACCCTGATGACTGGCAATCAGCTATCGGAAAAACGGTATATATTTCACAAACTCAGCCAATGCAAATTATTGGTATTGTTAAAGCATTACAAGCGCCATGGAATGGCTGGAATGGTGTTGAACGCAGCATGTTAGTGCCGTTTCATCGAGAGTCTAAAGGTAGCTATTACTTTATTCGTACTGAAGAAGGCCAGCGTGATGCCCTAATGCCAGTTATTGAAAAAGCCCTAGCAGAAAGTGATAAAGAACGTATTATTCGCCGAGTAACAACAGTTGAAGATACCCGTAAACGCAGTTATCGCCAGCATAATGCAACGAATAAAATTCTCACCACGGTTGTGATAACACTAACCCTAATTACAGGGTTTGGCATAGTAGGCTTAGCTATATTCAGTATTAATAGACGCACCAAACAAATCGGTACACGTCGCGCTCTTGGCGCAACCAAAGGCCAGATTATGCGCTATTTCATGATGGAAAATTTTATTATCTCAACCATAGGGAATGTTATTGGTTGTATCGGTGCTGTTGCACTTAACATGTGGCTAGTGAACACCTTTAACCTTTCTCCAATCAGTTTCGAACTCGTCGCTTTTGGCGTTGTTGCATTGTTTATTGTCGGTCAGCTGGCAGTATTATACCCTGCTAGAAAAGCGGCATTAATAGCACCTGCAACAGCAACCCGAACCATTTGATAACTTCGCGTTACTGACCGAAAACTGGAATAAACTATTGCTATCTATATTGGGCCCTCGGGCCCTTTTTTTATCTATAAATTCAATAGTCTTTCGACAAAAAATCAAGGTTTCTATATTTTTCATGCTAGTATTTAGCAACAAAAAAATAGAACCAAGGAAGTTTAATGAAGAGTTTGTCGACAACCATCAAAAGTGCATTAGTTTTTAGCCCACTAGTTTTTGCAGCATTAGCCCCATCAAATAGTTTGGCGCAAACCACAGTCATTAAAAACGTACAAGGCTATACACTTGACGGTAATAAGCTAAAGAACTTCTCTGCGATTCAATTTACTGACGATAAGATTGATCACCTTTATTCATCAAGCGATAAAATACCGAGTACAAAAGAGCTCACAGTAATTGATGGCCAAGGAAAAACCTTAATTCCAGGCCTCATAGATGCTCACGGACATATTCTAAGTTATGGCCTGAGCTTACTACGCGCTGACCTTGTTAATAGTTCCTCGGAACAAGATGCTGTTCATAAAACGTTAAAATACGCAAAAGAAAATATTGGTCTAACTTGGATACAAGGCCGAGGTTGGAACCAAACTCAGTGGCCCAGTAATGCATTTCCGACGGCAAAAAGCTTAGATAAGCTTTTCCCCGACCGACCAGTTTGGCTCAAACGGGTAGACGGTCACGCTGGCTGGGCAAATTCAAAAGCCATGGCTTTAGCTGGTATAAGCGCTGAGACCAAATCACCTGATGGTGGTGATATTATTAAAAGCGCCGATGGCCAGCCTACCGGCGTGTTTATCGATAATGCCATGGCACTTATCGATAATGCCATTGCACCACTCACCATGGAGCAACAAAAGCAAGTGCTAGTTAAGGCCATGGATACATTGGCTGGCTATGGCCTCACAAGCGTACATGATGCGGGTATTGACTCTGAAAATTTGGCTGCCTTTAAAGCACTAAGCCAAGAAGGAAAAATGAGTATTAGAATTAATGCTATGTTGTATTTACCATCAGATAATTGGCAGCAAACATTAGCAAAAGGTCATTATCAAAGCAGTGATGACATGCTAACTTTTAACAGCGTAAAAATTCAAGCCGACGGCGCCTTGGGCAGTCGTGGAGCGGCATTAATAGAAGATTACTCTGACCATCCTGGTCACAGAGGCTTGTTACTCAATACGCCAAAAGAATTTGAACTGCTTGTCAATACCTCTATGAAGTTAGGCTTTCAAGTTAACAGCCATGCAATCGGTGACAACGCCAATAAATTAGTACTCGATACTTATGAAAAATATATTGAAAAGACTGATAGTAAAGCACTAAGGCACCGTGTCGAACATGCACAAGTTTTAAGGCTTGAAGATATCCCACGTTTTTCTGAGTTAGGCATTATCGCATCAATGCAAGCAACACATGCAACTAGCGATAAAAATATGGCACAGGATAGATTAGGCGCAGACAGAATACTTGGCGCATATGCATGGCAAAAGCTACTTAACACAAATGCCATAATAGCTGCGGGTTCTGACTTTCCAGTAGAGTCACCTAATCCATTTTATGGCTTACATGCTTCAATAACCCGCCAGGATCATAGCAACAACCCTCAAGGCGGCTGGTTTGCGAAAGAAAAAATGACACCGTTACAAGCATTTCGCAGTTTTACATTAGATGCTGCATATTCAGGCCACCAGGAGCAGTTAATTGGTAGTTTAGCAAAAGGCAAAAAAGCAGATTTTGTTTTACTTGAGGAAAACTTATTCGACATTCCTCAACAAGATATATGGCAGATTAATGTCAACAAAACCTGGGTAGATGGCAAATTGGTTTATCAAAAAAAATAAACAATGGGGCTAATTAATTTAATCTGTCGCTATTGGCAAAGTTTAACTTATGTGGCGTTAGCGGCTATTACCATTGCTTCGTTATTTCCAGTAGAGCATTTACCTGCTGCACCCGGTAGCGATAAAACGCACCATTTTATTTCTTATTGCTTATTAATGTTGCCCGCAGCGCTTCGTCGACCGAAACATTGGTTAAGACTGGCCCTGTTTTATATCTTATGGAGCGGTATGATTGAGCTTATTCAACCGTATATTAACCGTTATGGCGAGTGGTTAGATCTATTCGCCAATATCGGCGGTGTGCTTTTAGCAATTATTATCGCCCAAAGCTTGCATTGGTTAATGGCAAAGCGAGCTCGCTAATATATTCGTCGCTATTTTTGCAAATCGCCTACTGTAAGGATGTATTTACTTAGATTAAAAAAGCCCTAATGGGCTTTTTTGCTTTTGACATAAACAGATCGTAATTACGGTTGATGCACAGTTACTCTGTTACGGCCACTTTCTTTCGATTGATACAAAGCATTATCAACATGTTCAAGCCAATGAGACACAGAACTAAATGTTGGGGCGACTTCTGCAATACCTAAGCTTATAGTGTATTTAATTTCAATATCGTTATAAATCACCACTGACTCTTCAACAGTTTTACGTAAACGTTCTGCAAAAACTTTTGCGTCATCAAGATGAGTATCAGCTAATAATATAACAAACTCTTCACCACCATAACGTCCTGAAACATCAGTTTCACGCACTTGTTCACGGATCACTTTTGCTAAATGTCGAATAACGTCATCGCCAACTAAGTGGCCATAGCTATCGTTGATCTTTTTAAAATGATCAATATCTAGCATCACTAAACTGCTTGAATGTTGGCTGCGAGTATAGCGTTTAAATTCAGCTTCAATACAATGCTGCCAATGATTACGATTAAATAACTTAGTTAAGCCGTCAGTTTGGCTAAGTACCGCCAAGTCAGCATTAACCTTTTCTAGTTCTTTTTTATGAATAGCATTATCGGTTACATCATAAACCAATAAGCACAAGTGACTTACTTCACCTGTGGCCGACATCAACGGAATAAAGGTAGTGTTTTGGTACATAAAATCTGCCGTACCCGTAATTGGCCGATAATTGTTAAATTTAAAAACATATGGCCTTTGCTCCCAAATAGTAAAGGCTTTGTTTTTCAGTAAAAATACAGACTCTGCCTTACGTCGGAACCAGTCTTCTGGGATTTCTTCAAAAAGAGAAAATAGCACCTGCCCTTTTACTTCACGTGGCAACAAGCCACTATGGTTTTCCATAAAACCATTCCAAATTTGAATACTATAATCTCGGTCAAGCACCACTAAGCCAACGTCAATGGTGTGCAACATTTCCATTAACCAATGTAATTCATTTAACTGATCTGTTTGTACTGACATCATTAATCCAATAAGTAAGCAATTTTGTTATTAAGTGTGGTAACCGACTCTTCAGTAAAAAGTAAAAGTAAATCACATTTTATCGGGTAGTTTTCGATACTGTAGCTGATCTCTATGGCGAGAGTTTTCTTCCACTTGTTGGTATTAGTCGCAATAAGTTCAGAAATCTTTCGATGCTGTCCCAAAACTACTGGGTGACCTTGGCTAAACGACATATCAAGCTGAGTTGATATTCCACTTAAGCAAGCACCAATTAATAAGTTTGCCATATCCATCAATAATTCTAACTCAATGTTATTATCAAGCTCATGATGGTAATTCATTAATGAAGCTACATCTTTAAAGCTTGAGTCATTTAGAATCAGTAATGCTTCACCTGAAATCCCCGCACCGATAAAACCTTGGCATATACCCGAGGTTTTTTCTTTCGACTCAACATCAGACAAAGCCATTGTTAACTCGCTCACTTCAATTAAGTTAACATTAGGAATTGGCAATAAAACAAAAACATCAAGCAAGCGAGCTAATAAATCCCCCGCCTGTCCCATAGCGACGTTAGCAATTTCTTGATAACAATCACGCATATCGTTATCAAGTTCAATAGTGGATTTTTCAGGCTTAGTAAATGTGTCTTGGCTAGGAGAGCTACTTTCTGCAACCGGAGGTAACTCAATATGTTCAGTCTGATTTTCTTCAATGGCAACTTGTGGAACCGCTGCATTTTTTTTCTGTAAATCAGCTTGATTAAACACACCATAAGCTTGCAATATGTCAGTTAGCTTGTTTTTATCAACTGGCTTTTTAATAAAATCTAAAGCGCCTAAACTTTTCACCCGTTCATGGGCTTCTGGTTGAATATCACCAGAAATAACCACAACCAGAGTTGGTAAGTCTTGTTTTAAAATGGTTTCTAATACTTGATAACCATCCATTTCCGGCATATTCAAATCAAGTAAAAGTACGTCTCCTTTTCCTTCTTTAATTGCGGCTATCCCTTCAACGCCGTTTTTAGCAAAGGTTATATCGACATCCCATCCATCGGGAAGCGAGCGCGCAACTTGCTTACGCGCCATATTAGAATCATCACAAATTAACAAAGATGTTGGCATAAAGGAAAGAACCCTAAGTTGCTACTTCAAAATTTAGCTAAATCAAATTACTCAGCAAGGTATATTCACCAATACATATGCACGGTAAAACTGTTGTTACATTATAATAAACAATAGTTAGCTTTTGAAAATAAAACACGTTTTATTCGCAATTTTTCTTATGCAAAGGTAAGCTTGATCAATATTTTACCTCAGCTAAATGACCAAAAAATGAAAGTTTTCAAATTACCTTTAATCTCTGTGCTAAGCAGCCTAATGATATTTACTGCTTCGGCCGAAGTAGCAACCAATAACCTGAACGAAACCAGCAACTTGGTAATGGCTGGAAAAAAGTATGTCACTTTGTTAGGCAATCAAGTTAATTTAGGGCAGCAGGCGCCAAACTTTAAGGTTGTAACTGAATCATTTTCACCCGTGACATTAAATGAATTTAAGGGAAAACATGTATTAATTTCAGTAGTTCCTAGCTTAGATACTGGCGTATGTTCAATACAAACTAAGCGTTTTAATGAAGAAGTGGCAAATTTGCCAAACGATGTTGTGATGCTAACGATAAGTAATGACTTACCTTTTGCGCAAAAACGTTTTTGTAAAACAGAAAAAGTCGATAAAATCAAAGTGCTATCAGATGCAGTATGGCGTGATTTTGGCCACAACTATGGCCTGCTTATTAAAGATATGGGCTTATTAACCCGAGCAATCTTCATCATTAACGCCGATGGCAATATTGCCTATAAAGAGCTCGTTGGCAATATTTCTCAACATCCTGATTACGAAACCGCATTAACAAAGTTGAAGTCATTAAGCGAAGTCGCAGCCCCGAAAGAAGAAATAACAACAACTGAAGATTCAGAGTAATCGCTATTCAATAATCCATTAAAGAAACGCCCTTCAAATCGGTTTCTTTAATGGAAAATTAAATACTTTAAATACATTCCTATCAATGACTTATCGCATAAAACTCAAAATAAGTTAAATTTTATTTAACTTTTCTCTTGAAAAAAATCGCATCAATCCCATCTTTAATATTGTAGTCGCCGATAGGGTCTACATTAACCGCCTGTTCAATATTGAAAGGCACACTTAAACTCTGAAAGTTTTCAATTTCAGGTGCAATAATTCGCGGCAATAAAGCTGGCTTTAGCATCAGAAAAAACTTAAAGAGACAACATATTGCTAACCTAAAATAGGATATGAATTATGCGTACATCTACAGATTTCAGCCCACTTTACCGCTCATTTATCGGATTTGATCACTTAGCTGGATTAATTGATAAAGCCTCAAGAGCAGACAAACAATCTTCTTACCCACCGTACAACGTTGAATTATTGGCGGAAGATCAATATAGAATTACAATGGCTATTGCCGGCTTCGCTGAAGAAGAACTGGAAATAGAATCAAAGCAAAACACCTTAATTGTTACCGGCACAAAAGCCAGTAATAGTAATAAAGCCGAACGTAAGTTTTTACATCAAGGCATTGCCGAGAGAAATTTTGAGCGCAAATTTCAATTAGGCGACCATGTAAAAGTTATTGGTGCCTTTATGGAACATGGCTTATTACATATAGATTTAGAACGAGAAATTCCAGAAGCTTTGAAACCAAGAAAAATTGCAATTAATGGTAAAAGCTTATTAAATCAAGAAAATGCAGAGGAAAAAAGTTAACCCTTTTACTTGATTAGTTTCTCCCTTTTGTTTTTTGCCCAGTCATTGACTGGGCTTTTTTGTATTTAACATCGACATCACGGTTAAGCAAGTATTCCTAAATTTAACAATTGCGCTTTTAACAATTGTGCTTATAGTAAAACAATATCATTTTGAAAAACTAGGGTTAGCCAACTGAATATTCGCGCTACCATATACGTACGATTAGCTAAGATAATTTTCACCTTATCGCTATGTAGCAATGCCTTTGCAGCTAAGTTAAATGTTGTTACTGAACATTTAGCACCATTTCAGATCGTGACAAAAACTGGGGTTAAAGGCTTATCAACAGAGATTGTCACCGCTGTACTTGACGCCGCAAATATAGACTACCACCTTGAAGCACACCCTTGGACATTGTCATACAATAGTGCCCTACAAGACAAAAACACGTGTATCTATTCTTTAGCCAATATTCCTGAGCGCAAACCACTATTTCAGTGGGTCGGTCATATTACTAATAGTACGATTTCTTTGTATGCATTAAGTAGTAATCCAATCAAGATTAATCATTTAGCACAAGCTAAAAATTACAAAACAGCGGTAATTAAAGATGATGTAACTCATCACTTTCTAGCTTCTAAGGGCTTTACTGAAGATAAAAATCTTTATGTGATGAATAATTATGACGCCTTGTTACAACTACTTGAAACTCCAAGTCGTCAAATAGATCTTATTGTGCTTAATGACGATCTGCTCAATCATAGGGTTAAAAATTCAGTCGAAGCAGCAAAATATAAAAGTGTTTATGTTTTGCATGATTTAACCTTAGATTTTTATTTTGCCTGCAGTTTAAATACAAACAAGGAAATTGTGGAAGTACTTAAAACAACGATGAATACAATGGAAAAAGAAGGGAGATTTGCCAATATCAAACAAAAATGGCAAGGCAAGATGCTTAACCTAATATCACCTAAATATTAATAATTAGCTTATTTTAATATTTGATATCTATAAATTATCGGCACGCAGCGTTAAGCTGCGCACCTATTAAAATGCAAAAATTACTTAGCCATAACATCAAGTAAAGCGTGCACTGTTGCTTCTACACCTGCCTTCACGGCAGGTTCAGGGCTAACTTTAAATTGCGGACTATGGTGACTTGGCACCGCTGCGCCGCCAGCAGCTGCTCGCTCAAAATCAGCTTTTGGTGTACCACCAACTTTAAAATAAACACTTGGAATATAAGGCTCTGTAGTGAAGAAACCAAAATCTTCTGCGCCCATACCTGTTTCAGCAGGTTCAAGTAACGTCTCACTGCCCATTTTATCACTTAAAACGGTTTTTAAGCGCTTAGCAAGTTTTTGATCATTAAAGGTAGGTGGAAAAGAAAACTCACTCACGACTACTTCTGGTAACTTATCTTCTGGCATACCAGCAGTACGTGCTGTGCCAATTGCAATACGTTTAATTGCTGATAGTAACTGCTCACGCACTTCAGGCGTCAAACTGCGCACGGTTAATTGCAGTTTCGCTTGGTCAGAAATAATATTGTGTTTAGTGCCAGCATGAAAAGCACCAACGGTAATAACACCAGCATAACGTGGTGCTAATTCTCGACTAATTATGGTTTGTAAATTATTAACAATTTGCGCGCCTATAACAATAGGATCCTTTCCTTGATGCGGCGAAGCACCATGTGCCCCAATACCGTGAACCGTAATATCAACAGTATCCGCGCCAGCATAAGGAGAGCCTTCATCAACAACAATCTTTCCTGCTTCTGTATTAGCGCTTACATGAAATGCAAAAGCATAATTTGGTTGACCGAAACGCTGCCATAAATTATCTGCCATCATTGCAGAAGCACCAGGTCCTCTCTCTTCGGCCGGCTGGCCAATCAACATCAAGGTACCTGACCATTTGTCTTTATTTTCCGCCATATAACGGGCAGTACCAACTAAGCTGGTAATGTGCACATCATGACCACACGCATGCATAACGCCAACCATTTCACCATTCCAGTCTTTCATTTTTACTGTTGAGGCGTTACTTAAGCCAGACTGTTCAACCACCGGCAAGCCATCCATATCAGCACGCACCATCACCATAGGCCCGTCACCATTTTTCATTAGCGCAACTATGCCGGTACCACCAACGTTTTCAGTAACTTTAAAACCAGCTTCACTTAGCTCATTTGCTAACTTCTTTGCTGTTTTCGTTTCCATCAGCGAAAGCTCAGGGTTACGATGAAAATGATCCCATAATGGCGCTAAATGCTGTTGGTAATCATTGGCAATATCTTGGCGGATATTCTTTTCAAAGGCATAAACATTTGATGTCGCTATCGTAGCCAGAGTTAAACTCGCAGCTATTAAAATAGAAAGAGGTTTACGGTTCATTTATCACTCCATTTAACGCCGAGAAAAAATCATCTACTCGTAGTTTATTTCCAGCGTAATTTATATTGTTTTTATTAAATCACTGTAACCAGCTTTAATCGATATGTCTCGTCCTTTTCGACAGATAACAAAATAGTTGCGACTACCAACTGCAGTTTTCTGGTTATTTTTGCTCTCTTTTTAGCTAATAAAAGTCAGATATTAAACAGTTAAAATGTGCTTAATCAGCCAGCACACTGGCTACTTAGCCAGCAAACTGAGACTAATTACTGCAATTTAATACAACTTTTGTTTAATTCTTAATTTATGAGCCTCGGGGATAAGATTTTTTTACCAGCAAGTTAAGATTAAATTATCAACGGCAATTTTTAATGACACTATGCCAACAATTTTGCACAATTTTTGCCAACATTTTGCTGACATTAAATTTTTTATTGTGATAAAAAAGTGCTAATAAAAAATGACAACTTATATTTTCAGGTCAAGATAGTGGCAATTCCAGATTGCAGCCAGCCGAAAATTTAAGCATAAGAATTACTATAAAAAAGGTCAAAAATGGATACTAATTTAACCCAAAAACGTGCATTAGTCTGCGGTAGTAGCCAAGGTATTGGCAGAGCTTGTGCAGTTGAACTTGCCAATTTAGGTGCTAGTGTTACCTTATTTTCTCGCAACGCAGAAAAGCTTGCAGAGGTTCAACAATCACTTAATGTTGCTCAGGGACAGACTCATCAAGTATTAACCGCAGATTTTTCTCAACCAGAGCAAGTTAATAACGTAATTCTTGCTGATGTCGAACAAAATGGTGGTTACGATATTTTAATCAACAATACTGGCGGTCCTGCACCAGGTCCAGCAAGTACAAGCGATGTTACAGCGTTTATCGATGCCTTTAATTTGCACCTAGTAACTAATCACCACTTAGTTCAAGCACTGATACCGGCAATGAAAGCCAACCAGTACGGTCGAATCATTAATGTCATTTCAACGTCAGTAAAACAACCTATTCCAGGGTTAGGCGTTTCCAATACTATTCGTGGTGCCGTAGCAAGTTGGGCAAAAACTCTCGCCAATGAACTCGGCCCAGACGGAATCACAGTAAATAATGTTTTACCAGGAGCAACAGCCACAGCCCGACTAGATGCAATTATTGCTGGTAAAGCAAAGAAGCAAGATATTTCAATCGCGCAAGCAACTGAAAATGAAAAAGCGCAAATTCCAATGCGCCGTTTTGCCGCTCCAGAAGAATTTGCTGCCGCAGCGGCATTTTTAGCATCTCCTGCAGCTGGCTACATTACGGGTATTAACTTGCCTGTTGACGGCGGACGTACTAGCTGTTTATAGAGGTGTGAATATGGATACCATAGCAAACTTTATTAACGGTCAATATCAAGCGCCACAAAGTCAGCAATATATTGACAATATTGAGCCCGCTACGGGCGAGATATACGGACAGATTCCCGACAGTACTGGCGAAGATGTTGAGCTCGCCGTGACAGCCGCTAAAAAAGCATTGCCTGCTTGGCAAGCAATGCCATTAGAACAAAGAGCTGATTTTCTTAATGCCATTGCACAAGAAATAGAAAATAGAATTGATGAATTGGCTCTTGCAGAGTCAATTGACAACGGTAAGCCAATTTCACTGGCACGCACAGTTGATATTCCTAGAGCTGCCAGTAACTTTAAGTTTTTTGCTCATACCTGTTCACAATTTGCTAGTGAATCGCATGCTATGGCTGGCGTGGCAATAAATTACACCTTAAGACAACCTATTGGCATTGTTGGCTGCATTTCCCCTTGGAATTTACCACTTTATTTATTTACCTGGAAAATTGCGCCAGCATTAGCCGCTGGTAATTGTGTGGTTGCAAAACCTTCAGAAGTCACACCGAAAACAGCGGCATTGCTTGGTGAAATATGTCAAAAAGTCGGCCTGCCTGCTGGCGTACTCAATATTTTACATGGTAGTGGTGCAAAAGTCGGTCAGGCTATTTGTCAACACCAAGCGATTAAGGCAATTTCCTTTACTGGTGGCACAACAACAGGAGCCGCTATCGCAAAACTATTAGCGCCTAGCTTTAAGAAACTATCCCTAGAGCTTGGCGGTAAAAACCCTGCTTTAATATTTACTGATTGTGATTTTAACAATACGGTTGATGAAGTGTTTCGGGCAAGTTTTGCTAACCAAGGGCAAATTTGCTTGTGCGCATCTAGAATTTATATCGAAAGACCTATTTATAAAAAGTTCAAGCAAGCACTTATTGATAAAGCCAATGCCTTACAACCAAGTGATCCACTACTTGCTGAGAGTAAAATGGGTGCACTCGTCTCCAAATCACACTTAGATAAAGTGATTAGCTATGTTGAACTTACCAAAAATGAGGGCGGCAATGTATTAGCTGGCGGTCAACGAGTAACGTTATCGGGTCGTTGCCAACAGGGTTATTTTTTACAGCCAACGATAATCGATAACTTGCCAAATTCAGCAAGCTGTAATCAAGAAGAAATATTTGGTCCAGTAATTACACTACAACCGTTCGATACCGATGAACAAGCCTTGGCGCTAGCGAATGACAGCAACTACGGCCTTGCTGCGACAATTTGGACGAAGAATTTATCTCGCGCTCATCAAATTGCGGAGCAAATCAACACAGGTATCGTTTGGGTTAATAGCTGGTTACTACGTGATTTACGAACACCATTTGGTGGTATGAACCAGTCAGGATTAGGCCGAGAAGGAGGCCTAGAAGCCATGCGTTTCTTTACTGAAAGTAAAAATGTTTGTATTAAATATTAATTCAAGGTTTTAAGAATCAAATGAACCAAACTTGTTGTAAATTTAAGTCATCAGGAGCGATATTTGCTAGTGCATTAGGCTGCAAATGGACCTTGATTTGACTGCTCTCCTTTCTTAATAAGCTAAACTGTATTTATAACAGTTGACGCTGTTGCGTATGTACTTTACGTATACTTTTTACGTAGAAAAGCCGCTGCCTGTGGTCTTAAACAAAATGTTATTAAGATAATTATTTAAGCGAACCAACGCAATAATTCGTAATACAACAATTTAGCTCAGCGACAACCTGTGCCTAATGCTAGGCAATAAGTGATCTCTAATTAGCTGCGCTTCTAGATACTAATAATAATTACAATGGAAAACATTATGTCTGAACTTTTTAATGCTGAACAAGCCCCTAAACCTGTAGGTTTATATCCACATGCTCGCCAAGTCGGGAATTTATTATTTCTCTCTGGCGTTGGCCCACGCCAAGCAGGCAGTTCAGATATCCCGGGCGTCGAGCTTGATAAAAATGGCGAGATTGTTGATTACGATATTGCTGCCCAGTGTCATAGTGTTTTTCAAAACATCAGCACAATTTTGGCCGCAGCGGGTGCAAGCTGGATGGATTTAGTGGATGTCACGGTATTTCTAACCAATATGAAAGATGATTTTGCTACCTATAATCGCATTTATGCTGAATATTTTTCAGAGAATATGCCCTGTCGTACCACAGTTGAAATCAACAAACTGCCAACCCCAATCGCCATAGAGTTGAAGTGTATTGCGGCACTACCGAGCGCAAAAGGAGAATAACGCATGTTTAACTTTGCCATGCCATTTAACTTGCAACAATGGATTGACGATCACCGAGAACAATTAAAGCCGCCAGTGTGCAATAAACAAATATTCGAACAAGACGACTATATTGTTATGGTTGTTGGTGGCCCAAATAATCGTACTGACTTTCATTATAACGAAACCCCAGAGCTCTTCTATCAACTAGAAGGAGAAATGGTACTTACTGTAATTAATAATGAAGAACAGGATTGTTACCCGCAGTTATGTGAAAAATTAGTAAAACATGTATCTCAAGCCGTTGAGTTCGTTGATATTCCGATTAAGGCTGGCGAAATTTTCTTATTGCCACCTAGAGTTTTGCATTCACCCCAAAGGTTTGAAAACAGTGTTGGCTTAGTGGTTGAGCAAAAACGGGCACCTGGCCAGCAAGACGCACTATTTTGGTTTTGCCAGCAATGTAAAGCGCCATTGTATAACCAGCAATTTTGCCTAGACAATATAGAAACCGACTTGCCGATTGTTTTTAATAATTTCTATAGCAAACCTGAAAACTGCCAATGCAAAAAATGCGGCTTTACAACAACGAAACCATAGTGGCTAAGGGAGTAAAATTAAGTGTTAAAAATTGATATTCACACACATATTCTGCCAAAAACTTGGCCCGACTTACGCGAGAAATACGGTTATGGTGGCTTTGTTAGTTTAGATCATCATAAATGTGGCTGCGCACGCATGATGGTTGATGATAAATTTTTTCGTGAAATAGAACATAATTGCTGGGATCCTCAAATACGTTTGCAAGACTGCCAGCAGCACAATGTTGACGTGCAAGTACTTTCAACCGTACCTGTGATGTTTAACTACTGGGCAAAGCCTAATGATACTTTAGATCTTGCAAAGTATTTAAACGACCATATTGCAGGCATAGTAACAGAGCATCCAAAACGGTTTGTTGGCTTAGGCACTGTACCTATGCAAGCACCAGATTTAGCCATCAAAGAACTAGAACGTTGTGTAAAAGATATTGGTTTAGCAGGTATTCAAATTGGCTCTCATATTAATGATTGGAATTTAGACCACGAACAACTCTTTCCTATATTTGAAGCGGCTCAAGACTTAGGAGCCTCGGTATTCGTTCATCCGTGGGATATGATGGCAAAAGAAAAAATGCCGAAATACTGGTTACCTTGGCTTGTAGGTATGCCCGCAGAATCAAGCTTAGCAATTTGTTCAATGATCTTTGGCGGTGTATTACAGCGTCTGCCTAAGCTAAAAATAGCCTTTGCCCACGGCGGTGGCTCATTTCCAGCTACAATTGGCCGCATAGAGCATGGCTTTAATGTTCGCCCTGATTTATGCGCCGTTGACTGCCCTGTTAACCCGCGCGAATTCTTACCACAAATTTATTTAGACTCACTTGTTCACGACCCGCTTGCGTTGAAATACCTTGTTGATTTAATGGGGCCAGATAACATCGCTCTAGGCACAGACTACCCATTCCCACTTGGCGAGCTTAGCCCAGGAAAGTTGATTGAAGAGAGTGCCTTTAGTGATGACATTAAAGCCAAACTATTGCATGGTAGCGCACTAAATTGGTTGGGGTTAAAAAAGGAGCAGTTTTTATGAGAACGAAACCTCATTTAAAGCAAATAAGCCAGCTCCTATCTCGGAGGTTTTGTCATGTTAACTAACATAATGTTAGCAAAGCAAAGTTACCGTATTGCTTTTGATAGTGGTGTCTCATTAGCAATCTCAGTCTGTTTTAATGATAGCAAGCAACAACCAAATCATTTCGGTGCCACACCTGCATTATCGTCGCCTATGCAAGCTGGCAGTTTTATCGGTGATACTGAGCAAGGTGGTAGCTGTAATGTTAATGAACTGACGCTCAATCCTCATTGTAATGGTACTCATACTGAAACTATTGCGCACATTTGTGATGCCAGTGACCATTTAGCAACCAAAATAGCTGCACTTAAACTGCCAGCAATAATGCCATGTGCATTAATATCCGTAACACCGATATTGGCAAGTAAATCTAGTGACAGTTACAGTCCACCATTTAATATTCAAGATATAGTTATTGATCACCAACAACTCGCAACTCAATTAACTCGGTACACGAATGAGCAACTACAAACCGTTGCCATAAGAACACTGCCTAACAGCAGTACGAAATGCCAAGCCGCCTACCATGATAAAAATCAGCCGGCATTTCTGACTCGTGAAGCGATTTTGTATCTTAACGAGCGTGGTGTTGAACACTTAATTTTGGATGTTCCATCATTAGATCGTCTTGACGACAATGGCTTGCTGACATGTCACCATTTATTTTGGCATGTCGCTGAAGGCACACATCAAGCTAGTGCCAATAGCTTGTGCAATAAAACCATTACTGAATTAGCTTATATAGATAATGACATTGCTGATGGTTTTTATTTTGTCAATTTACAAACACCAGCATTTATTAATGATGCAGCACCAAGCAGGCCTGTGCTATATCGAGCAACGCCGATAATCGACAACGAATAATAATAATAAACGAATACAATTATGAGCAAAAATACTATGTTAGATAATGAAATCAATACATTAAATTATGCCTTAGCACTCGACGAAGCAGATCCTATTGCCCACATGCGTGAGCACTTTGCTATTCCAAAACAAGCCTCAGGTGAAAATGAATATTACTTCACGGGTAATTCATTAGGGCTACAGCCAAAGCTTGCCCGAGAGGCTGTCATAGAGTTACTTGATGCCTGGCAACAACGCGGCGTAAAAGGCCATTTTGAAGGTGACTTTCCATGGATGCCATACCATGAATTCTTAACCGAACAAGCGGCTGAGATTGTCGGTGCCTTGCCAAAAGAAGTGGTCATGATGAATTCGTTAACGGCCAATTTGCATTTTATGATGGCGAGTTTTTATCAGCCAATTAAAAAGCGTAGTAAGATTTTGATTGAGGATCACGCATTTCCGTCAGATCATTACGCAGTTGAATCGCAACTTAAACATCATGGCAAAGATGTCGAAAACAACCTACTACTTTGGAAACCACGCGACGGCGAAGAGCTATTAAATTATGATGACTTGTGGCAAATAATAGCTCAGCATGGCGACGAAATAGCTTTAATACTACTACCTGGCGTGCAGTACTATACTGGCCAAGTACTTGATATGAAGCTTATTACCCAAGTAGCTCATGCCAAAGGAATTAAAGTTGGCTTTGACCTAGCCCACGCCGCTGGCAATATTGAATTGTCATTACATGATTGGCAAGTCGACTTTGCTTGTTGGTGTAGCTATAAATACCTCAACAGTGGTGCAGGCTCTGTCGCAGGTTGCTTTATTCATCAAAAACATGTCGAAAATACCGAACTTAATCGCCTTGCCGGTTGGTGGGGACATGATAAGTCCACACGTTTTAAAATGGAAAATACGTTCAAGCCGATTGCCAGTGCCGAAGGTTGGCAACTATCAAACCCGCCAGTATTATCATTAGCCGCTGTTCGAGGCTCTTACGATACCATTAAACTTGCAGGTGGCATGCCAGTCTTACGTGATAAATCGTTAAAACTAACACAGTATTTACTTGATTTAATTGCACTAGAATTAGGTGAAAAGATACGTGTTATTACCCCCGCAGATGCTGACCAGCGCGGCTGCCAATTATCACTAATGGTTAATGTTGCAGGCCTAGACGGTAAAGCAATGTACAATACTTTAGAAGAAAATGGCGTCACAACAGACTGGCGAGAGCCTAATGTTATTCGTGTTGCGCCAGTGCCTTTATATAACAACTTTCAGGATGTTTATCACTTTGTTCGAATTTTAAAGGAGTGTATTTAATGTCACAAGAAAACTCACTCCAAGATAGTACAGCCAAAACAATAACCATAGCTGGCGCAGGCCCAGTCGGTACGCTGCTCGCCGTGATGCTAGCCCGCCAAGGTCATCAAGTGAATTTATTTGAGTCTAGGCCCGATTCACGCATTCACAATATCTATCAAGGTAAATCTATTAACATCGCTTTATCCGATCGAGGCTGGTTGGCACTTGAAGCGGTCGGTATTTCTGAAAAAGTTAAACAAAATGCCATCGCCATGAATAAACGGGTAATGCATGCCATTGACGGTACAACTACGGAGCAATCCTACGGCAAAGAAGGTCAAGCAATATGGTCAGTTTCCCGTGCCGGTATCAACGAACAACTGCTCGATTTAGCAGAGCAAGAAAGTACAATAAATTTATCCTTTAACCAACGTTTAGTTGATGTTGACTTTGATATTGCAAGCGCCAGTTTTAGTCACGAGCACAGTATCAATAAAACCAGCGCCGACATTATTTTCGGTGCCGATGGTGCTTATTCAAAAGTACGACGTTTAGCCCAAGAAACGCCTCGCTTTAGCTATAGTCAAACCTATATGCCGCAAAGCTATATTGAGTTGCATATTCCTGCCAATAATGACGGCTCATTTAAAATGGATAAAGATGCTTTACACATATGGCCACGCAAAGACTTTATGTTAATAGCATTACCAAACCCAGACGGTACATTTACATGTACTTTATTTCTCGATTATGAAGGAAAATTGTCGTTTTCAAGCTTAACTGAACGTGATGATGTAACTGCATTTTTTCGGCAGTACTTTGCCGATGCCATGCCATTACTAGAAAACCCTATTGATGAATTTATGGCAAAAAACGCTAATCCGCTGTTTTTAGTTAATGTTGATCCTTGGGTGATCAACAATAAAGTGGCATTAATTGGCGACGCCGCTCACGCTATGGTGCCCTTCTACGGTCAGGGCATGAATTGTGGCTTTGAAGATTGCCGAATATTAAACGAGTTAATTACTCAACATAACAATAATTGGTCAGAAATATTTCCCGCCTATCAAACCGCAAGAAAAATTAATGCCGATGCTATTACTGAGCTCGCAAAACGAAATTTTATTGAAATGAGCAAATACTCAGGACAAGCAAGCTTTTTATTGCAAAAGAAAATTGAAGCCGAGTTTCATCAACGGCACCCTAAATTATGGACGCCTTTATACTCCATGGTTACCTTTTCACCATTATTGCCTTACGCGCAAGCACTAAAAATTGGTGATGTTCAGCAAGCAATAATGCAGCAAATAATGAAAATACCTGATATCGAAAACTGCTGGCGAGAGGATTTTGTTTACCATAAATTACAGCAACTTACCGAAGCAGCATTTAGCCATGAGGAAAACAACAATGCCTAAGGATAATGTAAAGGGTACCTCAACGACAACAAGCTCAGGTTGCCCGTTTCATCAACAAACAAGCGATACAAATGAAAACTTTCGCCCCCTTGAAGATGGCATTCATCAAAATTTTGAAGATGAAATGTCTTACGGCGACTATTTACAATTACAACAAATACTATCAGCGCAAAAACCAATTAGTAATGAGCATGATGAAATGCTGTTTATTATTATTCACCAAAGCAGTGAACTTTGGTTAAAGCTTGCAGGACATGAGCTACAATGTGCTGTTGATTATATAAAATCAGCTAATTTTGGCCCTGCTTTCAAGGTTATTGCACGCGTTAAACAAATATTTTTGCAATTAACCCAGTCATGGAATATTTTATCAACGCTGACCCCAAGCGATTACTTAAAGTTTCGCGATGATTTAGGCCGCTCTTCAGGTTTCCAGTCTTACGGTTATCGGAAATTAGAGTTTCTATTAGGTAACAAAAATGCCGAAATGTTAAATATTCACAAGGCTAACTCTGATGCTTATAACGACTTGAATGAACTCTTAACTCAAAATAGCTTATATGATGAGGTAATTATTGCCTTAGCGAAGGCCGGATTTGATATTGACAATGGCATAACCCAACGAGATATTCGTCAGCCTTATCAGCGTAACGACTCAGTATTAGCCGCATGGTTAGCTGTATATCAACAGCCAGATAAGTATTTCGAATTGTACGAGTTAGCGGAAAAAATGGTTGATATTGAAGATGCTTTTCAACAATGGCGCTTTAAACACATGTATACAGTACAACGTATTATTGGCTATAAACAGGGAACAGGCGGCTCTTCCGGTGTCGGATTTCTGAAAAAAGCCTTAGATGTTAGTTTCTTCCCTGAATTACTCGAAGTTAGAACGCATCTTTAATATCACATGAAAACATTTGAGTTTGAATAAACACTCAAATGTTTTCGCTAATGCTCTAACACAAATAAAAGCTCAGCCAAGTCAGGTTGCCATTGAAACCGAGCTAACTTTACCCGTGCGCCAATGACAACAACTTGCTCTTCTTGTAATAAACCTTTTTGACGTTCAAAGTGCTCGCTTCCTAACGGAAACGATATTTTACCTTGTGAATTCAACACTCGATACCAAGGTACTTCTTGCCCTCGCCAGCCAGACTTAGGAACAGCACCTAATGCTTTACCAACAAGCCGTGCTCGGCCAGGTAAACCAGCAAGATCAGCTATTTGCCCATAACAAGCTATTTTACCGGCTGGAATAGCCTGCACTGTTTGCCAAATTTTAATATGCTTAACATTATATTGGCTATCAGTCTCAAGCTTCTGACTATTACTTGAGACTACCAAGGTAATGTTTCGCCATTAGAATGTTTAAATACGCCACTCTCAGCCATAGATAACTGGTTAATTAAATTTACCAATCTTAATGCTGATTCATCAGCACTAATGTCACCGCCGTAGTTCACCATATCTGTCTGTACATAACCTGGATGATAAATACCGACAGATATAGCCTCACCTGCGAGATCATGTGTTAACGACATTGCCGCTGCATTTAACGCGGCTTTTGACATTCGATAGCCATAACGACCACCCGAGCTATTATCGGCAATAGAGCCCATTCTAGACGTTATTAATGCAACTTTTGCATTAGGTTGCAATTGCTGTTGCAAATTAGCAACAATGTTGAGCGGCGCTATCGCATTCACTTCAAACTGCTCCCTTATTGTTTCTAAATTTAAATTAGCCAGGTTTTCATCTCGCAATATACCCGCATTACAAACCAAAATATTTATAGTGATATTGGCAAGTGCTTCATTCATATTTTTAATGCCATCATCTGTGGCAACATCAACCTGTTCGATAACCGTTACGTCAAGTTGCTCAAGTTCAACACTTGTTTGTCGACAAAGGGCAAAAACCGAGTCACCTTGCGCTTTGAAGTGTTTTGCCATTGCTAAGCCAATACCGCGATTAGCCCCTGTGATCACAACATTATTATTCATATTACGACTCTGTCATTTAATCATTTTAATTTACTAAGCATTAAAACCAAAAAACCACTTCAAGTGAAGTGGTTTTTATCTAGGTATAAATTTAGCTTAGAAGTTTAAAGCTGGCCTTATTCGCCACACTTCCCTTCACCACATTTACCTTTTTTAGCTTTTTTCTTACCTTCGCCACATTTGCCTTCGCCACACTTACCTTTGGCTTTAGCTTTACCTTCACCACATTTGCCTTCGCCACACTTACCTTTGGCTTTAGCTTTACCTTCACCACATTTGCCTTCGCCACACTTACCTTTGGCCTTAGCTTTACCTTCACCACATTTGCCTTCGCCGCACTTACCTTTGGCTTTGGCTTTACCTTCACCACATTTGCCTTCACCACACTTACCTTTTTTGTGATCGTCAGCAGAAACAATAGTCATTACATCTTGCACAGCAAAAGGGTTAGTTTCAGCTTTAGCAGGCATAGTTACCGCAACAGTTAATGCAAACAAGCCTAATAAAGCCGCAATTGAAGATTTTTTGATTAATTTCATTATGTTTTCCTTTTAATTTTTCAATTTGACACTACATCTATAAGTATAGCTATTTACAAAGACCATACACGGTGTAAATAAATTTCAAGCGCTGTAAATTTTTCTAAACTAAGTTAATTTTAATTTAAGAACTTTGTTCTCTACAACACAATTGAGCCTAGCGTTATCTTCATGAAACCTCAAGTAAAAAAAATAATACTCGCGCCTATGGAAGGTGTCGCGGATGAATTAATGCGTCATTTACTGACATCGTTGAACCAATATGACTTTTGTATTACTGAGTTTGTTAGGGTTGTAGATTCTTTAGTACCTAAGCATGTTTTTCGGCGTTTGTGCCCAGAACTTGACTACGGTTGTAAAACCCAAAGTGGTACGCCGCTACGTATGCAATTGTTAGGGCAAGAGCCACATTGGATGGCAGAGAATGCGATTCGTGCTCTAGAAATGGGCTCTCACGGTATTGATGTGAATTTTGGCTGCCCTGCTAAAGCGGTTAATAAAAGCAAAGGCGGGGCTGTATTGCTCAATGAACCTGAACAAATCTATAAAATTCTTCAGGCAATACGATCCAGTATTGGCACAGAGCAAACATTATCGGCGAAAATCAGGCTAGGCTTTAAAGACGCTTCAAAACTCGATGAAATTGTAAGCGCAATAGAATCAGCGAAAGTAAATCAACTAACTATACATGCCCGTACTAAACAAGATGGATATCGCCCGCCAGCGTATTGGCACTTTATTGGTGAAATAAAAGCAAAATTCGACTTAGAAGTATTTGCAAATGGTGAAATATGGAATAAAACTGATGCGAAAAATTGTCTAGTGCAAAGCCAAACTGAAAACCTAATGCTAGGCCGTGGCGCATTAGCTACTCCTAATTTAGCCAACGTAATCAAATTTAATGAAGCACCTATGCCTTGGCACGAGTTAAGTGCATTACTAAAACACTACAGTGAGTTAGAACTACAAGGCGATAAAAGCTACTACTTTTCTAGCCGATTAAAACAATGGCTGCGTTATCTAAAGCTGCAATACCCGCAAGCTGAGTTACTCTTCAACGCTATTAAACTACTAAAAAATAAAGATGAAATTCTTCAACATGTCGAGCAATTATCTAAAACTTAATACTATCAATAACTACTTAAGCCAATTGAATTTATTAGTTCGTATGTCATGGCATAACGAAGTGAAAATAATTATTAGCCCGACGCAGCTTTTTAATAAACAACAAGGTAAGATAATTGTTAAGCATGATGGTTTTAGCAGACATAAGAAGTAAAAACAGTGAATAATGATTCAGAGTTAAGAGCACGTTATAACGATGTCACTCGTGGCGTCTACTTTATTGGCACAACACCACCGAAAAATGACACTCCCATTGAACAAGTTTCAGCAATAGCCGATAAACTACTTGAGCGTGTAAGTGATATTGATTTTGATGGCTTAATTGTTTACGACATTCAAAATGAAGACTCACGTACGTCACAGCCACGGCCTTTTCCTTTTAAATCGACTCATGATCCTAGACTCTATTCATCGTTATTGAACCAAAAATCAAGCCGACCTGTGATCACTTATAAAAGTGTTGGGCAATCAAACAATGAGGACTTTAATCAGTGGGCTAATGAAGCTTGGCAAGATTATGGAGTGCGCGATATTGTGCTTGTTGGTAGCCCCTCACAACGCAACAATATTAGCCTGCCATTAGGAGATGCTTATAAAACACTAGTAGCCAATGACAATAACTTTTTTATTGGCGGTATTACTATTGCTGAGCGTCACGCAAGTAAAAGAAATGAACACAGCAAACTAATAGAAAAGCATCAGCAAGGCTGTAATTTCTTTATTTCACAAGCGATTTATAACGCACAAGCTACCATAGACATGCTGACTCGATATGCTATTGAGTGTCAGCAGCAAGGTGTAAAGCCCCAGCGTATCATATTAACCTTCTCGCCTTGTGGTAGTGAAAAAACCTTAGAGTTTATTGAATGGCTTGGTGTTAGTGTGCCAGAAGCGACTAGTTTGCGCATATTAAATGCCAAAAATCCGCTGTATGAGTCACTACGAATTTCAAGCAACACGCTCGTTCAAATTTTAGATGCCGTTTTGCCTTATAATTTACCTCTAGGCTTAAATATTGAAAGTTTAACCAATCGCAAAGAAGAAATTGACGGTTCAATTCTGCTATACAAATTATTACGTTCTACAATGGATAACTATTTAGCGAAACAAGAACTAAGTCGCCTAGCGGCTAGCGGCTAGCGAATAGCAGATTAAATTTGCCTTAAAATACGCTATGCTTTAACGTAATACCAATTAGAATTTTCAAGTTAGTTAATACCTTAAAAGGATATTGTTATGTCAGGTACAGCAATGGTAGTTGCAATTGTTTTTATCTCAGTAGGTTTTGGTGTGATGTATGACATGTATAAAAAACACTTGGAATTTAAAGAACGCACCCTTAATCATAATAACCAAAGTGACGAACAAGCAATTGCAATGAGAAAAACAGTAGCGACATTGGAAGAGCGAGTACAAGTATTAGAAAAAATAGTTACTGACGAAGGTTATAATGTGAAAAAAGAGATTGATAATCTGTAAAGTTAATTCTAACTAGCCATCATAAATAGGTAGACCATGAAGCTGATCATGCGCACAGAGTATGATAATTTGCGAAATAATCCCCTTCACAGCGTAAAAAGTGATACTAATGGGGATAAACAAATTGTTAAAATTTTTCTCCATGACCAGCTTATTGCAAAAAGAGTGACATTTAAAAAATCAATTCGTTATTTTGGCGCTCAAGGGTACCAACAATACCTAAACGATGTTAATGAGCAATAACAAACACCTAGCAAACGTTCGTTCATATAACTGCACACTGAGAAATTATTTCACATCTATTACATTTAGACACATAATTTACATTTGCACATTGTTCATTTTATAATCAACCTCATTCTAGCGCTATGCAACAAACAGATGAGGTTACTGATGAAAAACATTGCGGTAAGTATTATTTCGATAATTCTGATATGTTCATGCTCATCTCAGCCTAACGCCATACAATGGCGAGGCGAATCACTCGGTAACCTAATTGCTGAATATGGCACACCGTCAAGCTTCCTTAAGCTTGAAGACGGTAATAAAGTGGTTCAATTTCATCACAGTAGCGCAGCAAAGCTCGCCAATAATTATTGCCAACTTACTTTTATGATTGACGGCGCTAATAAAGTACTTGGTGTTAATGGCCAAGGTAACGGCAAAAGCTGTGAAAACTGAGCAAACAAAGTAAAATAATGTAAAAGCCCTATCAAATATTTAACTCAAGCGCTTTAGCGTGAAAAGATTAGTAACACATAGTGAAATATATCCACTAGTACCTAACGAAAAGGTTTGCTAACCTAAATACCAATAAGGAGTCGAATATGTATAAAGAACTTCAAGGCTTGTTTTTGTGTATTGCTGCATTAGGTTTTGCATACACAGTATTAATGTTAATTTTGATGTTAGTGTCTGGCGCAAAGCTTGTTAAAACCATTACTGTTGTATTTGCTATCTCAACTATATTATTTAGCTTAGGGCTTTCTCAAAAAGTTAGAACGAGAATGAAGCAAAAGCTCATGACACTTTTCACGCCACAGAATAGTCGCTTCTCAGCGCCATAATTAGTTACGATTATTTTAGCGACAAGTGACCACTTAATATTTACGAAAGAGTAAATATTAAGTTTAAAATACTTTATTCGTTTAGATACGTAGTTATTACTCGTCGAAAGGGTCAGTTAAAGAAGCTAGAGTTTTCCCATGTGGAATCGGTTGTTTAGTATCAGGATCAACTTGAACAAAAACAATATCATCAGCTAAACATATGGTTTTCTTTGTTACTTTATTGCGCATAAGACACGTAATGGTAATAGAGCTACGTCCAACCGACTTTGTCGATAAGCCAAATTCGACAACATCCCCTTGTTGAGCAGGCGACTCAAAGTTAATGGCCCCTATATGCTTAGTTACTAAGCTTTTAGTTTCAAGCTGGCAAATAGCGTAAATAGCAGCTTCTTCATCAATCCATGCCAATGCCCTACCACCGAAAAGTGAGTTAGCATAATTTAGATCATTCGGTAAAATTAAACGGCGAGATAAAAATCGCATATTTTTCCTTGCAAGAATAGAGAGCTAACCTAATTATAATAGTTAAGTTAGCTCAAAGTGATAAATCATTAATAAATGGGTTTGGCTTTATTTAGCGTTTATTATCTCGGTAACTATTTCGAGTCCTGATTTTTCACAAATAGGTAAAGAAACGTCAGTTGTAGCCAATGCATGAGTTCTATCACCCCATTTAACAACATGCGCACTCCAAGTTAGCCCGCCACCAAAAGCTGGTAATAATACGTAAGAGTTCTTTGCAATAAAGTTTTCTTCAATGGCTTCAACAAATGCAACTAATGTTGTTGCTGCTGACATATTGCCATACTTGTGAATATTAACGAATACTTTGCCTTTATCCATTTTTAGGCGTTTCACTAACGTATCAATAATACGTAAATTTGCTTGATGAGGAACAACGCTACTCACTTTCTCGGCTGTTAGCTCTGCTTTTGCTAGCGCTTTATCACACGCTTGTGCCATGCCCGCAACAGCTTTCTTAAAGATTTCTTGGCCTAGAAACGCCCAATTACTTTGACCAAGAATTCGGTCTTTATTGGCATACTTCATCCCCCAGCCTTCAACAGACAAGATGTCACGAGATTCACCGTAACATCCTAGAGCTTCTGTAATAACACCTGACTCTTCGTCACTTTGCTCTAAATAAAGTGCTCCAGCTCCATCCCCAAATAACACAGCTACATCACGGTTGCTCCAATCCATAATAGGTGAAATAGTTTCCGCGCCAATAACTAAAGCTGATTTAACTACTCCACTTTTGATCATGGACGTAGCAACACTTAAGCTATACATGCCGCCAGTACAGGCAGTACTAACATCCATACATGCAGCGTTATCGGCACCTAATAAACGTTGAACATTTGAAGCGGCGTTAGGACAAAGTTCATCAAACGTTGTACTGCCAAAAACAATCAGCTCGACATCTACAACGGTTTTTCCCGCTGCAGCTAGTGCACGTGCACAAGCCACATGCGCTAATTCACTGACAGTTACGTGGGAGATTCGCCTTTCTTTCATACCAGTGCGAGTGGTAATCCATTCATCATCAGTTTCAAGAAATGTAGCTAAATCATCATTTGTTAATGTTGCTGGTGGTAGGCATTTTCCCCAACCAGTAATTGCTGCATATGTCATAGTTAACCTTTTCACAAAAACTTTGCGCTTAGTCGGCAAAGTTTGTCTTCTAATTCTGGCATTATCATACTATAAAATATCGAATTTTATCGGCAAAAGCAGGCTTAAATTACTAATTTGTTACTAAAGTGACAGTTAAAAACATTAAACATAAGCAACTAGTAAATTAGAGCTTAGATTTAATTGCATCAAAACTAATTTGCCAATTTTGATAGTCAATTGGAATAACAGTTACTTGACCATTATTGACAAGCACTAATGATGGAAAGCCATTAATAGGTAAATTACGTGAGAATGTAATTTCCTTTAGCAATTGCTCTTGAAGTTTTTCACTTTGAATTTTCGAAACAAAATCATCACTATTTAGGCCAATATTAACCGCTAGTTGAGTTAATACATCGAGGTTGGAAGGATTTTTTGCTCGTAAATAATAAGCATGCTGAATGGCTGTAAACATTTCATTTTCTTTACCATATTGTCGAGCAATCAGCACTGCTCGGCATGCGGGAAAAGTAGATCGCCTCGGTTGACAGTTTTGCCAAAAATCAAAGTTAAATTGAGTGCCAAGTTGCTGTGAAATTTTTGACCATGTCTGTTTTAAAAACGTCTGCATTTCATCTGACATAACATTATTTGAATCTTCAGCTAAACCACCGACACAAAACTGAATATCGATATACGGTGCTAATTTCTGCTGTAATTTTTGCCAAGTTGGCGCATAGCCCCAACACCAACTGCACATTGGATCATAAACATAGTACAACTTTGTGTTCATCTATAGCTCCATTAAATCAATTATTAAAATTTACATAATAAAAAGCCCAGCATAACTGGGCTTTAATATAGCTAAAGCTAAAATTAAAATTAAAATGGCATTTTCATCCCTGGAGGCATTTGCATACCGCCAGTTAAAGCACCCATTTTTTCTTTATTTTGCTCTTCGACACGACGTACCGCATCGTTCATTGCTGCAGCGATTAAGTCTTCTAGCATGTCTTTATCGTCTTCCATCAGACTATCGTCAATTGCAACACGACGAACATTATGGTTACCTGTCATTGTTACTTTAACCATACCAGCGCCAGACTCACCAGTTACTTCCATATTAGCAAGTTCTTCTTGGGCTTTGGCCATTTTAGCCTGCATTTGTTGGGCTTGTTTCATTAAGTTGCCCATGCCACCTTTCATCATAATTTTCACTCCAAAAGTAATATGCCGCCAACGATAGTAGTTAACGGCCTAAAATTCAAGTAACGATTAACGCGCTACAATGGTTTCTTGATCAAGCTCAGCTTGAAATTGCTCTTGCAAGGCAACCACAATCGTATCTTCCGCTAATAGCTGCTTAGCATATTCGTAACGTTTGCTGTTTATGTCAGACTGTATTTGATAAGGGTCAGCAACAGTTTTCTCAACAATATTGAGTTCAACGGTTACTTTTCTCTGTAAATATTCGGAAATATGTTGCTCTAATTGCTTATGTGCAGCATCACTATTTAAATGCTTTATCGTCTGATCTAACTGAAGAATGAGCAAATCGTCAGTTGATTTCTCATCTATGGTTGCATGTATAGCTAATTGACGTAAACGTGCAATTAACGACATGCTATCAATCATATGAGCCCACTTATCAACTTGATTAGCTTTCTTAATCCTTGCTGGGTCGATGATTTCTTCATTATAAGGCTGCTCTGGCAAAGTAGAAATATCTGGTACATTTACTTTTTTATTTTCTGCTTTACTAACTTTTACATCGGTAGTATCAGTATGCTTATGCCCTGCATCAACTGGCTGACGCATATTTGCGTCACTAGACTTTTTTCCTTCGTCCTCCAGTGATTTTTTCCGACTTCTCAACATATTCCGCGTGGCAATTGCTGATGCAACCGGCGAACTAAATGCAGAAGCTTGCTCTTCAACTAGACTTTCAGTCGAGGCTTGAGAAGGTATTATTGTCTTATCGGGCGAGCTATTCGCCTCATCTTTATTAGATTCTAAATCAATAGAAGCATTTGCTGTTGATTTATCAGTTGTCTTTTCTACGGTTTCTACTGCATTTTCTGCTTGATGGCTTGTTAATGAAGGCTCTTGGCTTAGTGCACTTGCTTGCTGCTCTATTGCCAACAATTCATTATTTAATGCCGTAACGTCTTCACTTAATTGTCCGTCAGCTAATGCTTGCTCAGCATTTGTATCGCCAATAGTAATACTGTTTTCAGGCAATGGCTTTTCGGTATTTTGTTCATTTAGCCGTACTTCATCACCACTCGTATTCTGCTGGGTACTTTCTAGATTATGGCTAGCCGATGGTTCAGTTGATTCCGACAACACATTTTCTGCTGGCATATTTTCAACAACGGAAGTCTCACTGACTTGCTTATTGATAACTGACTCAGTGCTGTTTTGTGAGAATTTTATGTCATTAAATTGTTGAATGTCTTCATTAGCTTCTCCAACATCATCATGAGTACTATTCACTAATTCTTGTTTATTAGTAACAGGTTTGAAAGCTAATAGCCTTAACAGCATCATATCAAACGCCGCTTGTTCGTCATCAGCGTAAGGTAAATCTTTACGAGCATTTAATACAATTTGATAATAAAGCTGTACATCTTCAGGTGACATTAACTGACAAAAATGTTTAAGCATTTGCTGATATTCAGCTGGCAAACTAAAATTAGTATCAACCACTTGCGCCATAGCAATTTGGTGCAACAATTGGATCAATTCAGCACTTAAACGACTATAGCTTGGTGCGTAGGAAGCGATTTCCAATGATAGTTGCATTAAAGACGCAGAGTCTTGCTTGAGCAATGCAATTACAATTTTATAAATCCAATCTCGGTCAACCCCACCCAACATCTGCTGAACATCATAGCGACTAATTGTTCCGTTACCTTGTGCAATACTTTGGTCAGTTAGACTTAAACAATCACGCATGCTACCACGAGCTGCTTTGGCCAATAACGCTATAGCATCATCATCATAGTTTACTGATTCATTGGTTAATATTTCGCTAATTTTGTCACTTATTTGCTGTAACGTTAACGCCTTTAAATGAAACTGCAAACAACGAGACAATACAGTAACAGGCAGCTTTTGCGGGTCAGTTGTCGCTAAAACAAACTTAACATGCTCCGGAGGCTCTTCTAATGTTTTAAGTAGCGCATTAAAACTGCTGCGGGAAAGCATATGAACTTCATCAATGAGATAGACTTTGTAACGCCCTCTCGTTGGTGCATATTGCACGTTATCCAATATTTCCCTGGTATCATCAACTTTAGTGCGTGATGCTGCATCAATCTCAAGTAAATCAACAAACTTACCTTGATCAATATCAACACAAGCGTCACAGATACCGCATGGCGATGCAGTAATGCCCTGTAAGCAATTCAGGCTTTTAGCAAAAATTCGAGCTATGGTAGTTTTACCAACACCTCGAGTACCAGTAAATAAATAAGCATGATGCAATCTTTGCTGGGTTAACGCATTAACGAGTACGGTAACAACATGCTCTTGTCCCATTAATTCACTAAAGGACTTTGGACGCCATTTTCTTGCTAAAACCTGATAGCTCATTATGTTGCCTTAATCACCTGCATATTGCAGTAAAGAAAAAACAGATAAGTCCATATCGGCAAGCTTCTTTTCACCACCTAAATCCGGTAACGAAATAACAAACGCTGCATCGGTAACATTGGCACCTAAACGTCGAATTAGTTTTGTGGTTGCTTCAATAGTACCACCGGTTGCTAATAGATCGTCGATGATCAATACATTATCATCAGCTGTTAAAGCATCTTGATGTATCTCTAATGTATCGTGACCATATTCAAGTTGATAATCTTGCGCGAAAGTTGCTCTTGGTAACTTACCTGGCTTACGTACAGGTACAAAGCCTAGGCCCATTGCCGCGGCTAAAGGAGCACCAAATAAGAAACCACGTGCTTCTGTGCCTACTATTTTAGTATAACCGCCGTTTTTATATTTATCGGCTAATATATTAATGGTTAATGTAAATGCTTCCGCATTGTCTAGTATGCCAGTAACATCTCTAAATAAAATTCCGGCTTTTGGATAATCAGGGATGGTGTGAATGGCTAATTTTAGCGTATTGATTTGTGATTCTGTCATGTTCTAAAAGTTAAATTAAATTTTAGCTACAGAATAAAGCAAAACGCCTTAAATTTATAGTGACAGGTAGCGAGTATTTGAATTTTGCTGACTTGCAATCAAACTTAATAGCTTATCTTCATCTATTGGTTTATCTATTAAACCAGTGAACAAGCCACTATCATATTCAGACTGGACAGCACTCATGCCTTGAGTAGTCATAAAAATAATTGGCGTAAATGCATAAGTCTCCGTTTGACGAAGTCTTTTTACTAACTGAATGCCATTCATAATAGGCATTAAATGATCAACTATTAACAAATCATATATAGTATTTTGAGACTTTTCAGATGCGTCTAGGCCATTGCAAGCCGTGTCAACTTGATGACCATGTGCGGTTAAAGTTTCTTTTAAGCTTGTTAATATAACTTCTTTATCATCAACAACGAGAATATGCATTTCGAAGGGAGTTTCTCTAAAATTTAACTTGCAAGTACTGTAAACCAGCCTGCTAACATTGGCAATAACGGTGCGGCAAACATAGCTAAAACTGCGGCGAATAGGTGACGTTTTGATGAGCTATCTTTAAAGTTTTCTTCTGACATGATTAATATTCCTACAACAAATTAACGGCGCGGATTGTAGACCAAAAACTCTATTTTGAACAGCATTATTTGATCTAGATCAAACTTTTCAGACGGGAGAAGTATGCAAACTAAATGTAAGTGGAAGTTATTAAAGTAAATTTGTACTTTGTACGAGCAAAAAAAACCAGCCATAAGGCTGGTTTTTAAACATCACAAATAAATATTTCTAGATAGAAACTTTCTTGCGCTGTGCAGTATCTTTAATAAAGCTAACCCAACTTTTCGCAGTTTTGCGAGTTTTTGGATCTTTCATTGCTAAATTAATCGCTTTGTAGGCTTGCTTATATTGCTCTAAATAAAAGTGCGACTCTGCGATGCTCATATGAAGTTTACCTTCATTTTTAACACCAAGCTCCAACGCTTTATTTAAGGCTACAATTGCAGTCTTAAATTGTTCATCTTGCTTCAATAACATACCTTGTTTGCTGTAATGCTTTGCAAGATTAGTCATTTTAGCGAGCTCACCATAATACTTTGCAGCTTTATCAATGTGCTGCGCAGCATGCCAAGCATTTGCTAATGAAGATAAGTTTTTATCATCACGCTGTACCAAACCAGAGTCAATATTCTTTTCTAGTATTATTGCAGCTTTGTATGGCACTTCGTTTTGAGAATATAAACTTGCTAAAGTCTTGATTTCAGATTCTTTTTCAAGAAAGCCTTGCTTATAAGCAAGATCTAAAGTCTCTAAGCCTCTCTTATAATCTTCAATCAAAAGGTAAAACATACCTAGCTGAGTCCACCAAGTTTTATCTTCTGGGAATATTTGAACTACGGTTTCCAACACATTTACCGCTTTCTTATATTTTTTACTTTCATAATATGAAGTAATTTTTAAAATATATGGATTTTTATTGTGTTTGTCGCCATAGGCCGCAATCGCATTATCTGCAGGAACAATCATTTTATCTAACTGTTTTAATGCATAATGTGCATTTGCAATCTTAGTCCAAGTATCACCATCTGACTTACCAGTAAAGTCCATCCAAGCTTTATAGTTCTTTAATGCACCCTTGTAATCTTTGGTTTGCATCTGAAGATCTGCTAATAACTTTAAGCCTTCACCGTGCTCAACTTCATTAAGAATATCTGGTTCGACAGCTGCTTTAAGGTATTGAATAGCCTTAGCTTCTTCATTACCCATAGTGGCGTACATTACCGCAATGAAACGAGCAACATAAGCTTTATCAAACTCTTTATTAGCATCAATGTCTAATAAAATAGCAAGCGCACCTGGAATGTCGTCAACTGAGTAAAGTTCAAATGCTTTCCCCACTTTTTTACCAACACTAGGGCCAACGAGTTGCGTTTTACGTTTTGGTTTTTCAGACTTTTCAGCACCAGCTGCCGCAACATTGCTAGCAACAGGTAGCTGAATAAGAACAACTGAAACAATTAACAGTAAAGATGAAAATATCTTATTCATTATTAATTTCCTCCGTCCATTTTAAAGTCTAGTTGTACAGTTAAACCCGGTTGTCTCATTGATTTACCATCAACAACTTTTGGTTTGTACTTCCACTTACGTAAAGCTCGTTTAGCTTCTTTGTTAAAGATTCGTTTAGGTTGAGCTTCAATAACTTTAACATCTTCAACACCGCCAATTTCATTGATAGTAAATGAAAGCTTAACCCAGCCCTCTTTACCATCTCGAGCCGCTTGTATTGGATACTTAGGTTCAATACGTACGATTGGCGTCGCATCACCATCGCGACCAAAACCTGCTCCAGGAGCAGAAATACCCGCATTAGCACCGGCTAATTGTACGCCCGGCATATTAAACGTTAGTCCACCGTTGTTACTATTTGTCTCAGGCTCAGGCGCTTGAGGCTTAGGTGGCGTTTTTGGCGGCGGCGGCGGCGGAGGTGGCACACGCTGGCGCCTCTCAGCTGCTGATTTAGGTGGCGTCGTATTAACTTCAACAATAATATTATCTAATTGCTCTTCTTTAACTCTATCACCGCTAGAGACAAGAAATGCCATAAAAGAAAATAGTGCAAAAGTTACGGCGGCGCCTAGTAGTATAGATACTAAAAAGCGAACCATAAACTACCCCTTAGCTGCAGCAATAGAAATTCTATCTATGCCCGCTTCTTTAATTGCATCCATTACTTTAACAACAACGCCATGTTTTGCGTCTTTGTCAGCTTGAATGATTACAACATCAGTAGGTTGCTCAGCTAATAATTTCTCAATGTTAGCCGCAACGCGTTCAACATCTACACGACGTTTATCTAACCAAATTTCACCAGTATCTTTAACTGCAATAAAGATATTAGCTGATTTTTGTTTAGATTGATTTGCCGCTTTTGGCTTATTAACTTCAATACCAGCTTCTTTAACAAAAGAAGTAGTTACGATGAAGAAAATCAACATGATAAATACGATGTCAAGCATCGGTGTCATATCTATTGCTGCTTCTTCGTCTTCACGAATACGTTTACGTGCCATTCGAATATCTCTCTAGTGATGAGGTAAACTGTCAACCAGTTTAGCCTTTGCTAGTTTAACTTTAGCGTCTAACCTTGAACTGAAAAACACCCCTGATAATGCAGCAACCATACCCGCCATTGTCGGGATTGTTGCCATTGATATACCAGACGCCATCAGACGCGGATTACCTGTACCTTGTTGTGCCATAACTTCAAACACACCGATCATGCCGGTTACGGTTCCAAGTAGTCCAATAAGTGGACACATTGCCACTAAGGTTCTAATTGTGAGCATACGTTGCTCTAGTAGTTCTGTCGCTTCGGAGATCCAAGTATCTCTAATTCGATGTGCATACCAAGAAGTAGTATCTTCTCGGGCATCCCAACGTCCGACAATATCGTCTTTCATTTTTGGATACACATTAGATAGAAACCAATAACGCTCTATCATCATTATCCACATCAATAAGAGTGCGAAGGCAACAACGTATAGTACGTCACCGCCAGTCGCAATAAAACTCCTGACAGATTCCCAAAGCTCTATCAGGAATAACATTATTTAGACTCCTTCTCTGCAATCGCAGCGATTAAGCCAGCGCTTTGCTCGTCTAATTTTTGTAATACAGATTTACTCTTACTTGCAACAATACTGTGTACTAAGATAAGTGGTAATGCACAAATCAGACCTAAAGCAGTTGTAACTAGCGCTAGTGAGATGTTACCCGCCATAATTTTCGGGTCACCTGTACCAAATAATGTAATAGTTTGGAAGGTCATAATCATACCGATAACCGTACCTAATAGACCCATTAGAGGAGCAATAGCTGCGAACATCTTTATTAAGTTAATACCACGGTCAACTTTAGGTGTTTCACGTAATATTGCTTCATCTAGCTTAAGCTCAAGCGTTTCAGCATCAACCGACTTGTTATCAAAGTAAACTTTCAATAAGCGGCCAAGAGGGTTATTCTCGTTCGGTTGATCAAGATTCTTCTCTTGAGAACGGATTTTAGCACTCATCGCACTTAGAACAATCATACGTTCAATAGCAATGATTAAACCAATGATAAGTAAAACAGTGATTGCATAACCAACGTCTTTACCTTCATGGTAGAATTCCATTAAGGTTTTCTTACGTGTTTCAAGCGTTAAGATTGCGCCACGTGAAGGATCAACATAAAAAGGAGAGTAACCAGAGGTTTCACCAAAGAATGATGCTGCTGCACCGGCAATGTAGCCAGCAGGCTGTTTAGCTAGAGGCTGAACTTGAGCAACTTCGTCATTATACGTTAAATAGCCATTTTCAGATACTAAGTTAAACGTACCAATACGGGTAACTTCTTCTGTTGACTTTGAACCATCTAAGTTAGTTACTTCAGCGGTAAACTTAGAAATTTCACCTGATTGCGTCATTTCAGTTTGCAGTGCAAACCATAACTCTTCAAGTTGTTCTAATTCAGGAATAGCTTTTGAGTTAGCAATTACGTCTAACACTTCACCACGTCCTGGGTATTCAGCTGAAACAATTGATGTTGCAATAGCACCGTATGCATTAGCGGCAGCAGCACGACTCACACCAAACATTTCGCCTAACGTACCTTTAGCGTTATCTAATTCAACAGCTTTTTGTGCCAAGGTAATTTCGTTAGCAGCATATTCTTTAGTTAAACGCTTGTTACGTGCTTGTTGATTCGCTAATTCTTTCTTCGCTTTATTAAGTAAAGATTGCTTGTCAGAGCGAGCCGACATGAATTCAGCTTCACGTTGCTTGTCAATTTTAGCTTCGGAAATACGATCAGCTTTAACTTGCTTTAGTAAATCATCTAATTGATTCGCTGACGCTGAAGTTGCTACTGTCATTGAAGCAGCAAGTAATACAAAGTTAATTACTTTTTTCATTATTTTGCTCCTGCTGCAAATACTGGAAGTTTAGCTAGATCAGGTGGAAGTTGCTTACGAGCCATACGAATAGCATCAGTAACTGGTTTTAAGTATTCATCCCCTAAAGCTTCCCATGCACGGCTTTCATTATTCCAAACCCAAGCATTTTTCATATCAAGAGATTGTGCAACAAATGAGATACGTCCCATATGAAGGAAATCAGCAGTAACCATGCGGTCACCTAGATCTAATTCAGCTTGGTACGCAGCAAAAACAGTACCGTAGTTGGCTTCAATTTCGTAAGCTTCAAGTACTAAGCGAAACTGTTCAGAAACTGAAACGTCCGAATCGCCCATGATATTACGTAAACCAGCAATACGCTCTTTACGAGCTTCGATGTTCATAGGAACATCAAGATCAACGAACTTTTCTAGGGTATCAATCATTTTGTACATTAATGGTACAACACCTTGCTTGGTTTTATCGATACCACCAATTTGATCTTCTAATGATTTAATATTAGCTTTTTGATCATCAACCATAAGTTGTACGTGATCGTTATAACCTTTAAGAACATCAGCTTCATCAACTGTATTACGGTACTCAGCTAATAGCTCTTGAGTTTGCTCGTAAATATTGTCGATTTTGCTTTGTGATTTGCTTGAAGCTTTAAAAATTTGAGCTTCTGCTTTTTGTAGATCTGTTAATGCATCTGCTGCAGCGATATTACTCGCTGAAAATGCTAGTGCGCCAATAATCGTCGAAGCGATAAGGCTTTTCTTGCTTAATTTGGACATAGTTCCCAACCAATTGCTATTGAATTTTGATAACAAGCTTATTGTTAACGCAAATTTAATAATCTGCCATTTTAAGTTTTAATTTCTCTAGAATAAAACCATGCAATATTCCCAGACGACAGCGATGCTGTCAACTAAGTACATTAAAAAGACAGCCTATTTTACCTATATATAGGTAAATAAACTTTTTTGTAACGAGAATTAAACACAATATTCAGTTGATAACAAATATTATCGTTAATTTTCGCTATTACAAACATTCCTTCTAATTGTAAAAATATATGCTGAGTATGTTTTACTAACTCTTTCGTAGTAAGTCAATAATATTTACAATTTATACTGAGAAAAAACATTAATTGGTGAGTTAATAAACAATATAAAAATTGTATAAACAATTATTTATATTTATGCCTCTTGAAATGGTGATATTAACTACCCTCAATAAGTAAAGTGTTCACTTTCAGCTTTTTAAAATATAAAAATGAAAAAGCCAGTCAATCGACTGGCTTTATAATTATTGATTACTTTTAGTAAAGTCTAGCAATTAAAACTTAACGTTAGCCTTTACGAAGAAGTAACGACCTAACACATCATAAGTATACGGGTCAGTATTTGAGTCGTTGTTACCTGAGTAGTATGGAGGTTGCTTATCAAATAAATTATTTACACCGCCAGAGAATGTAATATTTTCATTGTAAAAATAAGCACCTGATAAATCATGATATACGACAGAACCTACTGTTGGCGCGTAGCAGCTTGCAGGGTCTTTGTCACATGATAAAGAGTCCATGCCGTCAATGTAGCGCCCTTCATAAGTTGCTTCCCAACTATCGCCTTTTACATTCACAGTTAAATTAGACTTAATATCTGCATAAGCACCGCTACCAGAAGTAACAAAGCCAGTGTAATCAATGATATTGCCATCTTGGTCTGACTCTTCAAAGTGATCTAATACAGAAGTATCTAAGCTAACACGCCAGTCCAAGCCAGCAGTTTCAAATGCATAAGTAGCATTGAAGTCATAACCTGCAGTAGATTGACCACCGATATTTTGTAAACCGTTGTTAAATGCAATACGACCTGTGCCATCGATTGAAATATTTGCAGATTGACACACGGCAGAATCATTGTTGATATTATTACCATCAGCATCCATACACAGGTTTGCGATGTAGTTATTATCTACAGAACCAATAGCATTAGTAATTTCAATATCATAATAGTCTAAGGTAATTGATAGTCCAGGAACAAATACAGGCTCTAATACTACACCAACCGTCATGATATCAGCTTCTTCAGGCGTAAGAAGAGCATTACCACCTACAGTTACTTCTGCTTGGGTATGTGCTGATGCAGGGTGTGTAATTTGATTAAATGACGGTGATTCACCACCAAATAACTCATCTACTGTTGGTGCTCTAAAGGCTGTTGAAGCCACACCACGAAGCATTACTTGGTCATTCATTTTCCATGTTAAACCTAGCTTCCATGTATTATCGCTACCAAATGTATTGTAGTCAAAGTAACGCACTGCAGTACTAAGCTCTACGTGTTCAGCGAATGGCATATCGTCTAGCAATGGAATTGCAAGCTCTAGGTATGCTTCATTAACGTTAAATGATCCTGAAGTTGGTTCAACACGTGGATCGTTAGCCATACCTTGTGCTGTTAAAGAGTCGGGAGTGTAGTATGCTGACTCTAAACGATGCTCATAACCTGCTGCAAAACCGATAACACCAGCTGGTACTTCCATTAACTCGCCAGATAATGAAGCAGCAAAAATATCCATTTCACTACCACCAGAGTTTAACTCGGTATAAATAAATGGTGCTATTGAGTCGCCAGTCCAAGAAGATTGCGTAAATGGGTCAAACTCTTTGTTTTGCACAGCATCGTTAATTGCGCCAATATTGTGTAGGTTAGAAAGTTTATCTACAGAATCGTTACGGCCTTTGTTATAAGATAGATCCCAAGCAAAGCCATTTTCTAACTCACCTTCTAGACCTAAAACGATACGTACGGTATCAACAACTTGTGAGAAGTCACGTGTACCTGTATCTGACATACGACGACCATAATCTAGCTCTTCGCCATCAACAATACCATGGTTCAATAATTCTTTATTCATCCAAGATGAATCGTAAACCCAAGCTTCGCTATTCCAAATAGGTTGTGGTGCCATTTGTTGCTCAGACCAACGTTTTGTGTACATTGCTTCTGTAAAAAACATTAAATCGTCAGATAACTCATAACTACCATTTACAGTAAGGTTTAAACGTTGCATAGGTGTAAATAAGTAACTGTCTTTCGAGTAGTTAAAGCGATCATTATCATCACCTGAATAAACGAAGTCGTGATATTCGCCGCCACGGCCACTTAAATCCGCTGTGTCACCCCAAATATGTCCACCCTCAGCATAAACACTACCAGCACAAAATAGGCCGTCATCACCTTCAGCAATTGGACACTTCGAAAAGTCACGGTCTGCCTGACTCGCTTCACCACGGTCAGTATATTGGACACCAACGACGATATTACCTTTGTCAGACGAACCACCTAAAGTAAAATCAATACTAGACTCATTTGCATCATTTTCGCCAGACATGCCTGTTTGAATGTTCATTTCAAAACCTTCGTAGTCACGCTTTAAGATTACGTTTACAACGCCCGCAACGGCATCAGTTCCGTATACAGCTGAAGCACCATCTTTAAGTACTTCAATACGTTGAATCATAGAAACAGGGATTGTGTTTAAATCAACAGAAGACGCTGCACCAGTTCCAGAAGAAATCATACGACGACCGTTTACAAGTACTAAAGTTCGTGCTGCGCCTAAACCACGTAAGTTAACACGAGCGTTACCACCTGAGCCATTATTAATACCAGGGTTAGTCATTGCCCCACCAGCAGCAGTCATGCTTTGTAAAACACCATCAATTGATGTTGCACCAGTCGCTAAGATTGCTGAAGCGTCAATTACCGTTACAGGGCTTGCAGTTTCCATATCTGCGCGTTTAATGCGAGAGCCTGTTACTTCAATACGCTCTACACTTTTTGCTGCTTGGTCTGCGGCATATACTGATGTAGTAGGTGCTGATGCACCAACACCTACTAACATGGCAAGGCTTACTGCTTTTGCTGCTTTACTTCTGTTTAACATATTCACTCCTGAGCCCACTTATGAACTTCGTTTTTGTTTTAATATATTGATTTTAAGACTATTTTGTCTTTTATTTTTTTAGCGGTTATCCCGATAAAAGATGCCAAGATATTAAACGTCGCCTTGTAAACGAGTCAAAACGGTCACAAGCAGAAAAAATATTAAACACATAACAAAATGAAAAATAAAACAATAAAAACAATTTGTTATACAAACATGAGATATCGTAACTCAAGCCTCAGTACAACCATTTGTAACAAGAAGAAAAATATTTAAGGGGGAAGTAAAAGCACTTGAGAAAAGCAAAAAAAAACAAGGACAATCAAGCAATTAAAACAAAAAACCTGATATCAACAAAAAAAAGTCGGTTAAAATAAAAGGTCTACAAAACAAAGAGATAAGCAAAATACCAAAAACATTTTCAATTAATTTGTTACAAGCTAACAAATTCACTACTAATTCCTCAACCTTTTTACAATCTAACAATTAATTTGTTCCAAAATAATCTTTAAATAAAATGTTAATTCTCCTAATCGCCGCAATAAGTAATATCGGAAAATATAGCAAACAAATAGTCTCTCTAAGAATCACACGGTACTTCTAAAGGTTATGTTATAGAAATAGTCCACATTATTATAATTACTCCCTCTCCTACAGAAGGAAAATAATTACAAATAAATATCTTTCTGTTTACATATTTATTTACATAATCTTGCTTGTAATTAATTTGGTCAAAACTAAAATTATCAAAAAATTAAAAGGAAGTTATTATGTTACAAGCTACAAAATATGTTGTGCTGTTGGTTTTAGCTATATCAACGTCACCGGCAGCCGCTAACGAACTAGTTACTAGCGAGTACGACGACATGCCAAGACTAAAAAGTCATTATTTACAGAAAATAGATTCTGCATTGCATTCACTTAATGCCAAGAATTTTGAAAGTGCATATGAGAAGTTATCAAATACAGCAAGGTGGGGTCATAAAGAGTCGCAATTCTATTTATCAACGATGTATTTACAAGGGCAAGGAACAGAGCAAGACGTAGCAAAAGCATGGGTTTGGCTTAATTTAGCACTAGAGCAGCGTAACACTGATTGGGTCACCATGAAGAAGAGACTAGCAAAGTATATTCCAGAAAATGCCCAGCAGGCACTTGAGAAAGAAATTGAAGTATATAAAAGCAAATACGGCGCAAAAGCCAAAGGGTTAGTTTGTCGTGCTAAGAAGGGCGTTGGCTCAAATCGGCTAGAAGAGCGTTGCGAGCACAAATGGACTTTGTAACAAGTTGTTTATAATTATCGCGTAGACTGCTTGAATTAAATTAATTAACTACTTTATTCAAGCAGTCTATCTGAAACTAAAAATAACATGTCACTGTACAAAAAGTTCAGATTATTTTAGTGCTAACTGAACCGCTTTCGACAGTGAAGAAAAAATCTTACTCCAACGATCATATATCAACATAAATTCCCTAATGGCTTCTTTTTCTACTTCACTGAGATCAGGATGCCAAATATCAAAAATAAGGACCGCTCTAGCATTTTCTGAGTGATTTTCTGCCGAATGCAAAAAGCTATCATCAAACACCAGTACTCCGTCATGATGCCAAGTTTTCCTTTCTCCGCCTACCGTTATTGAGCTTTTGGAATCAACATCTATTGGTAAATGAACCGTTAATTTAACATTCGAAAGACCATAATGTGGCGGAATTTTAGTATTTGCCGGTAATATAGAAATAAATGCTTCAGGTGCGTGTGGAGGACAATTAGCGATCACATCCGCGGCAAAGATTTTTTGGATTTTCTCCATTTCTGAATTTACTTTACATTCTTTACCTGCTTTTAATAAGTGTATTGATTGCCACTTTTTGGACAGTAGCACCCAATCCTGCTTTGTTGTTTTGGTATCAATAGTCTCTATATAGTTCTCTCTTTTAACATCTTTCAATACTTGTTTTAATGACGCCATATTAGTTGTTAAGTTATCGAGTAATGCCCGCAATTCGGGAATTTCATCAACTTGATAAAATGGCTTAGCTAGCAACTGAGGAACATTAAAAAAGCTACCCTTTTGCAACTCTGAATTTGATGTATATTGTTCAAGGCCAAAAAAGCAATTTATGGCCCGATCAATTCTCTTGCTCTTACCAAGAAATGGTTGCATTTTTTGATGTGCATCACGCTTCAAAAGATTGCTTACGTTACTAAAGTGTTGCCGGAAACTGGCTTTTTCTATTAATGTTTTAGAGGTAAAAAATAACGGATTAAAATCATGTAATTTTTTATATGCATCTAATGCCACTTCATATTCCTGTTGGCACACACATGCTTCCGCCTGTAACAAGAACAATTCAATGTTGCTGCCATAACGTTTTAAAGCAATATCAACTTTCTGTCGTGCCAATAAAAATTCTTTTTGCTCTATATAGCTCAAAATTTCAAATTTAAGTGCACATAAATCATTTGGAGAAGCAATGAGCAGTTTCGAGCATTGCTGTATACACCGCACTAAATCGCGAGTATTAAAGTAAAACTGAATAAGAGTTTGATGAGCAATTGTGCTATTTGGATGTTGCTCTAGGATTTTATGTGATAAATTTTTAGCATCGATAAGACGGTTATTCTTCACATACAAATTAAGCTGTTGTTCCTGGTCAATCATTTTTAAAAGCTAAAATAATTTAAGAGATTCAGCATACTATATTAGAAGGTTACTAAAAGCAAAATGTCGAGCAAGCTCGACATTAAAGTCCCCATTTAAAGCAGAGCTTATTAGAGGTCACCACCGGTTGTAGCGTGTCCACCTTGACCTGCTTCCATTGATTTTACAGCAGCTTCACGTTGTCTATCACGCATTCTTTTAGTACTACATCTTTTTTTCTTGATATTACTACCAACACTATAGGTTTTTTCACAACGATAACCAGACTCGTTCATAGCAATTTGAACATCTTCTCTAATTTCTTTTTTATCTGCGCTATTAGTAGATGAGCAACCGACAGTTAAAAATAACCCTGCGGTTAATAGTGTCAATCCCATTTTATTTTTCACGTTACGTCCCTTTTATCATTAACAATTTATAAACATTTAATCTACAAAACTTTTAACGTGAATACAAGTGGTTTCAATAAAGAATTCATATCACTAGCTTCAGCTTGAAAACTAAAAATAACAATATCTGAAAGTATTTAGAGCAAAAAAAAGCCTCTATAAAGAGGCTTTTCGATTTAATCCTAATAAAGTTTTATTAGAACTTAGTACTTACGCGTACATAAGGGAAACGGCCTGGGATTTCATACATAGATGGATCAAAGCTGTTCGCAAATGTTGTGTAAGAAACGCGAGGATCAGTATCCCACAAGTTGTTTACACCAGCAGTTACTTTAATGTCGTCCGTTACAAAGTAAGTAACAGAAACATCATGATAAGCCATAGCTTTCAGTTTATTAGTACTTTCTTTAACTAAATCACCGTCTTCATTAAATGATGAAACTCCTGGGTTACTACAAAGTTTGTCTTCGTATAATACGCCAGCTGAATCAGCATCATCTTCGAAATCACATTCTTCAACAGTTTTGCCGATATAACGAACTAAGTAGTTTGCAGACCAGTCACCATTTGTCCAACCTAAGCTGATGTTTGAACGAACACGTGGTACAACATCACGGTCAAAAGCTTTGCCAGCTTCGTTAAAGCTAACAGAAGTATCTGTTACCGGATCTACACTGATAACCGTACGTTCATCAATATATGTTAAATCCATACCAAAATTGAAGTCGCCGAACTCAGTTTCGAAGTTATAATCAATTTCTGTGTCAAAACCAGAGGTAGTTTGACCACCTAAGTTAACAAAACCATTGAATAAATCTTCAACACTACCACCCGCGGTACGCTTGATAAGGTTACAGAAAGTTGTACCTGTTTCAGCACATGCATTTAATATTGTTTGTGCACCTGTTGTAGAAACGGCACCATCAATTTCAATATCAAATACATCAAACGTTACAGATAGTCCTTCAACCCACTCAGGGCTGTATACAAAACCGTAAGTGAATGTTTCAGCTTCTTCAGGTTGTAGATCTGGGTTACCACCTGTAGTTATACGAATTTGCGCGTTAGGTTGCTGATAGTTATCAGGTACGCCAGCACAACCAGGTTTACTACCACCACCACCATTACATGGATCGGTAAGTGCAGGGAAACCATCACCATTACCAGAGAACAACTCTGAAATAGAAGGAGCACGGAATGCTTCAGACCAAGTACCACGAAGTAGTAATTCGTCGTTTACACGCCATTTCAAACCAATTTTAGAGTTAGTCGTATCACCAAAGTTACTGTAATCAGAGTAACGTGTTGCTAATTCAAGATCTAAACTTTGTACCATAGCTACATCTGCAACTAATGGAATAGCTAGCTCTAAGAAGTACTCTTCAACACTATAAGCACCTGATGTAGGTTGACGAGAGTTACCAGAAGTAATTCCTGCAGCAATTAGAGCATCAGGTTGATCAGAGCCTGATAACCAACGTTTTTCCCAACCAGCAGCAAAACCAGACATACCGGCAGGTAACTCAAGCAAATCACCCGAGATGTTTAATGTATAACCTTTAAGCTCAGACTCTAATGCGTCTTGTGCAGTGAAAGTGATATAATCAATCATTTCCTGCGTCATTGTGCCTTCACCGATACCAGTAGCACCACCGAATAAGTTCAACGGAGTACAAGGAGCTACACAATCAGCTGGGTCACCAATAGCTAACTTCACACGATCCATGTTTAATAGACCATCTGTAATTGAGTTTTGTTGAGTGCGAGAATAAACGTAGTTAGCATCCCAGTAAAATACTCTTTCGCCAATTTCAAATTCACCTTCAAAACCACCGTTAAATTGGAAGTGGTCAACATCTTGGTTAAATTTACGGAAACCAGCTTCAAACATACGACGGCCAACTAAGAATAAATTACCTTCATCACCTACAGCGCTGTCAGTAGTTAAATCCATGCCCGTTGGGTTCCAAGGGTTATTCGCTGAAATAGTGAAACCTGTGTCACCGAACGCTGAACCGAAAAATAAAGGAGTTGGAGCTAAAAGTTGAGATGATTTACGGTTACCGTACATAACTTCTGCGTTAACACGCACTGTATCACTCAACTCATAGTTTGCTTGTGTATATAAATTTACACGCTCTTGAGGTGTTGATAAGTAGTTAAACGGTGCGTAGTTGAAACGACTATCTGGTTCTACCCAAGGAGCTAAATTACCGTTACCGTCAGTTGTATGATTTTGTAATCCATCTTGGTCGAAAAACATAAAGCGACCTAGAGGCGTACCTGATGAACCATCATATCCTGGATCAGTGCCATATACAGGCACTGATGATATATCACGATCACCAGCAAATGTTGCTTCTTCTTTAACGTAACTTACGTTGAAGTATACATTGCCTTTATCATTAGCAACACCGAAACCTAAGTCATAAGACTCTTTACCGCCATCACCTTCGTCATACTCACCTTTATACGCTGAAGCATGAACACCTTCAAAATCTTTACGAGTGATGATGTTAACAACACCAGCTACGGCATCAGAACCATAAATAGCTGAAGCACCATCTTTTAGTACTTCAATACGTTCAATAATTGAAGATGGGATGTTATTTAAATCTACTGAACCACCTAAGGTAGTAGCAAGACGACGGCCATTAATTAATACTAACGTACGATTTGAGCCAACACCACGAATGTTAAGTGTAGTTGAACCATTACCACCGTTGTTACTGTTAGTGTTGATTGCAGAACCCGCAGATGGAATAGATTGAAGAACATCACCAATAGACGTAATACCAAACTTTTCAATTTCAATTGCAGTCATTACGGAAACAGGGTTTGCACCCTCAACATCTGCACGTCTAATACGTGAACCTGTTACTTCGATGCGCTCAACGCCTTCTTTTGCACTTTCTTCTTCAGCTGAAAATGCTGGTGCTGAGATTGCTGTCGCTGTACCTGCGCCGAACATCATGGCAACGCGAACAGCTTTAGCGATTTTGCTATTGCTATACATATTTACTCCCTGGATCACTTTCGTGACTCTAGTGTTTAAAATCAAGGCTATTTTGCCTTGTTTGTTTTTATTTTTGGTCGTAGACCTTAATCTATCGACCTAGATATTAAACTTAAAATTGTTAACGGGTCAACACAATTAGTTACGTTTTGTTCCAACAAGTTACACCTACTATGTAGATAGCAACCACAAAAACAAAAATAAACAACAAAAACAAAAACTTAAAAACACTAAAAAAGATAACACGATTAACATTTAATTGGTCAGTCTTGTCACACCTAAATAATACGTAATTTTTCGTCAATGCAAACAAAACACAAAAACCAATAAATACAAAAACTTAAAAGAAAGTGTTTTTTTTTAAAAACATGAAAAAAAGGAATATGTAACAAAATAATTAATATAAAAAAATAAACTTTTTTACATGCTATAAGGCAAATTCATACGAATTTCGCTTTATATGTAAACATAAGCAGACAGTTATTAAGGTTCTACTTGTATTTAATTTAGTCATTAAAACTAATTAATTAAATTTGATTAATCTGGATGTTAACAAGCATCTTAAAATCTCTTTACTAACTACTAGTTGATATTTTCCAATTATTAGCTCAAAAAAAGTACAACGAGTTAAAATTATATTGAAAATTTTACTTAACTTATTAGGAAAGGTAGCTATTGAGGCAGTCTAATATAAGTACGTTTTCGGGTATTCCGTGTACTTACAGATAAAGAGTAAAAATATCATTATTTTAGTTGGAGTAAGGTGACTATAAATTGGCAAAGCAGCACTTATAAAACTAACTTTAAAAGCTGCAATCTCACCGACGAATATCTATCATTTTTATTTTTAAATAAAAATAGCTCCTTCATAATGAAGGAGCTATTTTAAAGGAGCTTGATATGCTTATTACCAAGTTCTAAAGTTATATCACTTTATTTAGAACTTTGTAGTAACACTTGCTTGGAAGTACCGCCCTGTAACATCAAACGCCTCAGATACAGTGTTAATACCAGTACCACCTTTATCATGTCCTTGGCCTGCAAACGGCGGTTGTTTGTCAAACAAGTTACGAACATTAAAACTAAATTCAGTATTATCAGTCATATGATAGTTTGCCGAAATATCGTGATATACCATTGAAGGATAAACATTTGACTCTGCAAGTGGTTCGAAATCAGTAAAGTTAAAATTATCGCCTTCTACTGAATCAACTGATTCTTCCCAATAACGTATCCTCCAAGAAAATGAAATATCTTCTAAAGCATAATTCATATTTAGGTTAGCTCGATTGTCAGGGTTTAATACTTCGCCAGCAAAATCAACGGAACTACCGTCTTCAATTGCTGTTTGTACCCATTCACGAGTATGGTTCCAAATAAGATCTGCTTTAAATGTGCCAGGGCCAAACTCTGCAGTGTAATTAAATTCAATATCAATGCCTGATGTTTCGATATTATTTTCATTGCTTGTGCCAGAGTCAACTTCAGTTAGCGCACCATTTGCGTCACGAACCGTTGCACCGTTACATGTTGCAGAAAACTCTGATGCTGAAACAGCAAAACAGCGATTTAGCACGGTAGTTCGACTGGTAGTGGCAATTGCATCTTCAATCGAGATGTCATAGTAATCCACTGTCATCGACAAACCATCCATAATCTGCCATACAACACCTGCACTCCACGTATCAGCTGTTTCTTCCTGAATATCTGGACTACCACCAATCGTACCACCGGTACTTTGAGCCTCGATTTGTGTTAGCTCAAATGCTCCTTCAGCTGCAACTCGAGCAGCAATACTTGGAATTGACAAACAGTTAATGGCTTCTTGAGAGGTTGAAGCTGCTGTAATACCGTTACATGGGTCAGTAACGCCAGCAAAGGTTTCTCCACGACCACCAAATAAATCAGCAACGTTTGGGTTACGAATAGCTGTTGCTGCCGACGCTCTAAACATCAACTCATCAGTAGGTTGATATTGCATACCAACGTTCCATGTCGTTGCGTCTCCAACAATTTCATGATCTGAAAGGCGTACCGCTAAATCAAGCTCTAAATCATCTGTAATCGGCAATATTGCTTCACCAAAAATATCATTACTATAGAATGAACCATTGGTAGCATCTGATTTATTAGTTGAAGAAGCACCAGTTTGTGCAAGATCTCCAGGGCTAAATGCACCTTTTTCCAATCGATGCTCAGCACCAAAAGCCACTGAAACATTACCACCAGAAAGTTCAAACGGTAATTCACCTGTAACTGAAGCAGCAAAAACAAATTGCTCAACACGACCTGCTACTTTTGCTGGCGCTTTAACATAGGCAACTGCAGCGTCTGAAATAGTACCGGCGCCAAACATATCTAATGGTACACAACCTTGAAGACGAGCAAGCTCATTTACACACTGTAATGAACCATCAGCAGTTTCTTCAACATCAAGCGCAAAAGCTGCTCGTTCAACATTAACTTGTCCACCATTTTGCTGTGTTTGATCAGTTTGTCCCCAGCTAAAGTAGGTATTCAAATTCCAGTTATCATCAATATTCCAATCAAAACCTGAAGCAACACGAATGGTTGAACGCTCTAAATCCGTCGAGCGAGGGCCAAACTCAACCATACGGCGTCTAAAGCCCACTTCATTTAAGTCGGTTACACCGTCCGCAATAAGATTATCACGCAACAAGTCAGGCAATAACGGTGACATGACACTCATACCACCATTACCACCACGATCATTAAACCAGATATCGTCATGAACTGTTAATGCGTATGGTTCAATTGTAGAGTCATTAGTTTTTGTAGAATTCCAGTTCATTTCAGTGAAAAAATTAATATTATCACCAATCTCTTGATTGAAATTCATCGCCACGTATTTCCGCTCTAATGGCGTTACTAATTGCCTAAATGCAGCACGGTTAAACCTGTCACCATCAAAGCCTGCATCACCATCGAAAGGTGTGCCATCGCCATTATAGCCACTACCAGTACTACCTATACGTCCCTGTGGTGGAAATGATGAAAATACATCACCAATAACTTCATTACCGTTATCATCTAAAATTATTGCTCTATCAACAGCAGAAAAATCGCGATCTGATGACTTTAAACCTTTGTCTTCATCGTAACCAAACGCCATAGTTACGCTACCAGTATCCCAAGTATTACCAGCAGTAATATTAATAGCATATTTCTCTCGGTCACTTTCATCAGAAATACCGGTTTGAGCATTAACTTCAACACCTTCGAAATCTTTACGGGTAATGATGTTTATAACACCTGCTACCGCATCCGTACCATAAATTGCTGAAGAAGCACTTTTAAGAATTTCTATACGTTCGATCATCGCTGCTGGAATTGCATTTAAATCTACGGCATAACCAACTGATGGTGACACACCAGAAACAAAACGGCGGCCGTTAACTAACACCAAAGTACGCTCTTCCTGCAAATTACGTAAAGCAGTAGTATTTAAACCAACACTTGAATTAGTAAAAGAGGTATTTGATTGATCTGAGCCTGCTACAGCAACAGGACTAGTATTTAGTACGTCAGCAACGTTTATCGCACCCATTTCCAAAATATCACTACGACCGATAACAGTAACAGGAACTGGTGTTTCCATATCGGTACGTTTAATTCGCGAACCCGTGACTTCAATACGTTCAACATCATCAGCATCTTCTTGAGCCAACGCAGAAAAACTTGGTACTGTCATCAGTACTGAGCTAGCACTAAACATAAGTGCTAGTGAAATCGATTTTGAAATTTTATTCTTTCTATACATGTTATTCTCCCTGCATCACATAAGTGATGTTCATGCTCTAAAGTTCAGAGCTATTAAACTGCTCTGTTGGTTTCGAAATTCTCAATATGGGTAGCTAAAAACAAGCCACAAAGAAAGCCTCGATTTAGAGACATACTAGGCGTACAAGAAAAGATAAAAAAACTACAATTATTTCAATTCATTACTCACTGAAACAACTAGGTTACACTTTAAAACAAAAGCACTAAGACACTAAAAATTTAACCATTAAAATCAATACGTAACAAAAAAAATAACGATTACAACTTTAACATTATGTAATTCCCCTCTAACAAAAGCTGAAACATTTAAAAGAAATTAAACAAATAAAATCAACAAGATAGAATCATTAAAATTTTAACGAAATTTTTAACAAATGACTGACACAATTAACCACCATAAAAAATCCTTAAGAATCAAAAAGAAACAAGCTTCCCAATCAAGATTGAAAAACCTAGAAACATATTCAATTATGTAAATTATGTCTAATTGTTTCATCACTTGATAATTGTCGAAAAAACATCCATAAAATCAATCATTCGCTGTGATATAATTGTCTTTTGTTTTTTAATCTCTAAATTTTATGGTAGTTGACCCAGTATTAGATTTAAGTTTATGGATAACGTTGTGTAGCGTTGGCTTTATTGCCGGGCTTATTGACGCCATTGCTGGTGGTGGCGGTATGCTGACAGTACCGACATTGCTTACTTCAGGGTTACCTCCTCATGTTGCGCTAGGTACAAATAAGTTAGCTGCTTCATTTGGCTCCTGTACCGCCTCATTTGCGTTTTATCGTAAAAAACTTTTTAACCCTAAGTACTGGCTTTGGGCAATAGTGGCTACGGCAATAGGTGCAATTACAGGCACCGTAGTTGTTAACTCCTTGTCGGTGGAATTTTTGGATAAATATATTCCAGTATTAATCATTATCACTGCTGTATATACCCTGGTGACAAAATCAAACTCTCATGATGAACACTGCTTACCAGAAAAAACAATTAACATTAAGCTCAAACAAACAATTCAAGGTCTTGTATTAGGTTTTTACGATGGTATTGCAGGCCCTGGTACAGGCGCGTTTTGGGTTAGCTCATCCAATGTACTTTACAAAATTGATATATTATTAAGTTGTGGTTTAGCGCGATTTACTAATTTTGTCAGCAATTTTTGTAGTTTACTGACCTTTATCTATCTTGGTCACGTAAACTTTTTGCTTGGTATCTCAATGGGAATATTCATTATGATAGGAGCTTGGGTTGGTGCCCATTGGGCTATAAAATTTGGTAGCAAATTTATTCGACCCGTATTTATAACCGTTGTTATAGCTATGTCGGCCAATCTTGGCTACCAAGCTTGGCTGACATAAGTAATCTATCATGAAAATAGCCATCCAAAAAATTCAAAATGTTTTAACCCAATTAGCTGAGCAAGCTGCTAATATTGACGAAATGAATAAGCATGAGAAGTCTCATAAGATTATTCAAGAAAATGACATATTTGCAGAAGCGTTATTTTCAACACACAGCGATCTTTTTCTTCCTTATGTAAAGGAAATTCAAAACAAGACTAGTGAGCTTTCTCGACTGCTACAAGATAAAAAGAACACCTTAGCGCATAGCCGACTACAGATAATTGAACAGCAAATATTTGCCTTACGTACCGCATTAGATTCCAATAAAACCATACACAAAGAAGCGGAACATAGATTAGTTGCAATAAAAGCTCGCAGATATAAAAAAGCAGCACAAGCGATCATGCAATCAAGTCACAATTTGCATAAAAAGCTTGAAGAAACCCATGAGTTTGAGCGACGATTATTAAATATGATTAACGAACGAGAACAGCAACGTCAGCATGCAAACCCTAAACAAAGTAGCCGCCTTTCAGAAGAAGTGTTGGCATTACATCAACGTTTAGGCCGCTGTCGGCAAGCTATTTCAAAATTAGAACGAGAAATTGCACAAACCAAAAAATTCTAACGAAACATAAACTAAAATTTTTATTAATTGTTCATTTAACAGATGAAAACTATCACTGATTTCAGTACTCTAGCCATACAGTAATATAATTCTATAACGAAAGAGACATGCCAATGAAAATTTCTGATGATATTCATAATTATTACGAAAACTTAGTATCTCAACACTTTACGGCTTTAAAGTTAGAGGAAAAATACGATAGTGAGTTTATTGCCGATTTAATATGCGTTGTATTAAATCAACTTCCAACACGTTATATCCGTCACGAAGTTGATATGGCTTTTTATTTACCTGCATCTGAACGCTTTGAAATGGAAAATAATGTCAAAGTTGCTGTAGCAAAAGCGCTAGAGTTTATGAAAGAAAATAGTTAAACGCTAAAAATTATAGATAACTAACCTAGCTTATACTAAGTAATGCTTTTCTTTAAGGTAAGCATTACTAATCCTCCGCTTTAAACCGTTCCCCCTGCCCGTCATTCTTTAGTCGAACAACTAGCAAGAACTAGCAAGAACTAGCTACTCAATGAGTAACTGTAGTTTTATAAACTACCTGTTCAACCCAATCGGTATTATTCAATAAGTACTGAGAAGTTTAGTTTTCATAACCAATTAGAATTAAAAGCGATATAGAAGATTACATGCCAGATGCTGAGAATGTCTTAAGTAGCATTATATGTAGCAAATTCGCTAGAGGTATAATTTAAAAGAAGTAGGTTATTGATTAGTAAAATTTGGGTGGCAACCCAATCAGCCACACTCCGGCACATGAGTCGTCTGCTGCGGTTGCTTCCTTCCGGACCTGGCCGAGTTCACAGAGTATCATTGCGAAGGGACCGAAAGGGTCACCATAGATGCGATTAAGGAATTACCTTAAAGCGCGCGAATTATCGCTAATCGAATGCTCAGTTGCAAGCGCTAGTTAGTAAATTTAAACTGCTTGCGGATTTTTTGCACAAACATCAGCAAAAACTTGCTTAAATTCAGTTAATTCTTGTGAAATTTCACCCGAAACATAAACTGCCGGATGAAAACAAATTTCTTTTTTAGCAAAATCAAAACTTGCCGGCACTACGGGTATATTCGCTTGCTTAGCTATGTGTAGAAAACCCGTTTTCCATTCTATCGTTTTGCTACGTGTACCTTCAGGTGCTAAACCTAAAATAAAGCTTTCGTTCTGCTTTATCTTTTTAACTATTTGCCCTACCACACCGTGACTAGAGCGTCTGTCGACAGCTATGCCACCTATTGCAGTTAATATCGACTTTACCGGCCAGCGAAAAATACTAGCCTTCCCTAAGAATGACACCTTAAGTCGCAAAGTAAACATAACGGCAATACCAACGAAAAAATCCCAATTCGAAGTATGAGGTGCAACTGCCAATATAAACTTCGGCTGAGCTGGTAATTCACCCTTAATTGTCCAACCACACAAAGCTAAGATTCGCTTAGCTAACTTATGCAAAAGGCCATAGTTACGTGTTGGAATGCACGGTGCAACATGAGGTATATTCATCAAAGTGCTTCTAACTAACGAACTCTAGCAAGTTTTTCATTAATTTCTAACATCACAGACTTAATCACCAATAAATTCTCTTTCCCTAAACGAAGTAGTAATTTTTCTGCATCATCTAACGATTCTAGAGATTCGTCTTTATATTTATACATTACACTCGGGCGTTCAAGTTCAGGTAATGCTTTTGGTATTTCCATATCGAGTACTTTACTTATGGCTTCTTGAAGAACATCACCAAATTCATCATCTGGGTAGCCTAATTCTTGATAAGCTTGATCAATTAACGGTTTTAACTCAACATACCACTGCACTAACATTTCACTGTCCATCGAACGTAGTAAATCTACATATAGGCTAAATCGGCGGGTATTACTTTCATCCCATTGCCATTTACTCCCTTGTTGCGCTTTTTCTTCTATTGCAGAAAATTTGCTGGTTGGCTCAACAACTGGTGCATGTTCATAAGCTAATGTTCCTTGACTAAAGTTATCGGTAAACACGACAAAGCGGCGGATCATATCTTCTGTCACCATCAGTTTTAACAGTTCTTTACGCCAAGTTAAATTCGCCAACTTGTCACTAAACCAAGAGTCACTTTCATCTAATGTCGGTAATATAATTTCAGGCTCAAGCTCGACTACTTCTTCAACTTCAGGTTCGAGATCGGGCTCAATAATTTCAGGCGTTGCCACTTCTGGCTCAATGGGTGTTTCAGGTAACGGAGCAGGCTCAACTACTGTCGTAATAGGCGCTATAACCTTTTGCTCTTCACCCTCTGAAATTACATAATAATAAATAACAAATGTAATAATCGCGGCAATAATAATCGCAACAATGCCCCAAGGCGTTTGCTTTTGCTCTGTATTTTGTAATGACATAATAACCTTTATATTAAATAATCTCGGATATTCTAAACGTTGACTACAGCGTTAGCACTGGCATTTTATAGCTGTGCATCGGGCTGATTTTCAGGCAATGCTGCAATAAATGCAGGTAGCTTATTACAATTGCTTACTACACGTGTGATCTGTGGAAATTCGCTCATATCAAGATTAAAGCGATTGGCATTATACACTTGTGGCACTAAACAAATATCAGCCATAGTAACTTCATCACCAAAACAATACTCTCCAGCAGATTCTGTCAATTGCTTTTCAATTGCTGCAAAACCAACATTCATCCAATGATGGCTCCATGCCAGCTTGTTTTCCTGAGTAACCTCTAAATTTTTCACTAAATATTGTTGTACGCGTAAATTATTCACTGGGTGGATTTCACAAGCAACATCAAGTGCTAACGCTTTAACCTTAGCCTTTAACACACTATCAACTGGATAAATTGCCACCGCAGGGTGCATTTCCTCTAAATACTCAATAATCGCTAATGACTGGTTTAGCGTAACATTTTCATCAACATAAGTAGGTACTAAATGCGTCGGATTTAACTGAGTATAAGTGTCTTGATGTTGCTGACCGCCGTCTTTCACTAAGTGCACAGCAATAGATTCGAAGTCTAACCCCTTTAAATGCATTGCAATTCTAACGCGATAGGCAGCAGAAGAGCGCCAGTAACCATATAACTTCATGATAAATTCTCAAATAATTCGAATAATTGGAACAATGCCAAAACCCATATTAAATTTTGACTGTTTTTTTATTAATATCGTAATCACGCAACTTGTTTGCTATTGCGGTATGGCTTAAGCCTAATTTCTTTGCCAACTGCCTTGTGCTCGGGTAGGCAGGATAAAGTTTGCGCAGTAAATCGGCTTCAAAATTTTTCACTGCTGCGTCTAGTGTGCCTTCAAAGTCTTGTTCTAAATAACCATGTTCACGAGTATAAGCAGGTAACTGTAAGTGCGATGTCATTATGACATTCCCTTCAATCAAGGAAACAGCACGAATTAGTACATTCTCTAATTGGCGAACATTGCCAGGCCATGGATAATGTTCAATAAATTCAAGACATTCTTTATCAAAAGAAATATGCGTTTTACCTATACGTTGACCAAACTTAGCAACAAAAAGTTCCGCTAGTGGTACAATATCTGCTCGCCTTTCCCTAACAGATGGAATATTTAGTCCTAATACATTCAAACGATAATATAAATCTTCACGAAACTCACCGAGAGATACCATATTCAACAAGTCTCGATTTGTCGAACTAATGATACGTACATTAACTTTTATTTCTTTTTCATCGTCGATACGTCTAAAGGTACCGTCTTGTATCACTCGCAATACTTTGGTTTGCAATTTAGCCGACATTTCGCCAACTTCATCAAAAAATATTGTGCCACCATCCGCCGATTCAAAAATACCACGTTTAGCGTTTGCATCTCCGGTCGCACCAACGCCAAATAACTCAGTTTCTGCAGCATCATCTGGTAAGGCAGCACAGCTTAAGGTCATAAATGGTTTATCAGCTCTGTCGCTAGCACTGTGGCATGCTCTTGCCAGCAATTCTTTACCGGTACCAGTTTCGCCAACAATTAACATTGAAGAATCAAGTAAAGCCATACGTTTTGCTTCACGTAATAGCTTTCGCATTGCACTACTATTTGCTTGAATACCGGCAAAGTTATTATCATTAGCCTTCTTAAAAGCGCTAATTTGTTGCCCTAGTCTCGCTTCTGATTTCAAAATCAATACCGCACCTGCCAGAACTTGAGCTTCGTCACCCTCTGCAACATGAATTGGAATAATATCTGCAACAAAGTCATCATCTTGAAACTTGATTCGTCGGGTTTGTGCTAAAACTTCTTCGCCATCTAACCAACGGGTAAAGTTAAAACCTTTTAACCATGTGCTAACGTGCTCACCAACGATGTTTTCTATTGTTTCACACATAATTTGTGAGGCAACATTATTAACCATACGTACTTGGCCTTTAGTGTCGACTGAAATAAATGGGTCAGGGAAGGTTTTAACTAAGGTTTCGAATTCGTTTCTTTCCCGCTCAGAGGGCATATATGGAGTGGTTTTTACATCAACAACACCATCAATTAATCTTAATTGCGGCATAAAGTCTTGCAGCTCTGAAAACTCAAGATCAGGAATATTAATAAAAATTTTACCCGGCTGTTTTAATTCAATACCGCGTAAATCAATGCCACGCTCAACAAATATTGCCAAAACATTTTGTGCAATACCTACTCGGTCTTGGCAACCTATTTCTAAACGCATTTCATAACCTCAAGCATACAACTTTATTCAATGCCTCTATTGTAAACTAATTTTTACAACAAAAAAAAGCCCCCTGTAACAGGAGGCTAGTATTTATTGTTGTAAGAAAACGTTACAGGAGTTGGTCTGTTTTTGCTGCACAAATAAAGTCATTTTTATGCAGGCCTTTAATAGCATGCGTCCACCAAGTAACTTTTACTTTGCCCCACTCCAATAAAATTGCAGGATGATGAAACTCTTCTTCCGCTAATTCTGATACTTTATTAGCAAACGCCCATGCTAATTTATAGTTTTTGAATTTATACTCTCGCTCTAACATCATGACACCGTCATTGACTTCTGGCACCCAGTCAGGAATTTGAGCCAACAAAGTTGCTAACTCATCATCACTTACTTTAGGTGCATCAACCTGACATGCTTCACATTGCTGATTTGATAATTCGGCACTCATAAAATTTCCCTTAACTTGCTTTTGATGTTGATTTTAATTCAAATTTTGGCGGGTGCAGGCCAATTTCTCGTGCTTGCGCCACTAATGCCATAATATCTTCTACTTCTAATTTACGAATATTATCGAGATCACTTACTTTCGATAACATAAAATAAACCGGCTGAAGAATATCGATACGATATTGCGTTCTAAGTACATCGAGTACATCGAGTGTTTTACGCTCAACATTTTTATCATTGAGTGCATATTCGGTTTCGCTTGGTGATGACAATATTCCACCACCATAAACCCGTAACCCTTTTGGTGTATCTAACAATCCAAACTCGACGGTAAACCAGTACAATCTTGCTAGGAATACGCGATCTTCTTTCGAAGCATTTAAGCCCATTTTTCCATATGCTTGCGTGTAATCTGCAAATGATGAGTTAGTTAATAGCGGACAGTGGCCATATATTTCATGAAAAATATCTGGCTCTTGTAAATAGTCGAACTCTTCACGAGAACGAATAAAGGTCGCAACTGGAAACTTCTTTTCAGATAACAAACGAAAGAACTCGCCAAAACCTATTAACGCTGGCACAGGTTCACAGCTCCAACCGGTTTCAGCTCTTAAAACTTTACTAACTTCTTCAAGCTGTGGAACTCTGTCTTTTGGTAGATTTAACTTTTCAAGACCAGTAACAAACTCGTCACAGGCGGTATCTTTAACTGTTGATAATTGACGGGCTAATAATTCTTGCCAAATTTTATTTTCTTCATCAGACCAAGCAATAATGCCTCGGTCATCTGCAACTTTAGAAACGTACTTAGTCGCCTTTGCCATGCTCTTAACCTTACTTTATTAATATCAATTTATTTGTTGAGTTAGTTTGATATTGTTGAGTTAATTTTGTTGCCTCAATACTAAGGCAACAGGGGTAGAAAAAGCACGGCTTTCAAATCGGCTATTTTTCAAACAGACTTTGAGAGTGTAAAATTTGTGTTACATGAAAGTGTACAGCTTTATACTTTTAAAATATATTTCAATAACCTAGCGTTTAGCTACAATGAGATTTTTCACTTGATTAACAATTTTTTGTCGAACTTGACCAAGTTTAGGGGCTTCTTCCTCAAATGGGATTGGGCGACACATATGCATAGCTTTAAGCCCTAAACGCGCCGTTAACATGCCCGCACCTAGTCCTTGAGCCATTCTTGCGGATAACTTTCCTAATAATTCAGCACCGAGTAGATCAGCGCCTAGATCAGCAACAAGCTCGCTTGCGCCAGCATAAGCCATATTAAAAATAACTTGTTTAATTAACTTTACGCGACTCCAATAGCCCAACTTTAAGCCATACAATGCCGAAATTTTGTTCACCAAACGTAGATTTCGCCATAGCATAATTAACATATCAATAATTGCTATTGGGCTAAGGGCAACCAGTACTACTGATTCAGTTGAAAACTTTGCAATTTCAGCTAAGGCTTTTTGGTCAACTTGTGACAGTACGTTACGCGAATAAAGCTTCATTATTTCAGCGTCATTAAACGTTTCAAGTTCTAAATCATGCCATTTACTATGATCATATTCTGCCAAGTCACTAGGTAGCCTAGCTGAAATTTTTTCACAAAAAGCGAGCGCAGAAACATTTCCTTCCCCTGCCGTGATATTTAGAGCTTGTTGCTGAACAACTTGCTGACGCTTAAATTGTCGAAGTCCAGAAAGTTCACGCCATAAGCTTCTACCTGCGACAATAGACAAGCCAGCAAGTAAAACACCATATAAGCCAGAAATAATAGGTGATTGTGTAAAGCCATTAATAAAAAATTGCACTACTTCAATAACAACTAAAATTGAAAATAAGGCGCCTATACCACGCCAAAGCCAACGCGGCTTGCTTGGTTCAAGTATTTCATTCTCGTTAGCACTTTCAGGTTGTTCATCAAGCAACCAGTCACGATCATCAACAATGATTTGAGGGGTGTTAGTTTTAATTGAATTATCAGTCAAGTCGACTTCATCAAACAATATTTGTTGTTGATATTTATCGTCTAACTCACTCATTTTAATTTATCTCCAAGTAGAAACTGTAACACTTGATCCATACGCAAGTGACTTAAACATTCATCATGAGCAGCAGATTGTGCAGGTGCAAAGGTAATATAATTGAAAGCTTGCTGTTGCCAATACTCACTATTAGGAATAGCAGCTGGAACTGTGCCAGGAAATAGCGTTATTATTTTATCGGTAGCTAATTGCCTACCTTGTATTACCGGAATATTTTTCCCTTGATATTGGCTTTTACCCACTTTGGTTGCTTTTACCGAGGCTAACGCTAAGGTTTTCATTTTAATACTGTCGAAATTTAAGGCTTGTTTGGTTTGATAAACCAGTTTATTTAGTAATGACACTAAATTGTTGTGCTGTTCAGGAGTAACATGATCGGCTTTGGTTGCTGCAAATAGCAATCTATCAATTTTTGGCGAAAATAATCGTGAAAGCAAACTCGACTGTCCGTAATGGAAGCTTTTCATGATCATGGCAATGGCATTTTGTAGATCAGCAAAACTTTCTGGGCCATTGTTTAGCGGTGTTAAGCAATCAGCTAATACAATTTGTCGATCGAAATTTATAAAATGCTCTTTATAAAAACGACGAATAACTCGCTCTTTATATTCAATATAACGCGCACGCAACATTCCTATATAGCAATTATCTTTAGCATTTTGATAATCATTGCCATCGATATTATCGAAATCTAGGAAAGGGAAAAACTGTAGAATAGGTGCATCTTCTAGCTCTCCCGGTAAAATAAATCGGCCGGGCTGAATAACCGACAAACCTAATTGATGACGAAAGTGCAGTAGTAACTTCGTATAGTCTTGCGATAAGTCTGCCAATACATTTTCATCAACAGCGGCAAATGGGTCAAGTGACTGTACTTTTTCTAAAAATTCTTTTGCATGCTCAACACGAGGTGATTGCTTTAACAACTCTGCCATTTGCTGCGACCATTCTTCAAATGTTTGCGACAACATAGGTAAGTCGAGTAACCATTCCCCCGGATAATCGGTAATATCAAGATATAAAGTTGCTGCTTGCGTGGCATATTTTAACAAAGACTCTTTTGGCTGATAACGTATCGCTAATCGTAATTCACTAATACCACTCGTTGGCTCCGGCCATTTTGCTGGTGATTGACACAGTGCGTCCATTGCGCCGTCATATTCAAAACGAGAAATATGCAAATGTTTTTGTGGTACCCGTTTAGCAGCAATATAACGTCCCTGGTGCACAACATTGAAAAAACTAAGCTGTGAGTTATTGCCTTCATTAAGTAACTGATTCACCATTGATGTTATGAATGCAGTTTTGCCACTACGACTTAAGCCCGTTACCGCTAAAGTGACATGCTGGTCAATAGAACGGTTAAGAATATCGTTGGCTTTTTGTTTAAACTTATCTAACTGAATTTTTTTGATCAATGCCATGCTTAGCTACTGTTTGGATTAATATTTCTTTCTATTCATAGGATATTGTTTCGCTAATATTTCTCTTAAAAATAGAAATATGGCGCAATTTGATGGTAGCGTTTTTTCTAATTTGATAACAGCACTTTATCTAAGAATTACCGATAAAAGGCATATTGCTTCGATGACATATTATTCCTAAAATTCTAATTTTTTATGGCTCAATTTACTTATGCTCCCTACCAATTATCATCTGCAACATAACGGTATTAGTAACAAGAAAAGTTATTTTAATTAATGCTAAACCGATAAAGTGGCAGAAAAATAATAGAGAGAAAAAAAGCGGCTAAGCCGCTTTTCATTAAAGTTTATTAATTTCTCTTGAAACCGTAAACTCTGGTGATGTTACGTAGCGTTCAATAACTCTTAGCTCACGCTCTAAGGTTTTAAATTTACGTCTAATGTCATGGAACGCTTGCTTAGGCGGCTCACCTGCTTGCCATATTCGTGACTTTACCTTAATAGACTCATTAGCAAATTCCTCATGGCTAGCTTGCGCCTGTGTTGCGTTATCTGCTTGTTGTGCATGATAACCACTAGGGTTTCGTTGACCATGACGTTTGGCATTAGCGGGGCTACCCGCTTTTTTGTCTAATATGAACCAGGCCGCAATATAAATAACAACGAACCAACCCATGCCTAACAACACACCTGAAACAACTAGAATTCGTACTAACCAAGTTTCCCAACCAAAGTAATCTGCAATACCTGCACACACTCCAGCTAATTTTCCTTGGCTCGTATTTCGATATAACTCACCTCGGGGTTTATTGGTCATACTTTATTTCTCCATTCAGGCGTTTCAGCATCTAAAATAGCTTCTAAAGTTTTAATTCTGTCGGCCATTTTGTCTGCTAATTCGGATAACTCAGACAGTTGAATATATTCTTCTTCACTAAAGCCCTGACTAATTTGGCGTTTGCTTCGATAATGTAATATCAACCAAATAGGTGCTACTACTATCATAAATATAATTACTGGAGCGATAATAATCTCTTCCACAATACTTCTCCTTAATTTGCACCCAACTTCAGGTATCTGCTGTTAACGTCTAATTATTTGTCTTTTGGCTCAGATTTCATTTTAGCTTTCAATTGCTCTAATTCATCATCAATTTTTTCATCTGATGCTAAATCGGCAATTTCATCTGCTAACGACTTACTACCCATGTCATACGACTCAACCTGTGCTTCAATATCATCAATCTTACGTTCATAGCGGTCAAAACGGCTTAAGGCATCGTTTACTCGGTCACTATCAATATTCTTTTTAACTTTTAAGCGAGAGTTCGCAGTTTTCTCGCGCATAATAATCGCTTTTTGACGAGCTTTAGCGTCAGCAAGTTTTTCTTGCAGTTGCGTTATTTCATCTTGTAACTTACTTATATGCTCATCAACATGTTGAAGCTCATCGCGCAGTGCCTCAGCATTTTCAACCGACTTTTTCTTCTCCATAAGAGCAGCGCGAGCTAAATCATCACGACCTTTACTTAAAGCTAATTCAGCTTTTTCTTGCCATTGAGTTGCATCAGCTTCAAAGCGGTTTGCTTGACGTGCTAATTCTTTTTTATCAGCTAAAGTTTTCGCCGATGAAGAACGAACTTCAACTAACGTGTCTTCCATTTCTTGTATGATCAAGCGCACCATTTTTGCAGGATCTTCTGCTTTATCTAATAAGTTGTTGATATTAGAATTAATGATATCTGTGAATCTTGAAAAAACACCCATAATTACTTCCTCGTTCAATAGTTTGCTTAAAATGTCTTACGTTTTACTATTCATGTTCTAAGCCAAGTTTTCACAAACACTTAACACCATGAAAAATAACACTTTATTATTAATTAAAAAAAGACTTCTCTAAGCTCGATTAATAAAATACACTATTTGTTAGTGAAATAAACCAATTATTAGGTCAGTAGATGGCACGTTTTAACCAACAAGATAATCTCATTGGTCAATCCAACAGTTTTTTAGAAGTTCTTGAACAAATTTCGCAGATTGCTCCACTTAGCAAGCCTGTACTTATTATCGGTGAGCGCGGTACCGGTAAAGAGTTAGTAGCAGCTCGTTTACATTACTTATCAAAACGTTGGGATCAAAGTTATTTGAAGCTTAATTGTGCGGCTTTAAATGAAAATTTATTAGAAAGTGAATTATTCGGTTATGACAGCGGCGCATTTACTGGTGCAAGTAAGCGCCATGAAGGCCGTTTCGAACGCGCAGATAACGGTACTTTATTTCTTGATGAAATCGCGAATACTTCAGGCCTAATACAAGAGAAACTGTTGAGAGTTGTTGAATACGGTGAATTTGAACGTGTTGGTGGTTCAAGAACGATAAAAACCAATGCAAGACTGATTGCTGCAACTAATGAAGATTTACCATCAATGGCGGAATCCGGCGAATTTAGGGCGGATTTACTCGACCGCCTTGCATTCGATGTAATTACCTTACCGCCACTACGTGAACGTTTAGACGATATTTTAGTATTAGCAGAGCACTTTGCGATTAATATGGCGCGTGAACTTGAGTTTGAATTATTTAGTGGTTTTACTGAAAAGGCAAAGCGGGCGTTATTGGAATACCACTGGCCTGGAAATATTCGCGAGTTAAAAAACGTGGTTGAACGAAGTGTTTATCGTTGCAACAATCCACATTTACCCGTACATGAGCTAGTGGTGGACCCTTTTGAGTCACCTTATCGCCCATCAAAACGCATAAAAACACAAGATAGAATTATTGCAGCCCCAGAAAAAGCAGTTATAGATACAGAGCAAGCAAATACTGCTCAGCCAGCTAAAGTAGAACAAGCAATGCAGCCATTAGCTAGCAAGATTGATTTTCCAATTTCATTGAAGCACTTGTCACAGAACTATGAAGTCGATTTGATCAAGTCAGCGCTAGCAAATTGTCAATATAATCAAAAGAAAACCGCAGATGCACTTGAATTAACCTATCATCAATTAAGAGGTTATTTGAAAAAATATAATTTACTTGAATCTAGTGGTGCTGACGAAGAATAAAAATAGTTATGAAAAATTCTAAATTCACCTTCATTCTAACACTCATGACATTAACATCGTTATTAGGTTGCGATTCAAATGAGGCACTTTCTTTAAGTGAGAAAAGTATTATTTATTGTAGCGAAGGTACTCCTGAAAGTTTTAACCCGCAACTGGTTACCTCGGGTACAACAATAGATGCAACGTCAAACCAATTGTACAATCGTTTAATCGAATTTAATCCAACTGATAACTCTATTATTCCTGCGATAGCTAAGTCGTGGCATGTTACCCGTGACGGTAAAATGGTCACTTTTTATTTAAGAAAAGATATTCATTTTCATGAAACGGCCTATTTCATTCCAACGCGAACATTAAATGCCGATGACGTACTGTTTAGCTTTCAGCGTATGCTTGACCCAAATCATGAATATCATTTGATATCGGGTGGCAAGTACCCATTTTTTCAAAATGCACAACTTGCTGATTTAATTGAGAGTATTGAAAAGATAAATGATCATACTGTACGGTTTAGGCTAAGTTACCCTGACAGCTCTTTTCTTGCCAATATAGGTGGCAATTCTGCCGTCATTCTTTCAAAAGAGTATGCTGAACAGTTAATTGAACTTAATGCTATGCAGGAAATAGATACTCTACCTATTGGCACCGGCCCGTTTAAATTCAAGCAATATAGTTCAGGCGCATTTATTCGCTATGAACCTCACTCAACATTTTGGCGTCAACCTTCAGAATTACAACAACTCGTATTTGATATTACACCGCGCGATACAGGTCGGTTAACTAAATTACTCGCCGGAGAGTGTGACGTTATTGCTTACCCTATTGCCCATGAAAAAATAGCACAACACCCTGAATTAACTTTAGAGTCAGTGACTTCTTTTAATGTTGGGTACATAGGTTTTAATACAAGAAAAGTACCATTCAATGACCCATTAGTTAGAAAAGCTTTATCGTACGCTATTAACAAGCAAGCTATTTTAGAGACGGTTTACACTGGGCAAGCAGATATAGCCAATGGTCTTATTCCAAACTCTTCATGGGCATATGATGATAGTATTGAAAGCCAAGAATATTCAATATCAAAAGCACAAAATTTATTAGCACAGGCTGGTTACAGTGATGGCTTCACCATGGATTTATGGGCAATGCCGGTACAGCGCGCATACAACCCAGATGCAATAACAATGGCTAAGCTGATCCAAGCGGACTTAAAAAAAATAGGCGTGAAAGTTGATATAGTGTCCGACTATGAATGGTCAACATTTTTACGAAAAATATCAGAGGGAGAACATCAAAGCGTATTACTTGGTTGGTCAGCCGATCACCCTGACCCAGATAACTTCTTCTCAACTTTGCTAAGTTGTACTTCAGCAGTAACGGGCAGTAATAGAACTTTTTGGTGTGATCAGGAATTTGACCAGCTCATTCAAAGTGCGTTACAAACCGATAATATTAATAAACGTAAGGCACTATACTCTAAAGCGCTAAAACTGATTAATGATGCAGTTCCTTTAGTACCTATAGCACATTCAAAAAGATATCAAGCTAGGGCAAATACGGTAAATGGCACTTTGTTACGCTCAATTGGCGGTATTGATTTTAATGGGGTAACCAAAAATTAATATGCTTATTTTTACCTTACGCCGCTTTAATTTATTCTTTTTCACTATGTTGCTTCTAACAATATTATCTTTTAGTTTGAGCTTTTTATTTCCTGGTGAACAGTTAGTCAATTTAACCGGCCAGATAAATGCTACACCAGAGCAACTGGCAAGCTTAGCTCAGGAGTATCAGCAGCAATCTAACTTATTAAGCCAGTACTTTAGCTATATCAGTCATTTATTTCATGGTGATATGGGCTACTCCATGACGAGTCATTTGCCGGTTGCAACCGAAATTCTTAATCGATTACCAGCAACCATTGAATTGACGTGTGTTGCACTTATTGTGGCAATGTTTATTGGTATTCCTATAGGATTCATCGCCGCCATTTACCACCGTAAAGTCGCTGACAATACAATTCTTGCCATCGCCATGTTGGGCTATTCTATACCTGTATTTTGGCTAGGCATATTGGCGATATTGGTTTTCTCCATTCAACTAGGTTGGTTACCTTCTGCTGGGCAAATCAGTCTACTATTTGAAATTGACCACGTCACCGGATTACAGCTAATCGATATCTTACTAAGCGATAGCCCCTATAAATGGCAAGCGTTTATCGACGCCACTCGACACTTAATATTGCCAGTAATTGTAGTAGCGTTAGCTCCTGCCACTATTTTTATGCGCTTAGCACGTACTGCAATGTTAGAAGTGTTGGAAACGCACTATATTAAGGCGGCAAAAGCGAAAGGGTTAACCTTTTGGCAAATTATTTACCGACATGCCATGCGTAATGCGGTAATAAAAGTTATTCGTGACGTTGGGCTACAGTTTGCCAACTTAGTTACTATAGCTATGGTAACTGAAGTTATCTTTAGCTGGCCAGGCATCGGGCGCTGGCTAATCGAAAGTATTTATCAGCGTGATTACACCGCCATACAGGGTGGGCTAATTGTGCTTTCAACTTTTATTTTCATCGTCCATATTGTCATCGACTTTGTCTACGCTGCACTTAACCCTTTAGCTCGGGAGCCTCATCATGGCGCGTGATAAAATATACCAAGAAGAGGAATTCCCAACGCCATTAATGCAGCTGTGGCATAACTTTAAAGAGCCGCCAGTGGTAATGATTGGTTTTGGCTGCTTTTTATTTTTAATTGCTCTAGCGATATTATCAAGCTTACTCACGCCATATTCGCCAATAGAAAATCATCTAGACCATTTACTATTGCCGCCAGCATGGGATGCAAAAGGTGATGTTAGCTTTTTATTGGGCACAGATAATTTAGGCCGAGATATGCTATCCCGCCTTATTCATGGCACATCGCTGACTTTTGGGCTTAGTATTATTGTTGTTATGGTGTCTTTGATCTTTGGTGTAGTTATTGGTTCTATTTCTGCACTAACTAAAGGCGTCAAATCCAGTGTACTAAACCATTTTCTTGACGTTATATTATCAATTCCTTCACTACTCCTTGCCATTGTTATCGTAGCCATTCTAGGTCCTGGCTTAGAGAACACCTTATGGGCAATTATTATGGTATTGATCCCACAGTTTGTTCATATTACTCGTAATGCGGTAAAAGAAGAGTTTAGTAAAGATTATGTACTAGCCTCTCGACTTGACGGGGCGAGCTCTTTTAGAATTTTGCGTTACTCTGTCTTTCCCAATATTGTAGAAAAGCTCATAAGCCAAGCAACCCTTGCCCAGTCCGCAGCAATACTTGATATCGCCGCTTTAGGATTTCTAGGCCTTGGGGCCCCTATTCCAATGCCTGAATGGGGGGCTATGTTAGCCAATGGTATTGATTTATTTTATATTGCGCCATGGACTGTTTATTTACCGGGTTTAGCCATTTTATTTTCAGTTATTGCAACTAATTTAGTCGGTGAAGGCATGCGCCATGCCCTGAAGGTGCGAAAGGAAAACTAATGAATTTAATTGATATCCGCAACCTTTCAATTGAACTATTAACCACAACCAAACCAATACTGGCGGTTGACCGCGTGAACCTAACGATGAAAGAAGGTGAGGTTCGCGGTTTAGTAGGTGAGTCGGGCTCTGGTAAGTCGCTATTAGCGCAAGCCATTGTGGGTGTATTAGACGATAAATGGAAAGTCGACGCCGATAGGTTTCATTGGCGTGGCCAAGACCTTATGCGCCTATCTATTGAAGAACGTAAAGCAATAATTTCAAAAGATGTTGCTATGATATTTCAAGAGCCTATGGCCTGTTTAGACCCATCAACAACCATTGGCGAACAACTTGAAGAAGCCGTTGACGCCGAACAACTGAGCGGCTTTTTTTGGCAAAAGAAACAACAACGGCGACAGGCAGCAATTCGATTACTACATAAAGTTGGAATAAAAAAACATGAAATTTGCGTGCGTAGCTTTCCGCACCAATTAACCGATGCATTATGTCAACGTGTGATGATTGCAATGGCTTTAGCTCGCCGACCTATTCTACTTATTGCCGACGAACCAACCGCAGCGATGGAGAGTACCAATCAAGGTCAAATATTTAGATTACTGGCCAGCCTAAATCAACTAAAAAATATGTCTATTTTATTAATTAGCCATGATTTAGAAAATGTTACGCATTGGACGAATGCCATAACTGTTATGTATAGCGGTCAATTTGTTGAAGCGGGCACAACCGAACAAATATTTAATCAGCCATACCACCCTTATACTCGTGCATTAGTTGATAGTAGCCCCAAAGCAAATATGCAAATTCCAAGTAAATCTCGATTAATGACCCTACCGGGTAGTATTCCTATTTTACAGCATTTACCTATAGGCTGCCGACTAGGGCCAAGATGCCCACGTGCACAGCAAATGTGTGTGAAGGCTCCTAAAATTAAAAATTTTCATGGTCAACAAGTCAGTTGTCATTTCCCATTAAAGGATAGTTACTCGTGAGTAGTGTTCTATTACAAGTCGTTAATCTGAGTAAAAGCTACAAAGATAAAAACTACTGGCTCAACCGTAAATCAGTCGCTGCCCTCGAACCATTATCATTCGATATTAAGGCACATAAAACCTTAGCGGTCGTGGGTGAAACTGGCTCTGGAAAGTCAACTTTAGCGAAATTGCTCGTGGGTGCCGAATTACCAACCACAGGGCATATCCGCTTAAATGGTCAGACACTTGAAGCTGGTAATTTTAAGCAACGCTGCCAACATGTACGTATGATATTTCAAGATTCAGGTACAACACTCAATCCAAGTTTAACTATAGAACAGTTACTCAATGAACCTCTGCAACTAAACACCAACCTTTCAGATATCGAACGTAATCAATTGATCAGGGAAACCTTACAAAAGGTTGGTTTGTTGGCTGAACACATGAGCTTTTATCCTCATATGTTTTCGGGCGGTCAAAAACAGCGTATTTCTTTAGCACGTGCCATAATTCTAAAACCACAAGTGATTATTTTAGATGAAGCGTTAGCATCGCTAGATCCTTCCTTACGCTCTCAGATGATTAATTTGCTATTAGATTTACAGCAGCAAATGGGTCTTGCTTTTATATTGATTTCTCACAATCTGGGCATTGTCAGGCACTTTAGTGACGACATGATTGTCTTATGTAAAGGAGAAGTTTTAGAAGCAGGGAAAACTCTAGAGATTTTGCAGCGACCTAAACATAAATACACTAAAAAGTTGATTATGAGTCAGCACTTTCAACTATTGCACCGCTAGTATAATTTTGAAGAGTTACAGACAAGAAACAAACAAAGCAACATCCATATCAATTTCCTACTATTCGAGAAAAGCTTTATTTAAAATACACACCGATTAAAAACAAAAAACCAGCAATTAAGCTGGTTTTTTTTACTCACTAAATGCTTTTAGTAAATACTAAAACTTAGTACTGCGTTGCTGGTGCAACAACTTCACGACGTACAATTTCTGCATCTTTCTTCAATGACTCGATATAGCTTAAGTAAGCCGCTTGTGCAGATTGCTGACTAAGTTGTTGTGATAAGTTTGGTGATGTATTAGCTTCACCAACATTAACCGCTTGTACTTCCAATACAGCTAAATCACCGTTACTTAAACTTACCGTTGCCGCAGATACAACTCCTTCGCTTGGACGTGGTAACTTGAAAGCTTCACGAGCTAAACTTGCATCTAAACCACTACCAACACGAGTTACATCCGCTTTTACTTCCATAGTAGCGCCCATTGCGGCTAACTGCTCAGTAATATCATCACCTGATTGAAAGGCTACAAGTAATTCATCTGCAACCGTTTGTGCTTTCTCAGACGCTTTTTGTGCAACTAAAATTTCCTTAATTTGCTCTGAAACTTCTGCTAATGGCTTTACGTTAGCTTCTTGGTATTCATTTAAACGAACAACAATCGCTAAATTATCAGTCACTTCAATAATATCTGAGTTCAGTTGATCATTTAGAACGATATCTGAAAATGCTGCTTCAATAACTTTGTTGCTATTAAAAGGTTCAGCATTGACACCACGAGTTAACCAGTCAGAGGTTTTAACTGTCGCATTAATCGCACCAGCAGCATCTTCCAAACTGTCTGGGAATTCGAAACTTAAACGAGCCACTTCTTGCTGTAGTTCAAAAAATTTATCTTGTGCTTTTTCGCTCTTTGCTTGTGCTACTAGTGCATCACGCACTTCACTTAAGCTTTCTACTTTTTCTGCTTTATAGTCGGTTAGCTTAATAATGTGGAAACCAAACTCAGTTTTAACAACGTCACTAACACTGCCAACATCAGTTAAGGCAAACGCGGCTGTATCAAACGCTTCATCCATTACGCCTGGTTCAATCCAGTCTAAATCACCACCGTTTTCGCCACTAAAAGTATCAGCAGAGTTCTCTTGTGCAAGAGTAGCAAAGTCTTCGCCAGCATTTACTTTTGCTAACAATGCTTCAGCAGTTGCTTTTGCTTGCGCTTCGTCTTCACCAAATTCAACTAAAATATGAGCAACACGGCGTTGTTCATCTTCACGGTAACGGCTAATGTTATCTTGATAATACGCTTCAACATCAGCATCAGTTAAGTCAACAGTCGCCGCAATATCACTAACATCAAGAGTAATGTAGTTAACCTTCACTTTTTCTTGATTTTCAAAGCGAGATTGATTTGCAAGGTAATAGTCATTAACTTCTTCGTCAGTTAAAGCAATGTCAGCTTTAAACTGTTCAGCGTTAATTGTCGCGAATCGGATATCACGTTGTTGATTTTGTAACGCAGTATAAAGCTCTTCTTGGTATGGCAGACTAAATTCACTTGCCACCAACGCTTGTGTTAATTGACGACGAGTCATTTCAACACGTAAGTAATCACGAAAATCTGACGACTGATAAAAGCCCGCTTGGTTAATCATCGCTAAATAGCGGTTGTTATCAAAAACACCGTCTACTTGAAATTCTTGCATGTTACGAATGGTATCTTTAATTCGCTCATCAGCAACACGAATCGCAAGTGACTCTGAGTTTTGATCAACAAGCTTTTGATTGATTAAATTATCTAACACACCTTGACGGAAATTACTCATGTAACTTGGGTCAGCCGATAGCGTTTCAAACATATCACCGAATTGTTGTGCCATGCGGTTACGCTGCGCTTGATAGGCTTTATTAAATTCATCTTGCGAAATTTTTTCACCATTAACATCAGCGACTGATGTATCAACAGAATTGGTGTAACTACCAATACCTGCCACAGCGAAAGTTAAAATAATAAAACCAAGAATAATCTTAGCGGTTAATCCTTGAGAGCTTTCTCGAATATCTTCTAACATCTTTATCTCTTTACACGAGGGAGTTGTACTTTCCGAGCGACTTTATTTGCAGTATTTAAGTACTGCTATTTTATAATGTAATTAACTTTAGCTTTGTTAAGACCCCGAAGATAAGCTTATATCTCGAATTTTAATTGGCTATCGCAGTAAATTACAGCTTTTAAAATCGCAATTTGAACGGGCATGTTAGCCCAATAATAATCAAAATGAAACTCTTTTACGGCAGCGATGATATAACGGTTAAATAAGCAGCAAAGCTTAAGTTGAACTAAACAGACAAGTGAAGGAAAACAATGACGCGAACAACAAGCTTAAGCTAGTATTTTATCGCACTATTTTAACTAAAAAAAAGAGTAAGCCATTAACTACGGCTTACTCTTTTCGTATTATTATTGAACTAAACCTTGTTGTTAATTCAACATCAAGGAATTACTTTTTGTTTAAGATGTCATCCAAATTCGCTTGCTCTTCAGACGATAAGTTATCTTCATTGGCTTTACCTTTACTGCGCTTTCGCAGGACAAAGATTAAACCTAAAACGAAACCTAAAATAATGACGACAGGACCAAACCAAAGAATATAAGTTTGCTTTTTCAGCTGTGGACGATATAAAACAAAGTCGCCGTAACGATAAACCATAAAGTCGATAATTTCTTGATCGCTTTTACCTTCTTGCAACAGGCTGTACAGATTTTTTCTCAAATCAACGGCAATTTTTGAATTGGAATCAGCAAGGTTTTGATTTTGACACTTAGGACAGCGTAACTCTTTAGACAATATTTGAAAGCGTAACTTTGTGGCTTCATCTTTAAATTGAAAAGTTTCAACAGGGCCGGCATTTGCGCTTCCTATCCACAAAACACTCAATAAAACACCACTAACAACGAGCTGAAATAATGTAGACCAACCAATTATTTGTTTATTCACGCTTAATTGCATATTACGAGGCTCCTTGCGCCATTTCTGCTTCAATAGTTTCAATTAACGGCAGGAATTCTTTTTTCCATACCATGTCATTGATTGGTCCGGCAAAGCGTTTGCGTATGATACCTGTGTGATCAATCACAAATGTCTCTGGTGCGCCAAACACACCTATATCTAAACCTAAAGCACCTTGTTCATCAAAAATGGAAAATACATAAGGGTCTTCATATTGTTTTAACCACTTAATTGCCATGCTATGTTCGTCGGTAAAATTAAGCCCGTATAATTTCACTCTAGGGTTGCGAGAAATATTCAGCAAATACGGGTGTTCGTATTTACACTGAATACACCAAGTTGCCCAAACATTAAGTAAAACAATGTCTCCTTTTAAGTCATCACGGCTGACTTGTTTTTCTGTTGCCTTTAACATCGGCATTGAAAACTCAGGCAGTGGTTTACCAATCATCGCAGACGGCATAGCTTGTGGGTTTAAAAATAAACCGCGATATAACAATATACCCAGTAACACAAATAAAATTAATGGAATAAAACGAATAATACTTTTCACTAATTTATGCCTCTTGTAAAACCGCAGGGTTAACTTGTTTACGTTTTTGCTCAGTCGCAAGCACGCGTTTTCGATATCGTTTACTTAATATTGCTAAAAATCCACCTAGCGCCATAAAGAAGCCGCCTAACCAAATCCAAACAATAAAAGGTTTATAGTACAAGCGCATCGACCAAGAATTTTGTCCTAGAGGATCACCCAAAGCAACATAAATGTCACGCATTAACGTGGTATGAATACCAGCTTCAGTCATGCCCATAGTTTGTACGGTATAAGTACGTTGTTCTGGATTCAATAAAGTGACGTACTCACCATCAAGTGATACTTTTATTTGCCCTTGAATAGCACTGTAGTTAGGCCCTACAACATTTTTAGTTCCGGCAAACTCAATGGTATAGCCTGATAAATCGACCGTTTCACCCGGCGACATTTTAACATTTACTTCTTTTTCATAGCTCGAAACCATAGTAACGCCAATCACTGTTACCGCGATACCTGCATGTGCTACTGCCATACCGATATGGTTTAGTGGCACTGCAGAAAACTTCCAACTACCGTCAGTTTGCTTAGCATTATTAAACACATCTTTTAATACGGCTAGCACAATCCAACAACCTAAGGTCATGCCAACAAATACCATAAAGTTAAATTCGCCGCCAAAAATAAACGGCCAAGCAATACCAAACACAACACTAAACACTGAAATTAAATTCAAATGTTTCGATAACTCACCTTTGCGGGCTTTTTTCCAGCGAATAAGCGGGCCAATACCCATAAAGATAAACAGCGCTATCATCATTGGAATGAATACCGCATTAAAATACGGTGCACCAACAGATATTTTACCCATGCCCATTGCATCAATAATAAGTGGGTATAATGTCCCCAATAATATCGTTACAGTTGCTGTAACAAGAATAGACATAGCAATTAAAATAGTATTTTCACGAGAGTACATAGTAAAACGACTTGGGCTACTTACATTCGTTGCTCTTAGTGCATAAAGTGTGAGTGAGCCACCAATACCAAGCGCGAGTAAAATAAGTAAATAAATTCCGCGATCAGGGTCAACAGCAAATGAATGCACTGAAGTAATAACGCCTGAGCGAACTAAAAACGCCCCAAGTAAGTTCAATGAAAAAGTAAATATTGCTAACAATAATGTCCAATGCTTAAAGGTATTTCGTTGTTCTGTAACCGCTAAAGCATGAATTAGTGCCGTACCAGCAAGCCAAGGCATGAATGAAACATTTTCTACTGGATCCCAAAACCACCAGCCACCCCAGCCAAGTTCATAATATGCCCACCAGCTACCTAGTGCGATACCAACAGATAAGAACGACCAAGCTGCAACAGTCCAAGGACGTGACCAACGCGCCCATGCTGCATCCATCTTACCGCTCATTAACGCCGCAATAGCAAAGGCAAAAGCCACTGAAAAGCCAACATAGCCCATGTAAAGCATTGGCGGATGGATAATAAGACCAATATCTTGTAATAACGGATTTAAATCTCGCCCTTCCATCGGAAAGTTAGGTAATAATCGCTCAAAAGGATTAGAAGTTAATAAGGTAAATAAAATAAAACCAACAGCTATCATGCCCATAACGGCCAAAACTCGCGCTACAAACTCACGCTCTAACTGTATGCTAAAGATACCAACCGCAAATGTCCAACCTGTTAAGGCAAATATCCAAAATAACATTGAGCCTTCATGGCCACCCCACACCGCACTAATTTTATAATAATACGGTAATAAGCTATTAGAATGATTAGCAATATATTTAACAGAGAAATCATCAGCAGTGAAACTGTATGCTAGTAAACAAATACTAATGGTTAAAAATAGAAATAAGCCAAAACTTAGTGGTTTGGCACTGTTTATCAGTTGTTGATTATTTTGTGCAACACCGATTAACGGTACGATGCTTAAACATAACGCAAAAGCTAATCCGATAATGAGGGCGAAATGACCGAGCTCTGGGATCATGATAATTCCTGTAAATCAATGTTAAAACATTATGGCGCTAAGTTTAGCTGATTTTGCTTAACGACAACTAGTTCCAAATCAAATATTCTATAAGTAAATACCATCGGCAAATGTTAGATAAATCAAATTTGCTGACTTAGGGTGTCAAACTATCCTTGAGGTACTATTTGCGAAATTTCCATTTTTACCGCTTCTTCTTGCACTGTTGTTATATCAAGTAACTCAGCCTTGTAATCGCCTGCTTTGATACCAACACTGCCTTGCATAGAAACCACTGCATATAGGTTCACTCTCTCAACACTGCTAAGCTTCATTTGCGGTGTCATCGCTTGTGCGTCGTTTAATACAATCGTGGTTGGTAAATCGCTGGCTTTTATTTTCACCGCTGCTAAAGGTATGCGCGGGCCATTTGCAGCAATCGCATAAATGAAAACAGTTTTATCTTCACTGCTCATTAACTCGGCTTGAACTTCACTTGATAGAGACACGTCAACAAAAAGCTGTGGACCCGAAGCTAGCATTTCATTTGAATCACCACTACCAGCCATTTCGCTACTCATTCTTAACTGGTTTTTAGCTTCTTCAACGGCGCTGCTAAGTGCTTGTACGCTAATACCTGGACGACCGCTATTCAATACTTTTTCCCAATATTTAACAGCATTAGCAAAATCTCGATTACTAAAACTATCCATACCTAGTAAAATATTGGTTGAGGCATCAAGCGAGTCAAGCGCTAATGCTTTATCAATAATCCGTTGAATATTCGTATCAATTCGTTGTTCGTTTTTATAGTACATTGCTTGAGCTTTCGGACCGAGTAACTCAGCATGTTCGCCAACTTGTTCTATTACGGTATCGAATGCAGCAATTGCTTTATCAAATTCACTCGCTGAAATATAAGCCTGACCTAAACTAAACCACGCTTGGGAATTATTTGGATCGCTTTCAACTTCTTTCTTTAATTGCTTTAACTGCATTGCTAGCATTTGTTCAGGGGGAATTTCACCGTGAGGGCTATCTTGCGAGACAACAGGACTACTTATCTCGTCGTAAGCACCTAAGGTCAAATAAGCGTAAAAACTAAAACTAACAATTGCTAGTCCTATTGCAGCCGGCCATACTAGTGATCTTTGCTGCTGCGCAGTGGTTTCGACTTCATTAGGGTTAACGTCTTGTATCAGCGTTTTGTCTAATTCGGCCTTAAGTTGTGTGTAGCTATCTTCTTCTATGCTTCCTTCTGCCAAGTCATTATCTAGCTGAGCTAAATGTTCATGATAAAGAGTAACATTGGTTTCCTGACGAATATTAGTGTTGTTGGCACCAATAGCGTTTTTAGGAGTAGCAAATATTCGCCAAACAATAAGTAATGCAATTACTATTAAAAACAGTACTGCTAGCCAGAATATAGTCATATTAATTAATTTATACCTACGATTATCAAGTAAAACGTTTCAACAACGCCGATACATAGCCGAATAACTAAGCCTAGTATTTGTTGCTTTCTCGCGCGCAGCAAGGTTAACAACTCTGTCATACTTTTCCTAGTTATACATTGTAATAAAATCTATTTAAACAAGTAACATACTCACTTTTTCGCTATGACTAACTTCACGGTGTAACTGCGTCAGCGATATAATGAGCAGCTAATATAGCATTAAAATCTGCTGTCGCTAACGTAAGTTGGTTAGCTTTGAAGGAAAGGTTGACCAAGGTCAAAATTAGAAAAATTGATGAATATCACAATTGTTTGATGATTATTCAACTAATCAATTGAATAGTAGGAAGGTTTAGACATTATTATTTTTAACGGCTAGCGTTTGAATTATTAAAGCGCTAAAAACAATTAAGCCGCTATAAAGCGGCTTAATTCATAATCATTAGCGAATAGCTAGTGATTAGTTACATGCATCTTTAAGTGCTTTACCAGCTTTGAAAGATGGGATTTTAGCTGCTGCGATTTCAATCGTTGCACCAGTTTGTGGGTTACGGCCAGTGCGTGCTGCACGGTCGCGTACTGAGAAAGTACCAAAACCAACTAATGCTACTTGCTCGCCACCTTTTAATTCTTCAGTAACTGCTTCGATAAATGAATCTAATGCACGACCAGCCGCAGCTTTAGAAATGTCAGCACCCGCAGCAATTTTCTCGATTAATTGAGATTTATTCACAGTGTATTCCCCTTCAATTGTTATTATTCAGCGCTATCTTTTGTTTTTAGCGTCCTGCAGAAACTTTTATATCAAGCTTCTTTTTGAACATCAAGCACTGAGTTAAAGAAAACTAAAAATATGATAATTATTTTTATCTCTACTAGACCCCTTATTAATAGGGGCTCTAGCGTTATCAGCGTCATTAACTTACCATAGTTTCAGCGTTTGAAAAGCGTTAATTGCATTTTTTTCAATTTTTTCGCTATTTTTTTCAACTTTTAGGTAAAAAATGACCTTTTCTCACTCATTTAGCCATCTAATTGCCATTTTTCAACTGGATGTTCTAAAGCGATTTTAAGAACGTCATCAATCCATTTTACCGGATGAATAGCTAAATCAGCTTTAACATTGTCCGGAATTTCTTTCAGATCGCGTTCATTGTCTTTTGGAATAACCACTGTTTTTATGCCACCTCGATGAGCCGCCAATAGTTTTTCTTTTAGACCGCCGATAGCAAGCACTTCACCACGTAAGGTAATTTCTCCAGTCATGGCAACATCCGCTTTAACCGGATTTCCCGTTAAACTCGATACCAATGCCGTCGCCATACCAATACCGGCGCTTGGACCATCTTTTGGTGTCGCACCTTCTGGTACATGCACATGAATATCACGCTTTTCATGGAAGTTTTCATTAATACGTAACTTCTCAGTGCGGCTTCGAACAACTGTCATTGCTGCTTGAATAGACTCTTGCATCACATCACCTAGCGAGCCGGTATAACTCAACTTACCTTTACCTGGTACTGAAGCAGTTTCAATAGTTAATAATTCACCACCCACTTGTGTCCATGCTAGGCCTGTTACTAAGCCAACACGATTTTCATCGTCTGCTTTACCATAATCAAAACGTTGCACACCAAGAAATTCTGACAAATTTTCTTGGTTAATGGTTACTTGCTTCAACGCTTTATCAAGTAAAATTGATTTTACGGCTTTACGACACAATTTTGATATTTCTCGCTCAAGGGCTCGAACACCCGCTTCACGCGTGTAGTAGCGAATAATGCCAATTATGGCACTATCCTCAATAACAATTTCTTTGCTTTTTAAACCATTTCGCTCAATTTGTTTAGCAACTAAATGGTTTTTAGCTATGTTGAGTTTTTCATCTTCTGTATAGCCAGATAAACGAATAACTTCCATTCTGTCTAGTAATGGGCCTGGAATATCCATACTGTTTGATGTAGCAACAAACATAACGTCAGATAGGTCATAATCAACTTCTAAGTAATGATCATTAAAACTACTGTTCTGCTCTGGATCTAACACCTCTAATAATGCTGACGCAGGGTCACCACGCATGTCAGATGCCATTTTGTCTATTTCATCGAGTAAAAATAGTGGGTTCTTAACCCCTACCTTGGCAATTTTTTGAATTAGCTTGCCTGGCAATGAACCAATATAAGTTCTTCGATGACCACGAATCTCAGCTTCGTCACGTACGCCACCTAAGGCCATACGAACATATTTACGACCCGTTGATTTAGCAATCGATTGCCCAAGTGAGGTTTTACCAACACCTGGAGGCCCAACTAGACATAAAATTGGCCCTTTTAACTGACTGACACGTTGTTGAACGGCCAAGTATTCTAAAATACGTTCTTTAACTTTATCTAAACCATAGTGATCTTTATCAAGTACGTCTTGAGCAAGACTTAAATTACGCTTTAATTTGCTGCGTTTTTTCCAAGGAACACTTAACATCCAATCAATATAGCTACGCACAACAGTCGCTTCTGCTGACATTGGCGACATCATTTTCAGTTTTTTCAGTTCGGTTAAGGTTTTTTCTTTTGCCTCAGCCGGCATTTGCGCTTCATCAATTTGCTTTTCAATTTGCTCTGCTTCGTTCGCGCCTTCTTCATCGTCCCCTAGTTCTTTTTGAATCGCTTTCATTTGCTCATTCAAATAGTACTCACGTTGGCTTTTTTCCATTTGCTTTTTAACGCGGGTGCGAATTTTTTTCTCAACTTGCAATAAATCTATTTCACCTTCCATCAACGCCATTAAATATTCAAGGCGCTCTGAAACATTAGTAATTTCTAGTACTTTCTGTTTATCAACTAGTTTCAATGGCATATGTGCAGCCATAGTGTCAGCTAATTGCTCAGCATCATCAATCCCAGAAATCGAAGTTAATACTTCAGGTGGGATCTTCTTATTGAGCTTAACGTATCCTTCAAATTGAGAAATTGCCGAACGAATTAACACTTCAGTACTATCGTCTGGTGCGCCTTCAGCATTTAAATAGCTAACGTTGGCGGTGAAATACTCCTGGGTTTCAATAAACTCACTAATGCTGGCCCGGCGAGCACCTTCAACTAGCACTTTTACTGTACCGTCAGGTAGCTTCAGCATTTGCAAAATAGTGGCAACAGTTCCTGTTTGATACAAATCATCTTGTGATGGATCATCAACAGAAGCATCTTTTTGTGCGACTAAAAATATTTGTTTGTCATTTTCATTGGCAATATCTAAACAGCGAATCGACTTTTCGCGGCCAACAAATAATGGAATGACCATTTGCGGATAGACAACAACATCACGTAAGGCTAATACGGGAATTTCAACTACGCCAGATAACTCTTTAGTCATTGGTTACTCTCTCGGTGAATAGTATGATGTAATTTTAAATACCAATTGGTATTAGGATATGTATTTGTATATGGGGCGTTTGCGTTTACTTTCAACAGATGAACAAAAAAAAGTGACGTTAATCATAAAGACTAACGCCACTTCTATTAACACGATTGCAAATACTTATTCTGAAGACGCTTTATCTTGTTGCGTTTCATAAATAATAATCGGCTTTGATTCACCTTTAATAACGGTTTCATCAACAACTACTTTGGCAGCATTTTCCATTGATGGTAGTTCATACATAGTATCAAGTAATACACCTTCAACAATTGAACGTAAACCACGAGCACCGGTTTTTCTTACCATAGCTTTATGGGCAATTGCCGTTAAGGCATCTTCTCGAAACTCTAACTCAACTTTTTCCATATCAAACAGTGCAGTAAATTGCTTGGTTAAAGCATTTTTAGGCTCTTGCAAAATTTGAATAAGTGCCGCTTCATCGAGTTCAGTTAATGTGGCTACAACAGGTAAACGACCAATGAACTCTGGGATCAAACCATACTTCACTAGATCTTCTGGCTCAACATCTTGGAAACGCTCTGTTAAGCTCTTCTCATCATCTTTGCCACGTACTGTTGCGCCAAAACCAATACCAGTGCCGGTATGGCTGCGCTGTTCAACCACTTTATCAAGACCAGCAAAAGCACCACCACAAACAAAGAGTATTTTAGAGGTATCAACCTGTAAAAACTCTTGTTGAGGATGCTTACGCCCACCTTGTGGTGGAACAGAGGCAATAGTACCTTCAATAAGCTTTAATAAAGCTTGTTGAACGCCTTCACCAGAAACATCACGGGTAATCGATGGGTTATCTGACTTTCGAGAAATCTTATCAATTTCATCAATGTAAACAATACCACGTTGCGCTTTATCAACGTCGTAATCACACTTTTGCAATAGTTTTTGAATGATGTTTTCAACATCTTCACCAACATAACCGGCTTCGGTTAATGTTGTAGCATCAGCCATTGTAAAAGGAACATCTAATAAACGTGCCAATGTTTGTGCTAATAATGTTTTACCACTACCCGTTGGGCCAATAAGCAAAATATTACTTTTACTTAACTCAACCCCATTATGAGAGTCACCATTGCGCAAACGTTTATAGTGGTTATAAACCGCTACCGCGAGAACCTTTTTTGCATGTTCTTGGCCGATAACGTAGTCATCTAAACTTTCACGAATTTCTATTGGCGTTGGTAAGCTTTCTTTATCTTGCTTTGGCGCGATTTCTTTTATTTCTTCACGAATAATGTCATTGCATAGTTCTACACATTCGTCACAAACAAAGACTGAAGGGCCTGCAATTAACTTACGTACTTCATGCTGACTTTTACCACAAAATGAGCAATACAGTAACTTACCGTCATCACCGTCACCTGTTTTCATATCGGTCATACGGTACCTCTAATATTTAAAATTTATACACACTAATACTATTTAGTATTTCATAAATCGCGTAAATAACAACGCGAATAACAAAGTAGACCGTTATTTATCGATTCTTTGTTCTAATATGGCATCAACTAAGCCATATTCAACTGCACTTTCTGCACTTAAGAAGTTATCACGGTCAGTATCTTCAGATACTTTCTCTAATGGTTGACCTGTATGCTCTGCCATTAAACGGTTAAGTTTTTCTTTAATGTACAAAATCTCTTTTGCGTGAATTTCAAAGTCAGACGCCTGACCTTGGAAGCCACCTAGTGGCTGATGAATCATTACACGAGCGTTAGGTAAACAATAGCGCTTACCTTTTTCACCACCTGATAGTAAAAATGCGCCCATGCTCGCCGCTTGACCAATACATACAGTACTAACGTTTGGCTTAATAAACTTCATAGTATCGTATATCGCCATCCCAGCAGTAACAGAGCCACCAGGAGAGTTAATGTAAAGGTAAATATCTTTATCTGGGCTTTCTGACTCCAAAAACAACATTTGGGCCACAATTAAATTGGCCATATGATCTTCAACTTGACCACATAGGAAAATAACGCGTTCTTTTAATAGTCGAGAATAAATATCGTAAGAGCGCTCGCCTTTTGCGGTTTGCTCTACAACCATTGGCACTAAGGCACTTTCGGTAACACTGGTTAAATCGTGAGAATTATTGTGAGAAGTAAACAACTAACTTTCCTTTTTATAAAAAAATGGCTCATATGTCCCCATATAAGCCATTTAAGCGATTGCTCAACAGAATGTCAATCTAAAAGGTCTATTTACCTTCTGGATTCATAATATCTTTGAAACTTGCTTTTTTATCTTTAACTTTTGCGCTTTCAAGTAACAACTCAACCGCTTGCTCTTCTAATGCAACATTTTGCATTTGTTGTGCAAGTTCTTTGTTCGTTTTGTAGTACTCAATAACTTCAGCTGGATCTTCATATGCAGAAGCTGCAGATTCAATTAACTCAGTTACTTTAGCTTCGTCAACTTTTAGTTCGTTAATCTTAATTACTTCACCTAAAAGTAATCCAGTTTTAACGCGACGACTAGCTTGCTCTTCGAACATCTCAGCTGGTAGTTCAGGTAAGTTGTTCGGGTCCATTTGACCAGCAAAACGTTGTAGTGCTTGCTTACGTAAAACTTCAACTTCTTGAGCAACTAATGCAGCAGGAATTTCAATTTCGTTTACGTTAAGTAAACCTTCAATTACTTGCTCTTTAACTTTAGCTTTTACCGCTTGGTTAAGTTCACGTGCCATGTTTTTGCCTACTTCTTCACGAAGTGCTTCAACACCACCTTCTTCTACACCAAATAATTTAGCGAATTCTTCATCAACTGCTGGCAATACTGGACCTTCAGTTTTATGAACAACAATATCAAACTCAGCGTCTTTACCTTTTAGGTTTTCTGCGTGGTAATCTTCAGGGAAAGTAACGGTGATAGTTTTCTCTTCACCAACTTTCATGCCCGTGATTTCTTTTTCGAAACCAGGGATCATGCGGCCAGAGCCAAGTTCAAGTTCGAAACCTTCAGCTTTACCACCTTCGAAGTCTTCACCGTCAACACGACCAGAGAAATCGATAGTTAACTTATCGCCTTTCTTTGTTTTACGCTTGTTTTCTTTCCACGTTTTGTGTTGGTTCTGCAACGTCTCAAACATTTCATCTAAATCGGCATCTGTTACTTCAACAGCAGGACGTTCAACAGCAATTTTATCTAAATCTTTTAAAGCTACTTCAGGGTAGACTTCAAATGTTGCTTCAAACTCAAGCGCTTTGCCATCTTCATTGCTTTTTGCAACAAATTCAGGGCGACCTGCTGGGTTTAGTTTTTCAGCAACAATCGCATCAACAAAGTTACGTTGCATTAATTCACCAGCAACTTCCTGACGAACTGACTGACCGTAACGCTTTTGAATAACTGACGGTGGCACTTTACCTGGACGGAAACCATTGATACGTTGGGTCTTGGCGATATGGCGAAGACGATTTTTAACTTCAACATCTACTGTTTCGGCAGGAACTGAAATCGAAATACGACGTCCCAAACCTTCTGTAGTCTCAACTGAAACTTGCATTTAATTACCTCAAAAACTTAGCGTAAGCACGCTTTTTATAACGCATCTAATATATTCAACATTACTTTATAAAAGTATTGTTTTCAGCTTGCCAGTATTTACCAACCAAGCTCGGAAAATCCGAATAAAGATGTTCAGATTAAAATAATGACGCGAAATTATAGCGGTGGTTGAAACAAGAGTCGAGTATAGAACGTAAATAATTTAAAAAAATTATAATTAAAGGAAAAGTTTTAACGTTAAGAAGTTTATTTATAAAGAATTTTTGAAGAAAAGTGGTCGGTGATGCAAGATTCGAACTTGCGACCCCTTGGACCCAAACCAAGTGCGCTACCAAGCTGCGCTAATCACCGATATACTTTTTACTACCCATACAAAGAATGGGGTGGCTAATGGGACTTGAACCCACGACAACCGGAATCACAATCCGGGGCTCTACCAACTGAGCTATAGCCACCACTGTATGGCACGCCCTGTAGGATTCGAACCTACGACCCACGCCTTAGAAGGGCGTTGCTCTATCCAGCTGAGCTAAGGGCGCACATTACCTACAGATGCTGAACAAACTTAACTATATAGAAAGTTTATTCCTTTTTCATTCAAAAAGAATGAAAAAGTGGTCGGTGATGCAAGATTCGAACTTGCGACCCCTTGGACCCAAACCAAGTGCGCTACCAAGCTGCGCTAATCACCGACATTTGCCAAAAACGCTTGCGTTCTCAACGGGTGCGGATATTACCTAGTTGGCCGTGGCGCGTCAAACACTTTTTTGAAATAAATGTTTGTTCGCTCACTTTTACAGCACCTTGGTTAAAATAACAGTCATTAAAAGGAATTAAACTCCCTTTAGTCTAATTTCCGCACAATTCAGTGATCTTGACTATTTTCAGCACTCTTTAGCGTTAGCTGCTATAAATGCCTACATTTATATGCGAAAATACGCGCGTTTTTTTAACCTTTTGTGAAGTATTATGACTGCAGCGCTTATTGACGGTAAGTTGATCGCCCAACAACTACGCCATTCTATTAAAGATAAAGTTCAACAACGTATTGAAAAGGGTTTACGTGCTCCGGGTTTAGCAGTAATTTTAGTAGGCTCAGATCCAGCTTCTCAAGTATATGTAGGTAGCAAACGCAAAGCTTGTGAAGAAGTTGGCTTTGTTTCACGCTCTTACGACCTACCACCAAGCACATCTCAAAACGATTTATTTCAACTTATCGATGAATTAAACAACGATAATGAAATTGACGGTATACTCGTACAATTACCTTTACCTGAAGGCTTAGATGCCAATTTAATTATTGAACATATTAATCCAACCAAAGATGTCGACGGCTTTCATCCCAATAATGTTGGCAAGCTTGCTTTACGTCAGCCTGGCCTTCGCCCTTGTACACCAAAAGGTATTATGGAATTAATTTCCTCTACTGGTGTTTCTCCTTATGGCTTAGAAGCGTTAGTAGTTGGCGCATCAAATATTGTTGGCCGACCAATGACATTAGAACTATTACTAGCTGGCTGTACCGTAACGACGACCCATAGGTTCACAAAAGACTTAGAAACTAAAGTGCGTAATGCCGATTTATTAGTTGTTGCTGTTGGTAAGCCTGAGTTTATTCCAGGTGAATGGATAAAAGACGGCGCCATTGTGATTGATGTAGGCATTAACCGTTTAGACACCGGCAAACTTGTTGGCGATGTTGGCTTTAACGCAGCTAAAAATAGTGCCAGCCATATTACACCGGTACCAGGTGGTGTTGGGCCAATGACAGTAGCAAGTTTAATGGAAAATACATTAATTGCTTGTGAAGAGTTTCACAGCAGTTAAAACACTTTAAACCTGTTATAAAAAAGCCAGTATCCTTGATACTGGCTTTTATTTTTAAAGAACTATCTAGCTTTACGCTTTACGCCATGTTGTTTTGCCGGCGCTATCTTCCAGAATCACATTCATCGCAGCAAGTTTATCACGCGCATCATCAGCCATTGCCCAATCTTTATTGGCACGCGCCTCATTACGTTGCACAATTAGTGCTTCAATTTCAGCAGCTTCATCGCTGTCGGCACTGCCACCTTGTAAAAAATCTTCTGGTGAATTTTGTGCGATACCTAATACTTCACCTAATGACACTAAAATAAAGGCTAATTTTCCAGCTTGTTCGTTATCATCGGCTTTAATACGATTAATTTCTTTCGCTAATTCAAACAATACCGGCATTGCTTCTGGACAATTAAAGTCATCATTCATTGCCTTTTCAAAGCGTTCAACGTACTCGTTGCCTTTTAAGTCAACTTTAATCGGCGATACATCGCGCAGTGCTGTATAAATTCGTTCCAAACTTGCACGCGCTTGCGTTAAATTATCTTGTGAGTAATTTAACTGGCTGCGGTAATGGCTAGATGTTAAAAAGAAACGCACTGTTTCTGCATCATATTCATCTAATACGCTTCTTAAAGTGAAGAAGTTATTTAGCGATTTAGACATTTTCTCTTTATTGATTTGTACCATGCCGCCATGCATCCAGTAATTTACGTATGGCGTATCAAAGGCACAGCATGATTGCGCAATTTCATTTTCATGATGCGGAAATTGTAAATCTGAGCCGCCACCATGAATATCAAAATGCTCGCCTAAATGTTTGCTGTTCATTGCCGAACATTCTATATGCCAACCTGGACGGCCTTTACCCCAAGGTGAACCCCAGCTTGGTTCATCTGGTTTGGCCATTTTCCATAACACAAAGTCTAGCGGGCTACGTTTAGCATCATCAACATCTACACGCGCGCCAGCTTGTAGCATATCTAAATTTTGCAGGCTTAGCTTGCCGTAGTCAGGGTAGCTACTAACATCGAACATTACATCACCGTTGCTAGCAACATAAGCGTGTTCACGCTCAATTAAACGAACCACTAGGGCAATAATTTCATCCATATGGCCTGTTACTGTTGGTGCAATATCTGGGCGCATAATGTTTAAGTCGTCAAAATCTTGATACATTTGCGCAGTCATGCGCAAAGTAAGGTCATCACAACTTTCACCATTTTCATTGGCGCGCTTGATAATTTTATCATCGACATCAGTGATATTTCTAACATGTGTTAAGTCGTAGCCTAAATATTTAAAATATCGAGCGATAATATCAAAAGCAACATAGGTTCTCGCATGGCCGATATGGCAACGATCGTATATTGTAATTCCGCACACATACAAACCTACCTTGTTGGAAGTGATCGGTTTAAAAACTTCTTTTTTCCGGCTTAAGGTATTATAAATCTGTAGCATAACGGTACTTTTTTCCTATCTGATGTGGACACTTAATTAAATTCTTAAATTCTCAACACGAGAATTAGCGCAATTGTACCCCAAGTATTACGATGAATCATTAGCTTGGCTCACTTTACTGAATATTAAGCACTAAATTTTGCCGAGAAATATTTCATTGTTTAAGTTACAATTCGCGCAATTAATTTATTTTATCTTGATGAGAACCAACAAATGATCACATTTAAAACAACATTAGGCGATATTAAAATTGAATTAGATTTTGATAATGCACCAGTTACAGCAAAAAACTTTCAACAATACGCTGAAGACGGTTTCTATAATGGCACCATTTTTCACCGTGTAATTAAAGGTTTTATGGCACAAGGTGGTGGTTTCTCTTCTGGTATGGGTGAAAAAGATACACGTGCTAGTATTCAAAACGAAGCAAATAACGGCTTAAGTAATGCCCGCGGTACATTAGCCATGGCTCGTACTCAAGATCCCCATTCAGCATCAGCACAATTTTTCATTAACTTAGTAGATAATGACTTCCTTAACTTTAAAAGTGAAGACATGCATGGCTGGGGCTACTGTGTATTTGCGAAAGTTGTTGAAGGCATGGACATTGTTGACAAAATGACTTTAGTTGACACAGGTCGTATGGGCTTTCATGACGATGTGCCAAAAGAAGAAATTTTAATTGAAGAAACCATTGTCGAGTAAGTTTTACTTACCTGAAGTATGTGATGAGCGAAAACTCTCAAACAATAGATAAATCAGCATTAACGTATTTTATTGCTGATTTACATCTAGCGCAAAACAGGCCTGATATTACGGCCTGTTTTTTATCGTTTTTAAAAAATGACGCACCAAACGCACAAGTACTCTATATATTAGGCGATCTATTCGAGTACTGGATCGGCGATGACGACGACAGCCCTTTCATATTAGAAATATCACAAGCAATACGCACCCTTTCTGAACTTGGCTGTAAAGTGTATTTTATTCACGGCAATCGTGATTTCCTACTCGGCAAGCGATTCGCAAAGCAATCAGGTATGACGTTATTACCTGAGGTAACCGTTATTGATTTGTATCAGCAACCTGTTGTTATAATGCATGGCGACACGCTTTGCACTCGTGATATTGGCTATCAAGCATTTCGAAAAAAATCTCGTAGTTGGTGGTGGCAAGCTATGATAAAAAGCCTGCCTTTATTTGTTCGTCGAAAAATTGCCAGTAATTATCGTGATAAAAGTGCTTCTGCAACAGCAATGAAATCACAAGATATAATGGACGTGACAGATAGCGAAGTTACTCGATGCCTAGAGCAACATCATAGCCAGATATTGATCCATGGTCACACGCACCGCCCTAATGTTCATCATTTATCAGCAAATCAGCAAACCGCGAAACGTATTGTTTTGGGTGATTGGTATGAACAAGGCGCGTGGTTAAAGGTAACCCCTGATACCATGGAGTTAATGAATAGTTCGTTTGAATAGCGATTTTTCATACGAAGCAGACGCTAGCCTTTATTGTAAAAAGTAAATTAGCAAAATATTTGTATAAAAAAAGCCAAGCGATTAACGCTTGGCTTTTTACTGTTAACTATCAACTGCTAACTTAGAGCTTTCAGTTATTTCGATTAAGAAATATCATTATTTCGGTGTGTTATTTGCCACCCAATTATTAACTCGACGCTCTAAAATAGCTAACGGCATAGCACCACCACCTAAAATAGTATCGTGGAAACCACGAATATCGAAGCGCTCGCCCAATGCCTTTTTGGCATTTTCTCTTAACTCAATAATCTTTAACATACCTATTTTATATGCTGTTGCCTGCCCCGGTAATACGAGATAGCGACGTACCTCTGAAATAATAGCTTCTTCAGCAATCGGCGTTTTTTCTTTAAAGTAGGCAATTGCTTGCTCTTCAGTCCAGCCTTTAGTGTGTAAACCGGTATCAACCACTAAACGTACCGCACGCCACATTTCATTAACTAAACGGCCAAAATCAGAGAAGTCATCTTGATATGCGCCCATTTCTTTTGCCAATAGTTCGGCATATAAGCCCCAACCTTCACTATAGGCTGTAAAGTTTGCTTGCGTTCTAAATTGTGGTACTGAAGTAAGTTCTTGAGCAATCGATATTTGCATATGATGGCCAGGATTTCCTTCATGATAAGCAACACCCTCCATTTCATTTTTCGGCATTGATGACATATCAGATAAATGAGCATAATAAACACCTGGTCGACTACCGTCTGGAGTACCTGGGTTATAATGCTGCGCTGCTCCGTCTTGCTCTCTAAAGGCCTCAACACGCTTAACCACTAAATCAGCCTTTGGCAAAATGCCAAAGTAATCTGGTAGCTGTTCATTGATAACACTTAAATACGCTTCAGTGTCGGTAATATAACCTTGGCGACCTTCATCAGTATTTGGATAAAAGAACTGTTCATCAGTTTTTATAAAGTTAAAGAATGCTTGTAAGTCACCTTCAAAACCCACGCGATTTTTAATGGCAATCATTTCGTTGGTAATGCGAGCAACTTCTTTTACGCCTATATCATGTATTTCTGCTGCTGATAATTCTGTCGTTGTTGAAACACCGATCATATGATCGTAAAACGCTTGACCGTTATTCTGTGTTGAGACACCGGTAGGGTTACTTGCCGTATTTTTAATATCACTTTCAAACCAAGTAATTAACGCCTCATAACTCGGCTTAAAATTATTTAGCAATGCAGTTTTAGCTTCAGAGGTTAATGTTGCTGCTTGTTCCGCGGTAATTTTCTCTCCGTCAACTAAACCTTTAATTTTTCTTTGTACATCCATCCATAATGGCGAATCAGGCGCGTCTTCTGTATCTATAAAGGGCTTGCCAGTGATTAGATTGCCCGCTTGTTCAATAACGCCTTGATAAGCAAACTTAGGCGGACGAGTTCCCGCTGCAGCGTTTTCTTTTGCTCTTACCAGTAATTGATCGATTGCGGTGCTAACACCAGAGATACGGGTAATGTATGCCTGCATGTCACTTAGTTCGTCTACACGATGGAAGTTAATAAGGAATTGTGCAGCAAAGGCTTGAATACCATTGAACTGAGTAAATATATAACCGTTTTTATTAAACTTTTGCCCTGCTTTAGCTTGCTCATATTGGTAAATCCAAATGTCATATGAGATTTTCGCTTCGGCGCTCAACTTGTCATAGTTAAAATTTGTTTTTAAATCTTCAACCGTTTTCGCTTGCCAAGCTAACTGTTTTTTCTCATAGGCCTCGGTCATATCGTTAATTTGGTCGTATTTTTCTTTACGGCCTAAAAACGTCAGCATTATTGGGCTACTTTGCAACTGCTCTTCATATTTGGCAGCAAACCACTCATTTAGTCGTTCACTTTCACTTAAAGCACTTTGCTGTGCAACAGGTTTTGCTACTTCTGCCGCCGTCGGTTTAGTTTGCGTTGAATCATTACTATTGGGCTGGCAAGCTGTTAAACAGGCCAAAGCTCCCACCACTGCTATCATAGAGCGCATCAATTACTTTCCTTATTATTATATTCATTATGTTTTCAATAACGAGCGCTCTAATAGCGCCTTGTCGCATACTACCGAGTTATAGTCGCGATTAAAAACCATAAACAATAATATTCATAATTTGTTACGTTTAACACAACTATTGCTAACACTAAGTACTAGGCACACCACTATGAAACTTAAAGTCTTGATCTGGGCTGGTAATTAACTCGGCTTCGATATCTGCAAAAAAAGCAATACGATCATCAACTTTGGCACTTTGCTCTGGACCGGCAATTTCTTTTGCCAGTGCTAAATAGTCTTGATAGTGGCGAGCTTCGGAGCGCAATAAAGAAATATAGAAATCACCAAGGCGTTTATCAACATGTGGCGCTAGCATGGCAAAGCGTTCACACGATCTGGCCTCTATATAAGCACCAATAATTAATTTATCGATTAACGCATCAGGTTCAAATGTTTTTACGTGACGTAACATGCCCTTAGCATAACGACACGGGGTAATACTGCGATATTCGATACCGTATTCATCCATAATTTCCAACACTTGATAGAAATGATGAAGCTCTTCTTTAATCAACAGCACCATTTTATCGATTAAACTTTGCCCGTATGGTGAATCAGCTTTTGGAATAACTGATTTAGTTAATTTGTTCTTCGCCGCTAATGTTCGCCAGTCCCCTTGGCGTTTATATATTAGCGTTTCAAACGGCTGCAGCCATGCCAAAAGAGCATCGCCACTTGCTTTATCAACCGCATATTTTCGAATTAAAAACATCGCAGACTGTGCGGCTTTTAATTCACATATCAGGTGGTCAATAAGAATAATATCTAAATTCTCAGGTCTAATAGCTTCATTTATCCATGCTTGTGGAGTCTGACATTGTAAAAATGATCTTATCGGAAATAGTAGTGTATCAACTGGCACAATTAAAAGTCTTAGTAGGTAAATGAAATCTCATTGGATTCTAACATAGTGATAAAGCGAAACAATCAAACTGACAAAGCTCATTAAGCTATGCAAGCAATTTCTAGATAAAACTATATCTTTTGAAAATAGTTATAAAAATATGAATTACATTTTCAAACCTAAATCAAACCTAACTATCTGCAACCATTTGGAAGTAACTACTTTAGGTGGCTACCGTAAAGCTTATCATTTCATTATCAAATCATTACCCTTCTTTGCTTTTAAATAAACAACGAAGTGGCACTATAACAACACAAAATTTATATCTTGTATTATGACATATCTAAATGTATGGAAAGGGTTTTGATGACCAAATACATAAAAATCGCTCACGCTTTTAAATAGGAGGCACAATGTCCATTAATTACTCCCTAATATTACTATTACTTTTATTATCGGCATGTTCTGGTGACTCCGAAGAAAAAAAAACGCAACCTCTAAGTCATGAAAATGAAGTAATTGATAACCCAAATTTCAACATCAGTATCCCTGATAATAGATTTGCCAATAAGTATCAAGTTATTTTATTCGGAAATAGTCATGTGATAAATATAGATAACTTACTAAAAAAAATAATAAAAAAAGCAAAACCTAACGTAGAAGTTAACATCTTCAACGCAGGAGGAGGCTTTTTAGACAATAAATTAAAGGAACAATCTCGAACAGATATTTTAAATAATAAACCTTGGACTCATATAATTCTACAAGGTCAAAAATATTCACAATCAGGAATTAATAACTACCCAACAATTGATACTCAAAATTGGATAGTTAAGGCTAAAAAACTAAGCATAACTCCGATATTATTTCCAGAACACCCACAAAAAGGCAATACAGAGGAAGGGAGGCGGGTTCATAATATTCATATTGGTATTTCTAAGCGACAAAGTTCATGTGTTGCCCCTGTTGGCTTAGTCTGGGATAAAGTAATTATGACGGCTCCTCAATTTAGCCTACATACGAGCGATGGAAATCATGCTTCTTTGCAAGGCATTTTTCTTACTGCTTTAGTTTTTTATGAAGTAATTACAGGTGAGCCTGCTGATTTGCTTCCTTTTATTGAAGATATTAATATTCCAGTAGATACTCAACAACTTTTAAAGCAAATGGCTTCAGAAGTTATACAAGCAAATCAACCGTGCAAGTTCTGATCGTTTAAAATTCGTAAGGTGTACTATAAATCAGACTGTCGAATCCTCTGATTCAAAAATAAGGTGTCAATTGGCACAGCGAGTAAGCTTTCTTTTATCTATGCTTATTCTAGCCAAGATTCAAGATAGCGACTTTTAAAAATTTATTAATTTCTGGAAGTAATTCTGAGTGTGACAGAGCATCTTTATAAGAAGAGTTTGACGTTATTCTATAAGCGTAATAACAAAATAAAATATTCGGTGGTTATAACAAAAGACAAACCAGCTTCCTTTGAGTGCTGATTAATTTTATGGTTTACGCTACACTTATCATTCGTTATTTAATGCTGCCAAGTAACGCTAGTAAATGATAATAGCCGGAAGCGACTAAACTGAAGATATGAAAAAAACTGACGCAAAAAACTTAACAGATAAGCATCAGGCACTCACACACAGTGAGCAACAAACTGTAGTTTCTCATGTTCAACGTGAAGATGGTGAATGGTACCTTAATACGGTGATGATAAGAGGTGTTGAAGTGCCGTTTAAATATCGTCGTAAAAAGCTTTATAAGTCGTTACAAAAACAGCAAGTCAATATTACCTACTACCCTGCTACCGAAACGGTGGCAGGGTTTGATATTGAGATCATGAAAATAGTTCGTATCAAGGTATGCTGATCACATTTTTATAGATTATTTCGCGATACCAGACAGATAGATGGCTAAATAAAAACTATTTTCGCCTATTTATCAAACAACTCTTGACGAATCCCTCGCCATCTTACATAAATATAATATCAGCAATAAAAATAAGAACTGTTGATCAGCACGCAAAGTCGCAGAAGCTTACTTATATCTGCATTATTTTTGGGGACAGAGAGAGGTATATAACATGATCTTAAATCATATCTGGGGGCTTTACACTGCACCTAAAAAAGAATGGCAAACAATTGAAAAACGTCACGAAAGTTTAATGTATTCTATGGTGCATATTCTAACCATTGCACTTATTCCTGCAATTTGTGGTTATTACGCCGCAGCCCATATTGGTTGGACAATTGGTGCCGGTGACCCTATTAAACTTACCGAATCAAATGCACTATTCATGTCAATTGCCATGTATGTTGGGCTAATATCAGGCGTATTTGCACTAGCAGTATTAATACAGTGGATGGCAAAAACTTTTGATTCAGCACCTGACTTTACACAGTCACTCGAGTTAGCCGCTTATGCCGCAACACCACTATTAATGGTTGGGCTAACAGCACTATTTCCGGTACTATGGTTTGTAGTACTCGCTGGCCTTGCAGCTCTAAGTTATTCCGTTTACCTGCTATATTCAGGTGTACCTATTATGATGAACATTCCTGAAGAAAAGGGCTTTATATACTCTAGTTCTGTAGTGACTTGTGGGCTAGTGTTAATTGTTGCATTAATGGCGGCAAGCGCTATTGTCTTTAACTTAGGTTTAGGCGTTGAATACGTTAGTTAGCTAAAACTAGCCTATAGGTAGAAGTGACACATCGACGTTCTTTATGCTCATGTGATAACGCCATTAGTTAGCCTTAGACATAAAAAGCCCGCTTATGCGGGCTTTTTTATTTTAACAAAATAACTAGTTATCAGTGCCTAAGCTCTTTAACTTATTCTGCACCCTCGTTATGCATATCAATAATTGAATCAGCATTTTTATCAGAAGTTTCTTTGGTTTCATTATTACGCAATGCATCAAGTCTTTCCAGGTAACCTTGATTAATATCTTGTGTTACGTATTGGCCATCAAAAACTGATGTTTCAAACTCAGCAATATCAGGGTTTGCTGTTGAAACTGCAGCAACTAAATCTTCCAAAGTTTGGAATATTAGCTTATCAGCACCAATTAACTGACAAATATCATCAAGCTCACGACCATGCGCTATCAGCTCATTAGCACTTGGCATATCAATGCCATAAACATTAGGAAAACGTATTTCAGGTGCAGCAGAAGCAAAGTACACTCTCTTAGCACCGGCTGCACGAGCCATTTCAATAATTTGTCCTGACGTAGTACCACGTACAATTGAGTCATCAACCAATAATACGTTTTTACCAACAAATTCAGCACTAATGGCATTTAGTTTACGACGAACTGATTTCTTACGTTGCTCTTGTCCCGGCATAATAAACGTGCGGCCAATATAGCGATTTTTCACAAAACCTTGGCGGTAAGGAATATCTAAATGACGCGCAATTTCTAATGCAGTATCACAAGATGTTTCCGGAATAGGAATAACAACATCAATGTCGACGTCGTCCCATTCTTTAGCTATTTTATCGCCAAGCTTTTTACCCATTTCTACGCGAGAACCATAAACCGATATTTTATCGATTGCAGAGTCTGGTCGTGCAAAGTAAACGTATTCGAAAATACATGGGTGGAAAGTTGGATTTTCTGCACATTGCTGGCTGTGAATTTGGCCTGATTCAGAAAAGAAAATGGCTTCGCCTGGTGCAACATCACGAACAAACTCAAACTCATTGGCATCTAATGCCACTGATTCTGACGCAATCATATATTCAACACCGGCTTCAGTTTCACGCTTACCAAATACTAATGGACGAATACCATTCGGGTCGCGAAATGCCACCATGCCATAGCCAATAATTAATGCTACGGTTGCATAAGCACCACGTACACGTTTATGTACATTGCTTACTGCAGTGAAAATGTCACTTGGATCAAGTTCTTGCTGATCAGTATTTTGTAATTCATGGCCCAAAATATTCAGTAATAATTCTGAATCTGATGTTGTATTAACATGACGACGCGCTTCAGTATTTAACCAGTGTTTTAATTCTTCAGCATTAGTTAAATTACCGTTATGCGCTAATGCGATACCAAATGGTGAGTTAGCATAAAAAGGCTGAGCTTCAGAAGAACTTGATGTACCCGCGGTAGGGTAACGGATATGACCTATCCCCATGTTCCCTTGTAAACGTAGCATATGACGAGTATGGAATACGTCTTTAACTAAGCCATTGCCTTTACGCAATCTAAATGTATTATCGTGAATAGTCACGATACCAGCGGCATCTTGGCCACGATGCTGAAGCACCGTTAAACCATCATATAACGCTTGACCCACTGGTGTTTTACCAACAATACCAACAATACCACACATGAACTTACTCTCCGGCGAACTAAGTTTAAGTTAAAAAACTTGATGATTGTTTGAGATATTCAAAGAACCATTCAACTATTAATGTAAATTCTGGAACCAATTGAGAATTTTGCCACCACACGCTCGATGGCGCTGGGGTAAATGCATCCATAAAAAACAACACTGCTGCAGAAATTAGCACGCCACGTAAAGCACCAAAAACAATGCCAAGTACTCTATCTGTACCAGACAAGCCTGTTTTGCTGACTAACTGTCCAATGATATAGTTTACTAGAGCACCTAAAATTAAGGTGGTGATAAAAAGAATGGCAATAGAAGCAGCATTGCGCAGAAGTTGATCGGAAATATTAGTCAGGAGAGTCGACAAGTTAACGTAAAAGCTACTGGCAACGAAGAAGGCACTGATCCAAACAATTAAGGACACAGCTTCCTTAACAAAACCTCGTACTAAGCTTATTAACGCTGAAATGCCAATAACAGCCAAAATGGCATAATCTATCCAAACCATAAATCAAATATTCTCATTGATTAGAGGCGCGCATTCTACCAGAAGGCCGCTAGAGTTTACTAATATTTTTGTTATTTAGTCGGATAAAAACGGGCAACTTTTCCTTGCACGTTAGTTAGTTTTTTCAGTGCTGGTAACTTTTTATCCATTGACGATTTGATTAATTCAGGACCAACAAAAACCTTGGTCAACTTACCGTTTTTAGTCTTGATCGGTTTAGTAAAAGCGGTATAACCATTACTCGTTAATTTGTTGACCAATTCGTCAACGTTATTCTGATGTCTAAAACTACCAAGCTGTATCACCCAAGCTTGTTTTTTAACGGCTTTACTTGGCAATTTTTTAATTTCTTTTTCAACGATTTTATTGCTTGTTTTTTCTTCATTCGAGTTTGAGAAATCAGTTTCTTTGCTTAACTTTGTAACTGCAACACCTTTTTCTGCCAATAGTTTTGAATCATCAATACTACTAACATCATCAACAGCAGCTTCATCAATAATGTTATATTTTGGCAATTTAGCTAAATTTTCTTTTGGAAAAGTTTTGTCGGCAACTGGAAAATCAACCTGTGGTGGCTGTGGAATCGTTTCAAAATTATCTTGATAAGTTTTTTTATCGCCATCGAGCACATCAGGTAAAAATATGATCGCAACGGCGGCAACAATGATGGTACCCACTAAACGGTTTTGAAACGGTGTAGACAAACGAAACTCCAAGTTTTACTAAACTAACAAACGTCTTACTTCTGCAACCGTATAAAATGACCCGAAAACCAGAATAAGATCAGTTGCTTTTGCATTCTGTTTTGCCATTTTAAATGCCTGAGAGACATTGTCAAAACAATTCAACTTAGCATTGTCTAATTGTAAGAATTGTGCCAACTGTTTTGCTTCACAGCCGCGTGCAACGTCTAGCGTACCAAGGTGCCAACTATCAACCAAACTTGTCAATGGTGCTAAGGTATTGGTTATGTCTTTATCAGATAACATACCAATAACCGCATAAATATTATCATATGTCATTGCTTTGACTTGTTGTGCTAAATATCTCGCTGCTTGCGGGTTATGGCCAACATCTAGAATAACATCACAATCACAACTAAATTTCTCAAGGCGACCTGGTACTTTGGTTTGCGCAATGACCTGGTTAATAAATGCGGCTGTTAACGTTAGTTCAAGCTTTGGCGCTAACAATTCCAATATCATAATTGCCGTTGCAGCGTTGTCTTGCGGAATATGACATACATTAAGATTATTTAACTTTAATGTTTTACTTTGCCATTGCCAGTCGTTATTCGTGCTTTTTTTAACAATAAAGTGTTGTTCACGAAAATAAGCAACCGAATTAATGTTTTTTGCATGCAGTGCTAACGATGCTGGAGGCTCAGTATCACCAATAACAACAGGTCGACTGTCACGCATAATACCAGCTTTTTCAAAGCCAATAGCTTCACGAGTATTACCCAGAAACGCTTGATGGTCGAGATCAATAGTAGTTATAACACTAATATCCGCATCAATAATATTGGTGGCATCTAAGCGACCACCCAAACCAACTTCAAGAATAATAACTGCAGGTTGCTTCGCCATTAAAATAATGAATGCAGCTAAGGTGGTATACTCATAATAGGTTAAGCTTATATCACCCCGTGTTGACTCTATTTGCTCAAACGCAGCAACTAATGATTGATCATCAATATCTTGACGATTAATGCGCAAGCGCTCATTAAATCGCTCGATATGCGGCGACGAATAAACGGCACAGGTTTTATTTTGCGCTAATATAGCATTTTCTAAAAACGCACAGGTTGTCCCTTTACCGTTAGTACCAGCTACGGTCACTACCTGTGAATGCTGAAACGAAATACTCAAGCGCTCTGCAACTTGAGAAATTCGTTGCAAGCCTAAGTCAATTTCAACACTGTGAATGCTTTCTAAATAAGAAAGCCATTCAGTAAGGTTTTTCTTTACTGAATGGCTTTGAGTAGTTTTTGACATAAATTTACCGTTAGGCAGCTGGGCTATCTTGTCCCATAAACTTAGCAAGCATACGTGCTAATGTACTACGCATTTCACGGCGATCAATAATTAAATCAATAGCGCCCTTTTCCTTTAAGAATTCACTGCGTTGGAAACCTTCCGGTAATTTTTCACGTACGGTTTGCTCGATAACTCGTGGACCAGCAAAACCGATTAACGCTTTTGGCTCAGCAACATTAATATCACCAAGCATAGCCAAACTTGCAGAAACACCGCCCATAGTCGGATCGGTTAATACAGAAACGTATGGGAGGCCTTTTTCGCTCATTTTAGCCAAAGCCGCACTTGTTTTCGCCATTTGCATCAGGGAAAACAATGCTTCTTGCATTCTCGCTCCGCCACTGGCAGAGAAACAAACAAAAGGTAAATCATGCTCAAGACAGTACTCAACACCTTTAACAAAGCGCGCACCAACAACTGATGCCATAGAACCACCTAGAAACGAGAATTCAAACGCAGCCGCAACAATCGGCATACCATGTAATTCACCTTTCATTACTACTAAAGCGTCTTTTTCGCCGGTATTTTTTTGTGCTGCTGAAATACGGTCTTTATAACGTTTAGAGTCTTTAAACTTTAAGATATCTTGTGCTTCAAACTCTTCACCTAACTCTAGACGTTCACCTTGATCTAAGAAGCCATCAATACGCTTACGCGCAGAAATACGCATGTGATGATCACACTTAGGACAAACCGACATTTGGCGGTCTAACTCAACTTTATATAGCACCGCATTGCAACTGCTACACTTACTCCATACCCCTTCAGGAATATTTTTCTTCTGTGTCGACTTTGCTTTCGGGAGAATTTTTTCTATCCAGCTCATAATATATTTTTTGCCTATACACGAAAAATTTAATAATTGTTTAAAATACAATCACTAAATATAAAATTTTTTGCTAATTACAAATATAACGATGAATTAAACCATAACTTACCTACACAATTATAGGAAAAACTGGTCTGTTTTCTTAATTTTAGCTGATTATAATAGAAACAGCGGCCCTGGGCTACGTTTTGGAATCGCAAATTCTTCAGGGTAATCAACATCAACAAAATATAATCCTGCTGACGGCGCTGTCATTCCAGCTACACAGCGATTTTTTGCTTCAAGTACTTCTTTAAGCCAACTCACCGGCTCTAACTCCTGACCAATACGCATTAAGCTTCCGGCAATATTTCGAACCATATGATGTAAAAAAGCATTACCCCTAACATCTATAATAACAAATTCGCCCTGACGGGTAACATTACAATGATATAAGGTACGAATTGGAGAATGTGACTGACAGTGTACGGTTCTAAATGAAGTAAAGTCATGACGACCAACCAAATATTGCGCCGCTTGATGCATTAAATTTTCGTTTAGTGGGTAATGGCAAAAACTAATACCAGAGCTTAAAATTGCCGAACGTAAGCGGTTGTTATTGATAATATAGCGATAACGCCTTGCGGTAGCACTAAATCGAGCGTGAAACTCGTCATTAACTTCTTTTACCCAAGAAACAGCGATATCTTGAGGTAGATTTGTATTTACCCCTAATGTCCAAGCAACATCTTTTCTGATTTTGTCAGTGTCAAAATGAATAACTTGATTGGTAGCATTGACACCAGTATCTGTACGACCAGCACAAATAACTTCAACAGGTTCATTCGCAATTTTAGACAATGCTTTTTCTAACTTCTCTTGCACGCTAACCGCATTTTTCTGTCTTTGCCAACCATGGTATTTACTACCATCGTATTCCACACCTAAAGCATATCGCATTTTTTTCTCCACAGCTAAGGGCGCGCATTATCCATTATTTTATGCATTTTTGCCAAGCTAGGATTTAAAAATAGCTAAAAGTAATGTTACCAACATTATTCCACTGCCATATCGACCTTCATTTACATCGGAAAACAAGAACGCTTTAATACTGTGCAGCCACAAATAACTAAACGCCATATGAATACCTTTTATCGACAGTCATGGAAACCTTAATGCCTTGAAAGGTAGTATATTTAAGAAAGGCTTTAACATCTACGCTCATTCACATCCATGTGACCGCATCATACCATTCATCCTGAACATCTACGCTCTTTCACATCCATGTGATCGCGTCATACTGTTCATCCTGAACATCTACGCTCTTTCACATCCATGTGATCGCGTCATACCGTTCATCCTGAACATAAAAAGGCTGCAAATTGCAGCCTTTAATAAATTCGTAATGTGTAATTACTTCAGGTTATCTAACAATTGTTGAGCATCAAATTGCTGTTGAGCATCCCCTTGTTTAACAACATCTTGCAAAATAACTTCAGCATTTTCAGTATCACCAATTTCAATATAAACTTTTGCTAAATCAAGTTTGGCTAGCATACCGTTATCATCGTCATCCATATCTTCATCTGTAACATCACCTGCAAACTCAGGAAATTCACCTAAACCAACATCTATATTCATTTTTTCATAAGGTTCAGTTGGTGCGCCATCAAGTAAGCTATCTGACAATAATGAATCAACCGATATAAAGTCTTCTTCTTGTTGTGGATTGCCGTCATTACTTTCTAGTGTTTTGTCCTCAACTGACTCAAGAGCTAAATCATCACCAATATCAAAATTATCACTTAATTCAAACTCATCAGTTGTCGATGAACTGGTTTCTTCTTCAATATTTGCCAGTAAATCATCAAAGTCTAAATTATCAAGCTCTTTAATATCATCAACGGCTTCGTCGTTATTGTGCTCTTCCGTTGTCGGCGAGCTAATATCATCAGCTAATAAATCAGCTAGAACATTGCTATCAGTGAAGTCGGGTGACAACTCAACCATAGCGTCGGCATCTTTTTCATCATTTAAGAGTTGAGTAAGTGTTGATTCATCAAAATCGGCTGACAATTCTTGTAATGTATCGTCATCAATAAACTGCGATGTTTCAGGTTTGTTGCTCTCTTCCGGCAGCTCAACGTCTAATAAATCACTGTCGAGTAACTCATCACCAATATCTAATGACGCTTCTTGAATCTGATCGTCTGAATTATTAACTTCATCAATTAAAGCATCAATATCGAAGTCATCAGAAATCTCGGCAGACGTCGAGTCGTTATCGGTATTATCTATAACAATTTCAGGTTGATTAACTTCGTCAATTAAAGCGTCAATATCAAGTTCATTTGAGGTTTCATCAAACTGTGCTTCATCTTCAGAGTTATCTGCAACAACTTCCGGTTGATTTACTTCATCGATTAAAGCGTCGATATCAAAATCTTCAGATTCAATATCATTTATTGGTTCTTTTATTTCACTTGCTGCAGCTGGATTACTTCCGTTATTGTCTAGCTGCTCTTCAACAAATTCATTAAGCAAATCACTAAAATCAGCATCAATAAATGACTGAACATATTCATCAGAGAAATTATTAATTAGCGCAATATTTTCACTTTCTGCCAGTTCTTCACTAACCTCTATAACATCGGCTTTGTTTTCAGGGATAGGTTGTTCTTCAATGGTCGAGCCTGAGTTATTTTCAACTGCCATTTCACTCAACAAAGCGTCAATATCATCTGGATCTGACACTTCTTTCGTCATATCTTCAGCTTGGTCATTGTCCGGAGAATCAGTGCCTATAGCATCATCTGTACTTATGGCATCAAGCAGTGCGTCAATATCATCTGGGTCTGACACCTCTTTCGTCATATCTTCAGCTTGCTCATTGTCTGAAGAATCAGTACCTATAGCATCAAGCAGTGCGTCAATATCATCTGGGTCTGACACTTCTTTCGTCATATCTTCAACTTGCTCATTGTCTGAAGAATCAGTGTCTATCGCATCATCTGTACTTATGGCATCAAGCAGTGCGTCAATATCATCTGGATCTGACACTTCTTGCGTCATATCTTCAGTAAGCTCATTGTCCTGAGAATCAGTGCCTATAGCATCATCTGTACTTATGGCATCAAGCAGTGCGTCAATATCATCTGGGTCTGATACTTCTTGTGCCATGTCTTCTGCTTGCTCTTTGTCTGAAGGACCAGTGCCATTATCTTCTTCTAATGCAGGCGTATCTGACTCTATACCATCAAGTAAGGCATCAATATCATCAGGATCAGTAATATTTTGTATATTTTCGCTAATAATCTTTTCTTCACTACTTATACTTTCACTTTCTTCCAACGCAGGCGTATCTAACTCTATGCCATCAAGTAAGGCATCAATGTCATCTGGGTCTGAAATTTCAGCATTATTTTCAACATTGTTTGGCTCCTCACCAACTGCATCTAGTAAAGCGTCAATATCGTCTGGGTTAGTAACATCTTGTGCACTATCATCTATATTACTCGATTCTTCACCGACAGCATCAAGTAAGGCATCAATATCATCTGGGTCTGAAATTTCAGCATTATCTTCGGTATTGTTTGGCTCTTCGCCTGCTGCATCGAGTAAAGCATCAATGTCATCAGGGTCTGAAATTTCGACATTATCGTCGACATTGCTCGATTCTTCACCCGCTGCATCGAGTAAAGCATCAATATCATCTGGGTCTGAAATATCAGCATTGTCATCGACATTGCTCGATTCTTCACCCGCTGCATCGAGTAAAGCATCAATATCATCTGGGTCATTTACAACTGCGGCACTTTCTTCTTCATCGCCTGCTAATAAGCTATCCAATGCCCCTTGATCGACAACACCACCTGCTAATTCATCGATAACTTCTTCACTATCGGCTGCGTCTTCAGTATCTAAGCCTTCAAGTAAGGAGTCTAAATCTCCTTGATCTAACTGACCGCCTTCAAGCGGTTCGTCTTCAATAATTTCTTCAGATTCATCATCAAGTGAAATAGTTTCAACATCGTCTTCTAGTGATATGTCTTCTAAATCATCAAGATCTTCCAATTCATCGTCTAACTGAATAACATCATCATCAAGTAATTCGTCGTCTAACGAATCTAGATCATCAGAGAAAAGATCGTCATGTTCTTCATCGGTTTCAGCTAAATCAATTGATAATTCATCATCTAGAGATAATTCGTCATCTAAAGAGAGTTCATCGTCTAAAGACAGTTCACTATCAAGAGGTTCGGCTTCATTTTCAACTTCAGGAACAACTTCCTTCTCAGCAACAGGCGCTTGCTTTTTAGCTACTGGCGTCTCTTTTGCTGGTTCTTCTTTACTCGTACGGCGTCTTAAAATGAAAGCAACTATTGATAAAACTAATACTGCAGGTAATGTTGCCATCAACGCAACAAACCACGAGCTCGACATGAAGTTTTGCTCTTCTAATTCAGCTTTTTGCTTCTCTAATAGCAGCGCTTGCTCTCGCGCTTCCGCTTTTGCCAATAACTCTTGTTGCAGTGCGATCATATCGTCCATCTGCATTTTAATTTCTTTACCTTTGGCAACTTCATTTTGCATTACGCCAAGTTGGTCATTAAAACTCGATAATCGTTGACGTAACGCTTCATTTTCTTTTAATAGGCTCTGTAGGCCATCAATAGAGTCCAAAACATCGTTTTGAATGGTTGCTAACCTTTGTTGCTGGGTATTATCAATTTCTTTCAACTGCACATTAATTTCAGACTTCGCCGCTTCCAAGTCTTTTTTCTTCACCGACATTTCTTCAGGCGGCTTCGTTATTTTTTTCGTGACTTTTACTACTTTCTTTTGCCATGCCTTGTCATCACTGCGCGATTTTTGTTGCGCATTAGCGGTATTAACTGCGCGCATAACATCAATAGATGGGATCTTTAAATACTGACCATTAATCATATGATTAAGGTTATTGTCTTTAAATGAACCAGGGTTATTCTCATATAAAGCTTGCATGACTTGGTAAACTGATAGTCGAGGGTCAGGGCGCACTTTTAAGGCAATATTCCACAAAGTATCTTTTGCAGTAACAGGACCATAGCGATCGTAAGGAAAGGCATCAGTTGATTTGGGGCCACGAATACGAATGCCACCATCTTCGGCAAAAGTTGGCAAACTAAAACAGCTAATGCTTATAATAAATACCTGCCATAGGCACAGGCGTAACAATCTTTGCATCAAGATTTCCTAATTATAATAATTATTCGCCAATAGATTGGCGGCTCCAAGTCAGGAGAATGTAAAGCAATGTTTATTCCAATTGTAAAAACAATCGCTTAATACCCGGAGTTATTGTTTTATACGATCTAAATTCATAAAACGAATTCTTCTTCTAGGCTTATATTATCGTTAATTTAACTAAAGATATATATGCCACAGCAACTAACAAAAAACCCGTCGTTTATTATAACGACGGGTTTTCATTTTTCTTTAGTAAATCTGTGGTTTAACTGAATTTATTTTAGTATTCAGATAGATGTTCTTTAATCAGTAATTCTGCAATTTGAATGCTATTTGTAGCAGCACCTTTGCGCACGTTGTCAGCTACTATCCACATATTAATACCGCTATTGTGGCTAATATCTTCGCGAATTCGACCAACAAAAGTATCATCTTTACCGCTTGCATCACCTATTTGCGTAGGGAAGTCTTCATCGTTATGACAAACAACTAAGCCTGGTGCCTGGCTAAGTAAATCTTTCACTTCTTCTGCCGAAATAGGCGAGTCGGTTTCAATATGCAACGACTCACCATGACCAAAAAATACCGGTACACGCACTGCGGTTGGGTTAACAAGCACGTTATCATCCCCCAATATTTTCTTTGTTTCCCAAACCATTTTCATTTCTTCTTTGGTGTAGCCATTTTCAAGAAACACATCAATTTGCGGAATAACATTAAAAGCAATTTGACGAGGGAAGTTTTTCGACTCAACCGGTTTACCACATAATAAATCAGCGGTTTGTTTTGCTAACTCGTCCATGGCAGCCTTACCACCACCAGAAACCGATTGGTAAGTGCTAACGTTAACACGAGAAATGCCAACAGCATCGTATATCGGCTTTAGTGCCATCATCATTTGAATTGTTGAACAATTTGGGTTAGCAATAATATTACGGTTGCGATATTCAGCAAGTGCATGCGGGTTAACTTCTGGCACCACTAATGGAATGTCAGCTTCATAACGAAACTCTGAAGTGTTGTCGATAACAATACAACCTGCATCACCCGCAATAGGTGCATACTTTGCCGAAATTGCTCCGCCAGCAGAAAAGAAACCTATTTGTGCTAGGCTCCAATCAAAATTATCAGCATCTAATACTTCAACATTTTCGCCATTAAACTCAATAAATTCACCTGCAGAGCGAGCACTAGCAAGCGGATAGAGTTTATTAATCGGAAAATCACGTTCTTCAAGTATTTCAATAATGGTTTTGCCAACTAAACCTGTTGCACCTAGTACGCAAATATCAAATTTCTGTGCCATGATCCTCTCTCTTTTATGCAAGTTTTTTACTAAAGCCAAGCTGATGTGGCGCATCTGAGCTTAGCACGTTATTCAAGCCAACCATGATCGAAGAAAACTCCCGGCGAGTCGGGTAAGTTTTACGAATATGGTCAAACCCTTGAGTTTTTATTTGCTGACGAAAAATAGCGTCGTCACGCCTAACATCGTATACCATTTTCACCAACTGGTTTAGCAGTATTTCATTAAATTCCTGCTTAATTTCAACATAGTCAATCAATGGTGTTGGTAAAAAGTCTTGTAACTGCTTCGTTGGCGTAATTTTCAACTGTTGACATAATGCCCGATACAAAATTTCAGTGCCACGAGCTTTTCCTTCTAAGCTATAACCAGCAATGTGAGCAGTAGCTATTTCGCAATGCTCAATTAGTGGCATTAAAATATTTGGCTCAGTTTCCCAAACATCTAAAACCAATTTCAACTGGTGCCCTGCTTGTTTCATTTCTAACAGAGCCTGATTATCAATGACTTCTCCTCGACAGGCATTAATAAGTATTTGATTTTCATTTAATTGAGTTAAACGTTCAGCGCTTAATAAATGATAGGTAGGGTGTTGACCTTCACGAGTTAACGGCACATGCAAAGAGACAATATCGCAACTAAGAGCTTGTTCAAGCGAAACGAAGTCTCGCTTATCATTTGCATCGTCTGCCAATAATGGATCACACAATACATGCTTAATATTTAGCGCGGTTAATTTCTCGCTTAAGCGTGAACCGGTATTACCAGCGCCGACAATACCTACTGTCATATTTGATAAATCAAGTAAATAACGCTCAGCTAAAATGACCATAGAACTTAGCACATATTCAGCAACTGATACCGCATTACAACCTGGTGCAGAATAAAAACTAACATCTCGCTGTTTTAAGTAGTTTTGATCAATGTGATCCACACCGATAGTTGCTGTTCCAACAAAACTAAGTTGCTTATTATCACTAAGCAACTGTTCATTTACTTTAGTGATAGAGCGAACCAATAATGCATCAGCTTTCGCAACATCTCTTGCGGTTAGAGCTCGGCCTGAAAAGGCCGTCAGTTGACCAATATCTTGAAAAAACTCTGCCGCAAATGGCATATTTTCATCATAAAAAATATTCACAGTATTCTTCCAAAAATTATTAAGGTAATACGACTATTCTAGTGCTAAGCAGTTATCGTCAATTTCTTCGCGTAACTTTCTTTTTCAATATTAGTCACTTCAACAGTTATCGCTGCATCTTCGATACCTAAGCGTTCAAGTTGATTACTAACACTTGCACTAAGACTTTTACGTTGTGATAAATCTCGACCAGAAAGGATTTTCAAATTTACATGAACAAAAACTTGCTCTGAGCCAGGAAGATAAAAGTCATCAAATGCGCATGCTCTTACTTTAATATCACTTGCAACGAATAATTCACTTTGATTAGCACCTTTATAAACAGCGTGCATTAGCTGTTCTACCGGTAAACTTTCGGTAATTTTTGCAGAATACTCAATAATACAATGTGGCAAAGGAAACTCTTAAATCAAGTCAATAGACAGATATGGCATTGTAACGAGTTTTATCGGCAAAAAAAATCAAACTCACGCGATTATTTAATCTATTTTATAAGACTTTAGCCTAACTACAGGCGACTTATTGAAGCTTTTATAAGTAGAACTCTGTATCAGTAAACTTATTTTGCTTTAATAAATCAATAAACTTTCTAACTTTAGGAATATTGATAATATCTCGGTGCACTAAAACCCAAGTCGATACTTGCCAAGCTTTATCAATGTCAATTACAATCAAGTCGTCATTATTGTCTATTGTTCCTTTAGTGCTAACACCAATACCACAACCGCTATTTAATGCATAATTTAGCACTTGTGATGCTGAGCTTGTTACGATAACTTTTTCTTTAGATGCGTGCTTATAAATCCATTCATTCCATGGTAAGTGTTCTAAACGTTCAGCAAGCGCAATAAACTTATGCTCTGATAAATTACTCGCACTCGGCATACCATAACGTTCAATATATTTTCTATGTACACAAAGCTCCAACTCGATGCTTACAAATGGCATAACAATATTATCTAGCGTCTCAGGTTTTATACCTGTGCGTATTGCAAGATCGGCTTCACCATATTCAAGATCATATTTGCGAGTATCGCCGACAATATCAACTTTCACTTTTGGATAAAGCGATTGATATTCAACAATGGTGGGGAAGATTAATTGCGACAACTCATTGATACTGGTTATGGTTAATGTTCCCTCTAACAACTCTTCTTTGCTTTTAGCTCGATTAGCGAACTGCCTAAACTGTGTATCCGTTACTTCACCTAGGCGCATGACTTCTAGCCCTGCTTCAGTAGGAATATAACCTTTATCATTTCGTTGAAAGAGCTTCGCTTGAAGGTTTTCTTCTAAGATGTCGATATGACGCATTACTGTCGATCTATGCACACCAAGATCAATAGCCGTGGCGCTAAGTGTTCCCAGCTTTGCAAGTCGATAAGCCGTTCTAAGTTCTGTCCATTTTTCCATAATCAAGTCACGTTGCAAATTTGCACACATAAATTGAATATTCGCTCATTAACAATAATATCGCAACGAATTATTATGCTGTGCATTGTTTAGTTATTATTTAGGAGTTTTACATGAAAACGCAGGTACTCATTATTGGTGGCGGTTTTGCTGGAGTAAGCACAGCCCAAAGATTAGAAAAGCAAGGTATAAAAACCAGTTTAGTTGATAGAAAAGACTATTTTGAAGTTACTTACGCTGTTCTACGTGATGTTGCCGATCCCAAAAAAAATCAGGGTAATTCGCGTAAATATTATAATGACATTCTTACCGGTACTTTTATTCAAAGTGGTGTTAAAGAGCTAAGAAAAACATCAGCACTATTAGAAAACGGTGAAACGATAACATTCGAGAAGGTTGTTATAGCATCGGGGTCACGTTATCCATCTCTGCCTTTAGCGAAGTCTTCGAAGGCAATGTCGTTAGCAGCACGTACAGATGAACTTAACGAGTATCACAATAATTTAAAAGGAGCGTCAACTGTGCTCGTTATTGGCGGTGGAGTCGTCGGTGTAGAGTTGGCTGGAGAAATAGCCTATGCCATGCCAAAAGCCCAAGTTACCTTAGCCCATAAGAGCGGTACACTGCTGGATGGCTTTAAAGAAAAAGCCCAACAAAAAGCACTTAAACAGCTAACAGAAGCCGGTGTGACTGTTGAATTTAACACCTTCTATCAAAAGAAAGGTGACGTATATATTGATGTAAACTCGAGTAAATCTATTTCTCCTGATGCAATTTATACTGCTATAGGGACGCTACCAAATAATGATTTTCTAAAGCAAAACTTTAACCATACGCTAAATGATAAAGGCCTAGTAATGGTCGGAGGGAATTTAGCTGTTAAAGGAGAAAGTAACTTTTATGCCATCGGGGATATTGCTGACGTCGGTGAGGCAAAGCTTGGCTACCTCGCATTAGAGCAAGGTAAATATTTAGCCAATGTTATTGCCAAGGACTTTATTGGAAAAACTTACAAAGCCTATAAAAGAAATCCATTTATGGCCTTAGTTCCTACGGGACAAAAGACTGGCGTAGTGCAGTTCCCTTTCATGGTTTCGACTTGGAAAGCACTAGTTAACATCAAACAAAAAGACCTATTTATTAGCAAAACCTATAACGAATTCTCTAAGTAAAGCCTAAGTAAATTGGCGATGAAAATTATCAGATCACGTTATTGCCTACATGGATGAGTGTACTTAGCTTTTGCCTGAAACAAAAAAGCTATGCCTGCATGAATAAACTAATGCTTAGCAAGACAGGGAGAGTGAGAAAGGCCTAAACATCGGCGCTCTTTCACATCGACAAGCAAAGATGCTTTAATGCCGTGAAGCCATAGATAGCTATAAACGGCCTTATGATAACGTCATTGCCTACAGGGATGTAGGTACTTAGCTTTTGTCTGGAACAAAAAAGCTGACCATTCATCCTGAGCATAAAAAAGCCGCTATCAATAGCGGCTTTCTCTTAAATAATTAAAATTAATTATTATTTATATTTTTGCATCAATAACGTAGCGTTTGTGCCACCAAAACCGAAACTATTAGACATCACAAGATTAAGTTCAGCGTCACGTTTTTCAGTAACTATATCTAAACCTTCAGCTTGTTCATCTAAGGTATCAATATTAATTGAAGGAGCAACGAAGTTATTCTCCATCATTAATAATGAGTAAATGGCTTCATGTACACCAGCTGCACCTAATGCATGGCCAGTCATTGCTTTCGTTGCACTGATTGCAGGAGAGTCTTTACCAAAAACTTCTTGAATCGCGCCAAGCTCTTTAACATCACCTACCGGTGTAGAAGTACCATGAGTGTTCAAGTAATCAACTTTGCCTTCAACGCCGTGCATTGCTTGTTGCATACAACGAATAGCGCCTTCACCACTTGGAGCAACCATATCGTACCCATCAGATGTTGCGCCATAGCCAACAATTTCAGCATAAATATGTGCGCCACGTGCTAATGCATGCTCAAGTTCTTCAACAACAACCATACCGCCGCCGCCAGAAATAACAAAACCATCACGGTCAGCATCGTATGTACGTGAAGCTTGTTCAGGCGTTTCATTGTATTTAGACGATAATGCACCCATGCCATCGAACATCATAGCTAATGACCAATGCACTTCTTCACCACCACCGGCGAATACCACATCTTGCTTACCTAACTGAATTAATTCAGCGGCATGACCAATACAATGGGCACTAGTTGCACAAGCAGAACTAATTGAATAGTTAACACCTAAAATTTTAAATGGTGTTGCTAAGCAGGCTGAAATGGTGCTCGACATTGTTTTTGGTACTGCATAAGGGCCAACACGTTTAACGCCTTTTTCACGAAGCGTGTCTGCTGAATTAACAACATTTTCTGATGATGCACCACCAGAGCCAGCAACAATACCTGTACGGAAGTTCGACACTTGCTCAGGTGCTAGCTTCGAATCTTTAATCGCTTGATCCATTGCAATGTAAGCGTAAGCTGATGCTTCGCCCATAAAACGTAAAGCTTTACGGTCAATATGATCTTTGATTGCGATTTCCGGCTTGCCCCAAACTTGGCTGCGTAAGCCTTTTTCTGCAAAACTTTCTGCGTTGGTAATACCTGAACGTCCTGTTTGTAATGACGCTAAAACTTCTTCTGCATCATTACCAATACTTGATACAATACCTAATCCGGTGATAACTACACGTTTCATTTAAATAACCATACTTAATTAAAAAATCTGGGCGTATCATACAGACTTTTGCCCCCTATACTGGTCTGTCCAGCGTACACTTGTACACTGAATTTTTGCATTTTTATGACAGAGCTCAATAATACGCGGTAAAATAACCTTTTTTTGGCTATAACAACAAGTAAGAAGATTGTAAAAAAGTGATTGAACAAACAAAAATTAGCTTTCAAAAAGATGGCTCGCCATACTCTACTCAGTTTGACGACATTTATTTCGATACCGCTCAAGGCACTAAACAAAGCGAGTGCGTATTTATTGAAGGCAATAATATTGAAAATCGATTGGCAAATAACTCAGGAACATTTGTTATTGCTGAAACTGGTTTTGGTACTGGCTTAAATTTTTTGCTGACCTTAAAGATTTTTCAACAATTACAGCAAAAAAATGAAGACGTTACTAATAAAAGTCATCTACACTTTATCAGTGTTGAAAAATATCCATTGTCAAAAGAGCAGCTGACTCAATCACTCACCATTCTTCCTGAGCTTAACGAATTAAGTCAGCAACTAATTGCGCAATACCCTGAACAACCCGCAGGCGAAGTAACACTCACATTTCTTGATGATACAGTCACCTTACAACTTATATTTAATGACGCCACCCTTGCTCTTTCTTCTTTAGCTGTAAAAAAACATCCTCGACATATGGCAATGGTCGACGCTTGGTTTCTTGATGGGTTTTCGCCTGCAAAGAATCCAGAAATGTGGCAGCCTGCATTATTTCAGCAAATAACTCGGCTCTCCAAAGAACAAGCAAGCATCGCCACTTTTACTGTATCAGGTAAGGTCAAACGATTGCTTATATCAGCGGGCTTTAGAGTTGAAAAACGTCTTGCTGATGGTAAAAAAAGTGAAATGCTGTCAGGGGTATTTCAGCGAAACCCAAACTCAGGAAAAGGTTATCAACAACGACCACTAATTACCAAACCTCAACATGTCAGTATTATTGGTGGTGGTATTGCCTCAGCCTGCGCTGCCTATGCATTAACAAAAAGTGGCGTAAAGGTTACCGTTTATTGCCAAGATTTCAGTGTTGCTCAAGGCGCATCAAGTAATAACATTGGCGCCCTCTACCCGCTTATTCATCAACAGACCGATGACATTAGTTTATTTTATCAGCAAGCCTTTAATTACGCTGTTAATCACTATAAAAACATTGCTGAGCAAGGCTTTAGTTATGATCATGATTGGTGCGGGTTATTAGAAATATCATACAAGCCAGCTTTGGAGTTACGTCAACAGCATATTGCCAATTCCAACATTTGGCCTAATAGTCTGCTACACGGAGTTAATAAAAAACAAGCTTCTGAATTGGCGAGTATAGAATTAGCTCACGGCGGTTTATTTTTCCCAAAAGCTGGCTGGATTGCACCCGCACAACTTGTCAAAGCCATATTTAGGGCCGCAGAGTCAACCAATCGTCTTCGTATTGAAACAGGTTATAAAATAGAAAAAATTAGCCAGCAAGTCGACGGTAAATGGTTATTACACAGCACAACAGAAAATATTAAAGCCAGTGTGCTAATTTATTGTGGCGGCGCGCAAGGCATTCCATTAAATACCATTAAAGAATTACCATTAAGCTCCGTACGTGGGCAAGTAACGAGTATGGCAAGCAACGAAAAATTTAAAAATTTATCAACGGTTATATGTCACAAAGGCTACTTAACACCTGCAAATAACAACTTACACTGCATAGGCGCAACATTTCAGAAAAATAACTTTGATACCGACGCAAAACCAGAAGAAGACCAATTTAATCTTGATATGCTTGAAAAGTGTTTACCCGGCTTAAGTTCTTGGCAAACCAGCGATATTGTTAGCAGTAAAGCCCGCTTACGTTGTATGACGCCAGATCATTTGCCTATGGTTGGCGCTATGCCTGATATCGACGCCCATAAAACAGCATATGCCCATTTAAGCAAAGACAAGCGCTGGCGCTATGATCAACAAGCGCCGATTATTGATAACTTATATATGATGACAGGCTTGGGTGCGCGAGGCTTATGCACAGCTCCACTACTGGCTGAAATTCTAACTGCAGACATTTGTGGTACACCTTATCCACTCAATAACGAGCAGCTATTTAACCTAGCGCCAAACCGTTTCGTTATTCGCGATATTATTCGCAGAAAATTTGATTAAGGCAAATTTACGCGGTAAATGCAGTATTTAATTGCTGCCAATAGTCTTGCACTATCTGGCGATCTTGCGGGCTAAGTTCCGTGCGGGCTGCCTGTAATTTTTCACTTATATTGTCAGCGAGTGCTTGCGTAAGTTGCTGTGATTCATCTCCATATTCACTGCCCGCTAAACTAATAAAACCACGTAAATAACTGCCCGCAAATAGCTCATCGGCACTAACATCTTGCGATACTTGCTCATCTAGGTAGTGATATAACGCGGTAAGGTTTTCAAATGTCATACTTAATTCCAAAGTCTAATAGGCTTAATAGTCAAAGCCTGTTCTATATTTTAAATAAGATTTTCTTAAAATGCCTGAAAAATTATTGTGGACTCGCCACCGGGTATAAAACTTGATCATTGTAACCGGTAATAACCGGCAAATAGCCTGATAACTCCATATCGAGTTCACTATCACCTGTATCAGCAATTAACGGTCTTGCGGTTAACGCATTCAGCTTTGTTTTAGTGGCAATAATGTGTATGTTTTCTTTACCAATAGCACGAATAACTCTAGGGCTTAATTGTTGATTACCTCGACCAAAGATATGCCCTTGGCCGCCAATTAAAGTGATCACAAGTTTAATACTGCCCTGAGTACGATTTTGAATTAATTGCCATAATTGCGGCTCAGTTAAATCACTGGCGAGTAATTCTTGCTCTTGCACTGCATCAACACCTAGTAAAGTATTATCTAATGCTAACTCTTCCATGACAAATGCCGTAGTAGAGCCTGAGCCGATAATAAATAGCTCATCATCCATTTTAGAAATTATATCGGCAGCAATATCCTGCAAAACCAATTCGTCTGACTCTTTACCACCAGATTTCACCGCCTGAATATAGCGCAACTCAGATGGCACTTGCATTTCACCATAACGCTTGGCTTTGACAATACCTTGTCGAAATAAGCTTTCGTCAATATCCATCACATCAGCATCAGTCAAACTGACCAACTGATTAGTGATCATTAACTCTACCACTCGCCCTGCCGCTTTTGGTGTAATTGCGTAAACCCCTGAATGGATTTTACAACCAGCGGGAATACCAAGTACTGGAAATTTATCACCAACAATATGGCACACGTTACGCGCCGTGCCGTCACCGCCAGCAAATAATAATAGGTCAATATCCAAAGTCATCAGCTTAGCAACTACTTGCTCGGTATCACGCTCATTGGTGACGTCACTTTTTAGTTGATATATCACCTCAGTGTCAAAACCTAACGTTCGAGCAGCATTCTCTCCCATCTCACCAGATGCAGTATGAACGACAATATTATCTCGATAGGGCTTAAGGATTTCTAAAGCCAAAGCAGCTCTTGCATTAGATTTCGCTGTGGCGCCAAGTGCTAGCGCTTGCTCAGCAACACCTTCACCATCACTGCCTTTTAGTGCAACACTGCCGCCAATACCAGCAATAGGGTTTATCACTAAACCTAAGTTAAACTTTTTCATTAAGTTATCTCATATTATTCTTGTTAACATGTTTCAACAGTATTCGCTGTGTAGAGAAAATGTTCTGTTATTAACGGCCAAGGGCGTTGGTAATGTTCTGCAAGCACCTTAATTAAAATTTCGGCGTCTTTCGGAAAACCTACATTTAAATAACTGCAGACCTGTTGATAAACTTTTGCTTTAAAGGCAAAGCGGTCAGTTTCTCCTGAGCCCGATAAATTGTCAGTTGAAACATCAAAGTCTTTACCTGCGGCAACACATAATGCCCATTCAATGGCTTGCGGTTTAATTTCAACTTTTTCAAAAGCTAGCTGTTGTTGCTGATCTCGACCATCCGGAACATACCAATAACCAAAGTCTTCTAGCTGACGGCGTGCTGCCCCTGCCAAGCACCAATGAGAAATTTCATGTAGCGCACTCGCATAGTAGCCATGGGCAAATACAATTTGGTTAAACGAGCAACTTTCATTTACAGGAAGATATATAGGTTCATCATCGCCTTTGATTAAGCGTGTATTATATTGGTAAAAGAAAGTACTTTCGAAAAGCTCGATAAGATCCTGATAGTGGTGAATAACTTCAACACTTTTATTTTCTATACCTGACATAATTACTAAATAACCTAGCTATCAACAGCTTTACTATACCTAACTTCATTAAAAGCTATTCTAACATTGTCGCTCTTTCACATCCATGTAATCACGATATGTTGTTCATCCTAAACATATACGCTCCTGTGCATCCATACACTCGCGTTATACCGTACTTCCTGTACATAAAACGGCGATGATAACATCGCCGTTATTTCAACAATATTGGTTTATTCAGTACTGGTTTATACAATATTGACTTAAACAACAAAGCTTATTTTTTCTCAGTTCTCATATCTAAAATTGGCATATTACCACTTCCTAATACCGTTGCTGGTAACTTGCCATCCCAGTTTTGGGCTTCAGTTAATTTCACAATGAGTGGATTGTTACCCAATGCTTTTGCTTTTGCGGTTATAGCCTGTGCTTCTGCTAAACCTTTAATACGAATAGACTCTGCTTCAGCAATGGCAACAAGTTTAATACCATCTGCTTTAGCTTTTGCAGTATTTACATCTCGCTGAGCTTCTAGGTTTTGTCTTGCTAACTTATGCTTTTCTGCGTCTGCTAAGTTCTTTTCCGTTTGCTTTGTTTCGATTGAGGTTAAATATTTCGCTGGTAATTTAATGTTTTCAATCTGAATATTATCAACAGTAACGGGAAAATCTTTCATTTCTTCAATAAAATTAGCTTCAATGGCCTGAATTGCACTAGCACGATCTTGAATTAACTTTTCAGCATCATACTGGGGAATGACATCTTTAGTTGCCGAACGAAATCTTGGATCCAAAATACGACTTTCAAACTGAGATAATCCGCCATATTGTCTGAAAAGCTCTAATGCTGCAGTTTTGTCAACTGTCCAGTTTACTGAAACACTAATAGTAACCGGCATTTGCTCTTTAGTGCTTGATGCCATTCTTTCTTCATTTTTACGTGTTCTAACTTCAATTTCTTCAACACTATCAATAAAAGGCATTTTAAAATGCAGCCCTGGATTAACTTGCTCTTTCGCTTCACTAAAACGTTTTACAATTCCGATGTGCCCTTCGTTTACCGTATATACAGAGCCAACACCAATAATCACAGCAACGGCTACCGCCGCAATTGACTTAACAGGTACATTTAATTTCTCAACATTCATAACTATTCCTTTTTATTTTAAAACCATTTTATTATTTTGATTACTTTCCTAAACTTTCAGTTTCTTTTTCAACGCCACCTTTAATCACAAAATAACCGAAAACACCCGAAATTAATGAACCGATAACAATACCTAGTCGGTCTTGAAAAATAAGATTACCACTACTTCCCGTCTCAAAAGCTAGCGAACCAATAAACAAACTCATAGTAAAACCAACACCACACAAAATGGCAGCCCCGTACAGTAAACGCCAATTTACATGTTTGGGTAATTGCGCAAAACCTAATTTAATAGCGATAAAACAAAAGCCAAAAACCCCAATTTGTTTACCCACAATCAAGCCAACAATTATACCAAGTGGTACAGGTGACATAACTTGCTCGATACCTACACCTGAAAAACTGATACCAGCATTAGCAAAAGCAAATACAGGCAGAATAATAAAGGCAACTAATGAATGCAGATTATGCTCAAGTGATTTCAACGGTGAAGGCTCATCTTCTTTACCTTTAATAGGAATAAAAAATGCCAAAACAACACCTGCTAATGTCGCATGCACACCTGATTTTAGCACTGCTACCCAAAGTACAATTCCTAAAAAGATATAAGGTGCAGTACTGGTTACGCCACGTTTGTTCATGGTAAATAAAATGGCTAAAATCACCGCAGAAAAAATCAACGACAACATAGAAAGCTGGTCGGTATAGAATAAGGCGATGACAATAATGGCGCCCAAGTCATCAAAGATTGCTAATGAGGTTAAAAATACTTTCAATTGCAACGGCACCTTACTGCCAATGACAGACAATATACCTAACGCAAAAGCAATATCTGTCGCCGTAGGGATCGCCCAACCATTGATAGCTTCTGGATCATTATAATTAAAGGCGACATAACATAATGCTGGAATTAACATCCCCCCTAATGCACCAATTGCTGGCAAGGTTATTTGACCTGGTTTAGATAAATCACCTTCTAAGAATTCTCGTTTTAGCTCTAGGCCAACGAGAAAGAAAAATAACGCCATTAAACCATCATTAATCCACAACAAAAGTGGCTTCGCTATTTCAAAGCTACCGACGGCAACTTTAACAGGTACATCAAGTAACATATCGTAGTATGTTATGAGTGGAGAATTAGCAATTATCATTGCTGCAACTGCAGCAAACATTAGAATAATCCCGCTTGCCGCTTCTAATTTTAGGAAATCGTTAATACTTTTAATTATCATATGTTCTTATTTTTCAAATATGCGTCACGACATAATATGTCACAAAGAAGAATTATACAAACTTGTAATCGTATTAAGATGTAATAGCATAACAAAATGATAAAAATTCGGAAATTGATACAAATATCGAAAATTATTCATATTTATAGTAAATGAACTAGCAATGTGGGATTTAATAAGTGTAATATTTAACAAATGAAAAATATCAAACTGACCCGGTCAAAAGGCACCAGCATTAATGAAAAAACTAGATGATATCGACTTACGCATATTAACGTTACTCTATAAGGATGCTGATATTACCAATAAAGAATTAGCATCAAAAATCGGTATTGCACCATCAACTTGTTTAGAGCGCGTAAAGCGTATGAAAAGCAATGGTGTTATTAATAATGCGTTTATCGATATTAATTTTAAAAGTATCGGCGGCAATATCGAAGCAATAGCAGCAATCAAATTACAGCCCTATTCAGAGCTCATTGTTAACCAATTACGAGATGATTTATTAAAGCTACCCGAAATTATTAGTTTGTATCATATGGGTGGCAGCTATGACTATTTTATTCATATGTCTGTTAAGGATAGTGAACACTTACGTCAATTTGTTTTCAATGCCATTACCTCCCGTGAAGAAGTTACCACGGTAGAAACATCACTGATTTTTGAGCATAGCCGAAGCGGCGTACTGCCTAATTTTGATGACGAGTAGATTGTAGATATTCGTAATGAAAAATATAGCCTTATTTAGCTTTCTCGCCGACCAAATAAAAGTCTTATTTCAAACAGTATTGATATAAACTCATAAATTGCTCCCTTAAATAAAAAACGCCTAGCATTTTTACTAGGCGTTTTTATCTGCAACAATTGTCAGGATTTATCTGACATGTTCATTATCTTCAAATTAGAAGTTATAAGTTGCTTTTACGTAGTAAAAACCACCATTGTAATCAAATGGACCACTTTCGTAATATTTAGCACCTAATTGACCATAAGACTCTGCTGGTAGCTTTTGAGCTTCTTGGTCGAAGATGTTATTTGCACCTGCAGATAACGTAACACTATCATTTAAGAAATAACTAACTTCAGCATCTACTGTAATAGCCGAATCCGCAATTTCATTCCAACAACCAATAGCACACGTATCATCTGCATGAGTAGCAAAGTATTCACCGAAATAGTTGACACGTACAAAGCTTGTCACATTTTCCCATGACTGAGAAACAGTGAATGTTGCACGATGATCCGGCATACCTTCTTCTAAACGATGTACCTTACCTTCATCTGTCGTTAACGGATTAAATTTGTCCACTTCCGTCTCGTTCCAGTTGTATGCTAACGATAGTAAAGTATCACCGCCCAATAGCTCCATGGTATAGTTTGCAACAACATCAATACCTTGTGTAGTAGTATCAAAATCATTTGCAAAATAGGTAACAGCAGAAATTAACTCTGGATTAACAACACCTAACGCTTCAAGTGCAGCATGGTCTGAAGCCAAAACATCAATTTGACTAGATTGCGCCAATCGATCCGTTACTTCAATATTGTAGTAATCAAGCGTAAAGAAGAAGTCTCCATCTTGGAAAACAAAACCACCCGCAAAGCTTCTTGACTCCTCTGGAGTTAACTCTTTACCGCCATAAAAAGCTGAAAGCGGGTTAGTAGGTGGGGCCAAGAATGTTTGAATCAACTCACCATTTACTAATGATGTTTGCGTATTTACAACATTCGCTTGACCAACTGTAGGAGCTCTAAAACCAGTACTATGAGATAAGCGTACTGAAATTTCATCATTAACAGTATATTGACCCGTTAATTTGTAATTTGTCGTGCTACCAAAAGTATTAAAATCTTCATAACGAACAGCAGCACCAACAAGTAAATCTTCAGTTAATTGCGCTTCAACATCAACATAGGCAGCGATATTACGACGATCATTTCGACCTTGTGTTTCAGGGCCAAAGCCTTTAAAACCATGTGAGCCGATATTAAACCCTTGGTCTGCAAATGCTCCTGCTTTCCATGAAGCTTCTTCACCTGAAATAATTTCAAAGCTTTCCTCACGCCATTCTAAACCTGTAGCAACATTGACTGGCTCTTCTAAGCCCATTTCAAAACCTTTAACCAAATCAAAGTTAAAAGTTTTCTCCATTTGAATATAGCTACCAGTTTCAAAATCAACCGGTGTTTCTAAGCCAAGTGAAGGGTTTAATGTATTCTTTAAATTAAACTTAGATTCATTTCGACCAACAGAGCCACTTAAGTCAAAATACCAGCCTTCTAAGAAACCACTATTAATATCACCTTTAGTACCCATAGTTAATGACGTATCAGTAATATTGCCACCAAATTGAGGTGTATAACCACCTGGGAATATTTGGTTCATTGAGAAACAGTTCGGATCCGCCACCATGTCTTGATAAGCTTGTGTATCAAGAACGTTTGGTACATTTGCAGGAACCACAGCACATGTTCTAGCAGCACCTTGCGATTGTGCAATATCACCGACTAATAGTGTTTCACCACCATCAATTGAATAAACGTTACCACGGTTATGTGGGTTACGATAATAGAACCCACCGGTGACATCACGCTCAGAATAGTTACCGAACATGTAAAACTCTTTATCGTCACCTAAGTCTAAACCAACATTACCAAACAAAGTGATATCGTCTTCTACTTCTGGATTACCCCATATCTGCGCAGGGTTCTGAATTGAAGTATTACCAGCATCCGCTAAACCTTGAGCATCTGGACGCTGCACACTACGGCTAGTTGCATCCGCATTTTTTAATTGAAAGCTTAAGTTAACAAAACCATCATCAGTGAATGGTAAACCAACATTACCATCAATAATGGTTGAGTCACCATCCCCTTCATAATATGAACCTTGCTTAACAGAGACTGAGCCACCATCAGAATCATCTTTTAATACAAAGTTCATAACACCTGCAATCGCATCCGAACCATATTGAGCGGCGGCACCATCACGCAATACTTCGACTTGTTTTAAAGCGACAGAAGGAATTACTGAAATATCTGGTCCTTGAGCTCCGTCATTAATACCACCACCTTGGAATGCAATAACAGAAGCACGGTGACGACGCTTACCATTTAAAAGCACCAATGTTGAATCTGACGGAAGACCACGTAAATTTACCGGGCGAATTAATGATGCGGCATCTGATATCGGTTGAGTACGGGCATTAAACGATGGAATTGCACCAACCAACATATCTAACATATCGCTAGAAGCATTTTTACCTAATTCATCACCACCAATAATATCGATTGGAACAGGTGACTCTGCAACTGAGCGAGGTGCTGAACGGGAGCCAACCACCGCTATACGCTCAACTTCTTCAGTTTTAGCCGTTTCTTCAAAACCCGCAGCAAAGCTAGGTGCAGTTCCTAGCGCTAAGCCCACGGCAAGGGCTAACGTACCAGTACGAAATTTAGTAGACATGTTATTTCCTTCCTAATATTTGAATAATATTCTTATAGTTCTGTATTTTTATAATTATGTATTTTTATCTTTTTATTTAGCCAGTTGTGCTTATAAATTCACGTTGACATTATTAATAGTAGCGTGAATAACACAAAAGGCTTGATTATTTATAAAACAGCTAAAAATTCTTTACAAGTGGGTAATTTTCAAGATGGACAGCATCAAAGATTCAGATGTCGAAAAATAGCAAAGATATACGAAGTGCATGAATAGTTAGATTAACAAATATAACCAACCTGTAACCAACACCCTATACGGCTTATAAGAAAAGTTTCAAACATGTATTATGCGAAAAACTTCGTATTAAAATATTTATTTGATGAATAATTAGTCAACAAAAATAAATTGAACTTTTTTTGTTTCAATAATAGGCATACAAAAATTATGGTTGAATTCTCAACAATTAAGTTAACAGCTTGTTAAAAGTAATACTCTTTAAATTTGTGTTATATTCATTTTTTAATTTATAGATAAAAAAAAGCTCCTTAATAAGGAGCTTTTAAATTAGAAATTTAACTTACATTAGCTGGCAGGTAAAATTGTCGCAGTAACTTCACCAAAACCGATTCGAGCAGCGCCGTCTTTTTTACACCAGCCAGTCATAATCACACAATCACCATCTTCTAAGAATGTGCGAGTTTCACCGTTAGGTAAGCTAATAGGCTCTGAGCCGGCATTCGAAAGCTCAAGCATTGAACCTGCTTCTTCCGGATTAGGTCCAGATTGCGTGCCACTACCGAACATATCACCTGCACGTAGGTTACAACCATTGACAGTATGATGAGTTACCATTTGTGCAACAGTCCAGTATGAGTCTTTAAAATTTGACTGAGATAACTGTACAGGAGCTTGTTCCGTCTTGCGCATAGCTTCTGTTGCAATTAAAACTTGTAAATTAAGATCTAACGAACCTTGTGCCCTGTTTTGTTGAGACTCTAAGTACGGCATAGGTTGTGGATCAGCTAAATCTCTTGTCCATGTAGTTTTATATGGAGCCAATGCCTCTGAAGTCACAATCCACGGTGAAATTGTTGATGCAAAGCTTTTTGACAGAAATGGCCCTAGCGGTTGATATTCCCAGCCCTGAATATCACGTGCTGACCAATCATTAAACAAACAAATACCAAATACATGGTCATCAGCATGTTCGATGCTAATTGGCTCTCCTAAGTCATTACCGTTACCAATAAATACACCAACTTCTAATTCATAATCTAGACGTTTACAAGGGCCAAAAGATGGCTCTGTTGCCGTTGGCGCTTTGGTTTGTCCTTTTGGACGTTTAAAATCACTACCCGAAACTTCAATTGAAGAAGAGCGGCCGTGATAACCAATAGGTACCCATTTATAGTTAGGTAATAATGGGTTGTCTGGACGGAATTTTTTACCAACCGAAGTAGCATGATGAATTGAGGTATAAAAATCAGTGTAATCACCAATGTGACAAGGTAATGCATACTCAACATTAGCTTGTGCAACCAAGCAATCAATCAATTTGACTTCTAATGCAGAGCCTTGAGTTAGCGCCTGAGATAAAGCTTGACGTAACGCACTCCAAAAGTGCTTCCCCATTGACATAAAGTCATTTAATTGTGCTTTGCTACATGCTGCTAATGCTACTTGCACGTCGCCTTCAAAAACATTAAGTGCAAATACGGCTTGCAAATCTAGCACTTGGTTGCCAATTGCTACACCACCACGAAAACCTTCATCACTTGCTTTAGTTTTAAAGCTCGCAAAAGGTAAGTTCTGTATAGGAAAATCACAATTTTCCACATTGGCAGATTCAACCCAACTACGTAAAGCCGGATTATGTGTCTCATTAAGTAAACTGGTGTTAGACATGTGCTAAACAACTCCAAAATAAATTGTAACGTGAATTTAAAAACACGAAAATAAAGTTCATTGGCGCCATAATATAACAAGCTGCAACATTATGGCTATGCAAGAAAAATTTACTTCACCACAAACTGTCAACAATATTTTGCAGAGTTAGCTTTACAAGTCGCTTTTAAATAGCTCATAAATAAAAACTATCAATATTACTTTTTATTTGGTGATTTTTTGTTAAAATTCCGCGCGATTTATTTTGACATAAATCACATTACCACTTGCAATGAAATGTAAGTAATTTTCAATCTACAGCTCCTGATTTACTATCAGGCTCGCTCAATGGGTCAAATTATGAATAATATTACCGTTTGTGCTTTGTACAAATTTGTTCGCTTAGAAAATTTCGAAACTATTAAACCTGCTTTACTTAATGTTATGGAAGAAAATAATGTTAAGGGCACTCTTTTATTAGCGCTTGAAGGCATCAATGGCACTATCGCTGGTCCAAAAGTAGGCATAGAAAATGTTCTAACGTTTCTTAATAGCGACGAACGATTAGCAGGCGTTTCTTTTAAATGTTCTTATCACCAAGAAAATCCATTCCAACGTACTAAAGTTAAACTGAAAAAAGAAATAGTAACCATGGGAGTTGAGGGAATTGACCCTAATCTAACCGTAGGTACATATGTTAAGCCAAAGGATTGGAATGCTTTAATTTCTGATCCGGAAGTTTTACTCATTGACACCCGTAACGACTACGAAGTAGAAATCGGCACCTTTGAAAATGCAGTTAACCCAAATACTGAAACATTCCGCGAATTTCCTGAGTATGTTGCGAAAAACTTGGATAAAACCAAGCATAAAAAAGTTGCGATGTTTTGTACTGGCGGCATTCGCTGTGAAAAATCAACGGCATATTTAAAAGAACAAGGTTTCGAGGATGTTTATCACCTTGAAGGTGGCGTATTAAAATATCTTGAAGAAGTTCCTGAACAGGAAACTATGTGGCAAGGCGAATGTTTTGTTTTTGATGGTCGTGTTGCTGTTAATCATAATTTAGAACGTGGTCAGTATGATCAATGTTTTGCTTGTCGCTATCCAATTACTGAAGACGATAAGTCAAGCGAGCACTATATTCAAGGCGTTAGCTGTCCCCGTTGTTTTGATAAATATTCAGATGAGCAAAGAAGCCGCTTTCAAGAGCGTGAAAAGCAAATTAATTTAGCAAAAGCTCGTGGAGAAGATCATATTGGTGGCGAGATTAAACAAGTGATTGCTGAACGCCGAGCGGTGAAAAATGCCAGTAAGGAAGCACAGAAGAGTTAATTAACTGACTAAGCTTTATGCTATTAGCCCGCCCTTACCGCGGGCTTTTTTATAGCTAGAATTTATTAATAACTTGATACGTTAGAGTCACTAAAATTCAGGCAATAAAAAAGCCTTAACATATTACTGTTAAGGCTTTTAAACCCCGAAGGGAAATATGGTGCCTTGACCCGGAATCGAACCAGGGACACGAGGATTTTCAATCCTCTGCTCTACCGACTGAGCTATCAAGGCACTATCTTAATCAACGGCAGCATTAGCTTTCGCGTCAAAAGAGGCGACATAATATAGTGATTTTATTATGCCCGCAAGCCGTTTTATAAATTTTCTATAAAAAAATCAACTTACCGTAAATAATAAAAAAGCCAGCATAAATGCTGGCTTAAATTTAATGCTTTTCAATTTAACTTTTTAGCTAAATATAGCTTTCATTATCCAGAAGAAGATAATTGAAAGGCCTGCACCTACAGGTAAAGTAATTACCCAAGAGACAACAATGTTACGTACAACACCTAAGTTGATTGCCGCAATACCACGTGCCATACCTACACCTAATACAGCACCAACTAAAGTTTGTGTTGTTGATATTGGTAAACCAGCACCAGAAGCGATAACAACAGTACAAGCAGCAGCTAATTCAGCCGCAAAGCCACGACTAGGTGTTAAGTGTGTAATACCTTTACCGATAGTCGCAATAACACGATGACCAAATAAAGCAAGACCAGCAACAATACCTAAGCCACCTAATGGTAAAATCCACCAAACTAATGCAGCTTTCTTGGCAATTTCACCGCCGTTATCAACGATACTAACAACAGCAGCCAATGGACCGATTGCATTAGCTACATCGTTTGAGCCATGAGCAAATGCCATACAACAAGCGGTAACAACCATTAATACAGCAAACACTTTTTCCACATTTGCATAGTGCGTTGTTTTGTCGGCATTGGTGTCAAAATTAAGGCGACTAATAAAGTACTTACCAATAATTGCCACAATAACAGCAACAATTGCAGCCAAAAAGAATACATCAGCGCCTTGAAGTGCAAAGTCATAAAAGCCCAAATTTACGCTGTCTAGGCCGATGTGCTTTAACCCTTTCTTAATTGTCACTAGCGACAATACAAAACCAGCTAAAAACATGTAAAAAGGTACATAACGCTTTGCTTGATCTAAAGGCTTGTCAGTATCAAAAATAAGCTTTTGTGCACTATTGAAGATAACAAACGCGATAACACCGGATATGAGTGGTGTAACAATCCAACTACCTACAATGCCACCGACTTTACCCCATGCCACTGTATCAGGACTAATACCAATAGCAGCGAAACCAATAATGGCACCAACAATTGAGTGCGTTGTTGAAACTGGCCAACCTAAAATAGATGCAACTAATAACCAAGTTGCTGCCGCTAATAGTGCTGAAATCATACCAAAAACAAGTAATTCAGGAATATCGACAAAATATCCAGGATCGATAATACCTTTACGTATTGTTGAAGTAACTTCACCGCCTGCTAAATAAGCACCAGCAAATTCAAATACCATTGCGATAATAATCGCTTGTTTAATGGTAAGTGCTTTAGAACCTACCGAGGTGCCCATTGCGTTAGCAACGTCATTTGCACCTATGCCCCAAGCCATAAAAAAGCCTACGGCAGCAGCGATCATGACTAATAAAGAGCCATTTGTGAGTAAAATATCCATGAAAGGGCCCTATTTTCTAGCCAAAAGAATTTCTAAACGTGCACCAACACGTTCTGCAAGATCGGCTAATTCGCCAACCCAATCGATGATTTGATATAAAAACATTACGTCAACACAATTTAGGTCTTTTTCAATGCCTAACAGGTCTTTACGTAATTTAATTTGCATACCATCTGTATCATCTTCAATCGCATCAAGCTGGCTGATCATTTTGTTAACCAACTCCACTTCACGACCACGAAATCCAGTTTCTAATAAGTCATCCAATTCATTAATCGCATCAGCAGCTTTTTCAGCAGCGTCAACACTTCGTGCAACATAAGCAATAAATTGCTCTTGTAATGCACTAGGAATTGTTAACTTTCGACCAAAGATACGGCCGGCAATATCTTTTGCTCGGTTCGCTATTTTGTCTTGTTGGGTTAATAATTCCAATAGATCAGCACGATCAACCGGCATAAATAAACCGCCTGGTAGCTCTAAACGAATTTGACGTTTCAAATCATCAGCGTCACGTTCTTGTTTAGATATTTTCGTACGAATTTTTCCTGCGGTACTCCAGTCTTCCTCAGTCACAGCTGCAAAGAATGGGACTAGTTGATTACAACACTTTGTTACCATTCGAATATGTTTTTCTAATGGTTTAATTGGTGATTTTGCAAATACACCAAGTATTGAATTTCTGGCCATAATTAGTTTCCAGGAGCTTAATGCTCTTTATTGTTATTCGCGGCGGATATTAAACCATTTGAAAGTTAATTCAAATGGTTTATATCAAGATAACCGCTGTTTATAGAATGATTAGTTATTAAGACTTCACTTAAAAGTATATACGCTAATTGCTATACAGTAGGCTATTTAGTAATTAGCGTAAAGTGCTCAATAAGTAAACATTAAGAAAGGGACTCTAAATCTTCAGGTGTGGTATGACGTACCACTTTACCTTTAACAAAATAGATAATGTATTCACAAATATTTTGACAACGATCGCCAATTCGCTCTAATGCACGTGCTGACCAAATAACACTCATTACTTGTGGAATTGAGCGCGGGTCTTCCATCATGTAAGTCATTAACTGGCGCATTAATGCTTCATATTCACGATCAATTCGGTCATCACTTTTATGAGCCGTAACTGCAGCATCAAAGTCCATGCGGGTAAATGCATCTAAAGTTACTTGTAAAAACTCTAATACATGGCGGCCTAGGTTATCTAAGTTAGATAATAAATCTTTATGCTTACCTGATAAACTTTCTAGTGTTACATTTGCAATTTTACCCGCTTCATCACCAATACGTTCTAAATCGGTAATGGTTTTTACTATTGCCATCACTAAACGTAAATCACCCGCAGCAGGCTGGCGTTTAGCGATAATGCGCGTACATTCATCATCGATACTTACTTCTGCGTTATTAATTTGGTAATCATTATTAAGTACTTTTTTAGCAAGCTCTTCATCCGCATCACATACCGATGTTAATGCGTCGGTCAGTTGTTTTTCAACTAAGCCGCCCATGTGCATTACATGGTTAATAATGCGCTCTAAATCTTCATTAAATTGGCCAGAAATATGACGACCAATATTTAAATTATCCATGGTAAATTCCTCTGTCTCTCGTCAGTGCTAACGGTGAATTAACCGTAACGGCCAGTAATATAATCTTCAGTTTTCTTCTTCATTGGGGTAGTAAATAACGTGTTGGTATCACTGTATTCAATTAAATCCCCCATATACATAAAAGCAGTTTGGTCAGAAACGCGCGCTGCTTGTTGCATGTTATGCGTTACAATAACCACGGTAAACTGCTTCTTTAAATCGTTAATCAATTCTTCAATGGTTAACGTTGAAATTGGGTCAAGTGCCGATGTAGGTTCATCAAGTAATAACACCTCAGGCTCGATAGCGATAGCACGAGCAATCACTAAACGTTGCTGCTGACCACCAGAAAGGCCTAACGCAGTTTCATGTAAACGGTCTTTTACTTCATTCCAAAGTGCAGCACTTCGCAATGATTTCTCAACAGCTTCATCCAAGACACGACGGTCGTTTTGGCCGGTAATACGTAAACCGTAAACAACATTCTCATAAATTGACTTAGGGAACGGGTTTGGACGCTGAAACACCATACCAACTTTACGACGTAATGCTGCTACATCGGTATGCTTGTTATATATGTTTTCACCATGAAGGTTAATTTGACCTTCAATTTTACAGCTATCAACCAAATCATTCATGCGGTTAATGCATCGTAATAAAGTTGACTTACCACAACCACTTGGGCCGATAAATGCTGTTACCTGCCCTTTTGGAATCGACATTGAAATATTTTGCAATGCCTGCTTGTTACCATAATATAAATCTAGGTTCTTAATTTCCAACGCCACTTGCTCTGGCGAAAGGTTGTTAAGATCGAGTTTAACATTTTGTTCTGATAAATTTTTTGGGGTAACAGAAATCATAGTGTTCTCTTTAAATCTTACTCTGTAATTGGCCAATAAGGCCGTTAATCTTGGTCATTGTGCTCAATGCCTTCATTAAGCACACAATGTGAATACCTTTAATCGTTATTTTGCAAAGCAATATACTAATGCTCAAGCATTCGATATTTTTCACGTAAACGGTTACGTATAGACACTGCGGTCATGTTAAGTGCCACAATAATACTCACTAATAATAACGCCGTGGCATAAACTAATGGGCGCGCCGCTTCTACATTTGGACTTTGGAAACCAACATCATAAATATGGAAACCTAAGTGCATAAACTTACGATCTAAATGTAGGAATGGGAAATTACCATCAAGCGGTAAGTTAGGCGCCATTTTCACTACACCAACCAACATCAGTGGTGCAACTTCACCAGCAGCACGTGCTATTGCTAAAATAATTCCGGTCATAATTGCAGGACTTGCTATCGGCAAAATAATACGCCACAAGGTTTCTGCTTTTGTAGCACCTAAAGCTAAACTACCGTGACGCATTGCCGAAGGAATTCGTGATAAACCTTCTTCAGTGGAAACAATAACAACAGGTAGGGTTAAAATAGCTAAAGTTATTGCCGACCACATTACACCTGGCGTACCAAATGTAGGGCTAGGCAAAGTTTCGGCATAAAATAATTGGTCTAAACTACCACCAACCATGTAAACAAAAAAGCCTAAACCAAAAACACCGTAAACAATAGATGGTACACCCGCTAGGTTAATTACGGCAATTCGAAGCAGCTTAGTTAGTGCATTATTGCCAGCATATTCATGTAAGTAAATTGCAGCTACAACACCTAATGGCGAGACAATTACTGTCATTAACAGTACCATTAAAACAGTACCAAATATTGCTGGAAATACGCCGCCTTCGGTATTTGCTTCTCGTGGGTCATCAACAATAAATGCCGCAATTTGACCGAAAAACATTTGAATTTTACCTATTAAACTTAACTTATTGTTAAAGCTAATTTTCAGTACATTTTCAAAGTTTATAGTAACTTTTTGCCCGTCCATTGCTCGCATAACAATTTGGTCACGAGATATTTTCTTGCGCAGCCCCATCAAAGCTTGCTCAAGCACTTCATAATCGGCACGTAAGCCAGCCACCTTATTTTTGAACTCTAATTGCAATTCAGGTGTTAGTGTTTCGTCTAACTTGTGTTTGCGTTCTTTTAAGCGTGTACGCTCAATTTGATAGTTAATGGCACCAATATCAACTTTTTGTAACTCTTCAATCTCTTCCTGAAATTCGCTAACACGTGCAACTAGTTCTGACATTTTTTCAATACCAACCGACTTGCCATCAAGAATGATATCTTCAACAAAACCGTAGAAATTGCCGTTGGTGCGGCGCTCAACCACAACCACATCTTCAGGTTGAGTTTGCTCTTTAACTTGTGGCACCAATATCCAACGAAAATCTAAGCTAACAAGTTCACGGTTACCGGTTTTAATCAGTAATCGTTCTATTGAATCTTTCGTTGGATCCAAATCAAGATTTAAGTGTGCTAATTGTGATGTTGGGATGCTTTCGCGGTCATAAATTTCACCGATTACGGTAATATTTTTACCATGTTCATCAACCATATCAAATTGATGAATTTGTGCCGGCCAAAAGTAACTTAAGCCGCGTGATGCAATTAACCATAGTAAGCCCAGTACAGAAATCAAACTGATACTTACACCACCTGCTGACAACCAAACCCAAGGAGAGCCAGATTTAAACCAATTATTCATGCTACTGTCCCTTCTTTACAACGAGCTATACTTTTCACGCAAACGCTGACGTACAAACTCAGCAAGCGTGTTAAATACAAAAGTGAATACAAATAAAACAAATGCCGCGAGGAATAAAATTCGATAATGCGAACTTCCTACTTCTGATTCTGGCATTTCTACCGCAATGTTAGCCGCTAACGTTCTCATGCCTTGGAAGATACTCCAATCAAGAATTGGCGTATTACCCGTTGCCATTAATACAATCATGGTTTCACCAACTGCACGGCCTAAGCCCATCATTACTGCAGAAAAAATACCTGGACTTGCCGTTAATAGAACAACTTTAATTAAGGTTTGCCACTGGGTTGCGCCTAACGCCAATGAACCACTGGTTAAGTGTTTTGGTACACTGAAAATCGCATCCTCTGCCATTGAAAAAATTGTTGGAATAACAGCAAAGCCCATGGCTATACCGACAACAAGTGCATTTCGTTGGTCAAAGTTAATACCTAAATCATTGGTAATAAACTGTCGGACATCACCACCAAACATGTGAACTTCAAGTACTGGCGACAACGCAAATGCAGCGTATGCCGCTAAAGCAATAGCTGGAATTAAAATTATAGGAGCCCATGTTTCTGGTATTTTAGCTTTATACTCTCGTGGTAATTTATGCCAAGCAAATGCAGTAATAAATACTGATGCAGGTATAAATATCAATAACAAGAATATTGCTGGTAAATAAATTTCAATAATCGGCGCTAACCAAAGGCCAGCTAAAAAACCAAGAATAACCGTCGGTAATGCTTCCATGATTTCAATGGTTGGTTTTACTTTTTTGCGTAAACCTGGCGTCATGAAATAGGCGGTATAAATCGCGGCTGTTAACGCAATAGGCACCGCAAAAATCATCGCGTACATCGCTGCTTTAATGGTACCGAACGAAATAGGTACTAAAGAAAATTTAGCTTCAAAGTCATCTGAGCCAGACGTTGATTGCCAAATGTACTCAGGCTCTGGATAACCTTCGTACCAAACTTCTTGCCATAATGCTTGCCAAGTCACTTCAGGATGTTCATTTTCAACGGTGAAAATTGATAGCTCTTGCTCTGAAAATATCACTAAGCCATCAGCACGTGGCGCAATAGCAAATGCTTGTGCGTTACCTTGATGTAACTGGCCACGCCACAAGTCTGCTTCACTAGTGGTGTAAAACATGCCCATTTCACCTGACGGCGTTTCGGTATAAAAACTTTTGCGAAATTGTTCGGTGTAAATTGCTGTTACGGGCTCACTTTCACTAACTTTAAAGCTACGAACCTGCTTAAACTCTCTTCCTTGCTCAGTTGCCACTTCAAACCACTGGCTCACTTCACCATTATCAGCACCCAACAATATTGAACTACCACCAGACAATAACGCCATTGATGTAATGTGATTAGGTGTTGATTTACTTTGCGCAAGTTGTGGGATAATCGTTGCTTTAAGTTCACTTTCTTCATCAAGAGAATAAACAGCAACTTGATCAGCCTCACGAATAAACACCATGGCTAAATCTGGTGTGACTAAAATATCATCAACCTGTGTAGCGGCGTAATTAATCTCTTCGTATTCCGCTTCAAACTCAGTGTCATAGCTGAAATCATCTTCAGCAATTAAGCTAGTCTTAATTAAGCGACTATCTTCAGTAAAGCCAACAAATATTGCTTTTTCATCATCCATTGCGAAAGATAATTTCTTCAACATTGCATTATTTTCGTCAACAGGTAAATAACCTTCACCTAACGGATAACTAACGCTAGGAATAATCTCGCGCGCGCCGCTGTCAAAATTAGAGGTAAACTTTGGGGCAATTAACTGCACATTACCGGCACTATCAAGCAAGAGTTTTTGCTCTTGACCAATATTAATAAGTTGCTTTAATCGCTCCCCATCAGCTACTAATTTTTGGCTATGAATTTTAGTGCCCGCTTTATTACGTGCACTATCAACTAGCTGATAAAAATTAATTATGCCTTGCTCGTTAATGCTATAGGCAACTTCTTTTAATTCATCAACTCCAGTTGATAAAACTTTACTAGACTCTGTGATAGCAAATTGAGCATGAGGCTCAACTTTTGCCGATTCAAATATAGGTTTAATCACGTACAGTAAATACATGAAAATCAACACTAAGGTAAACAATACGCTGATACCACCTAAAGTAATAACCCATTTTGCTAATGAGTTTTTAACTTTACGGAAGTCTGCTGACTTGGAAGCAATGGCCACTTAAAAATACCTTCAACTATGATAATTCTTAAAACTGCCGCAAGTATAAGACAGTTATATGACACTTTTGTGACAGACTAGATTAATCTATAGCAATAAAGTAGAAACATTGCTGGATAACAAACGTTATAATATGATTTATAAATAATTAGTTCATTTTAGCAGGGACCCAAAATGGCAATCAGTCAAATAATGCGTCGTAATTTAATAACTCTCGATATGGATGACACCTTAGCTGACGCGAAGGGATTATTTGAACATCATGATATGCACCATATATTGATCACAGACAATGGTCAGTTAACTGGCGTAATTACTGACCGAGATCTGCTTCAACACTTGAGCCCTACTATAGGTACGCGTAAAGAAACCCCGCAAGATGGATTTATTCTCAATAAAAAAGTTCACCTGATAATGAGTAGAGACGTAATTAAAGCAAGTGCCGACATTACACTTAATGAAGCAGTGTTAATTTTTTATGACCATAAAATATCTTGTATTCCAGTCATTGATGAAAATGAGCGCCCTATAGGTATTATTACTTGGCGCGATATCATCAAAGTTATCGCTGTACAGTATCGAAAAAAAACTCAAGCTAGCGTTAGCCAGCCTGAACATTAACGTCACTTAACGCTGCAATTAATCACTTAGTAAAGTGGTAAATCGTTTACTGCGGCCTGCTATGAACTGCATGACAACATAGAGCAACCTGCTTTGTTTCTTGCCCACTCTGGACGTTTTTGCGCGAAATGTTCAAACTCAGTTTGCTCATCGTAAGGCTTTTCAAGTACCTTTTGTAAGTCAGCTATCATCGAGTAATCGCCTTGTTCAGCAAGCTCAATTGCTTGTTGTGCCAAATAATTACGTAGAATAAATTTTGGATTCACCAAATTCATACTTGCTATTATCTCTACTCTAGAACTGGTATTTTGATTTCGTAAGGCGACATAATTAATAAGCCATGCGTTTAGATTTATTTGATAATCATCAGTAATTTGTTGCTCATTATAAAAACACGGCATTAAATGGGTAAGCCATTTTGAATTTTCATCCGGCAATGTCGCGAGTAAACGATAGAAAATAGTCATATCGGTCTCAACTAACATTAAAATATCTTCAAGTGACACAAAAAGGTTAAGCTGTTCTTCAGTTAATAACTCGGGTGTTAGCTCTATTCCTAATTTACTCGCCATCATTTTTTGCCACATTTGATGATAGTTTTTTGCAAAATTATTCAGTGCAGTTTGCAAAGGCTCGGCATCTTCAATAAGTGAAAAAATAGCATTGGCGAGTTGAAATAGGTTCCATTGTGCGATTTCTGCTTGTGCGCCAAATCGGTAGCGTTTCCCTTGAGCATCAGTTGTGTTGGGTGTCCAATTAAGATCAAAATCATCTATCCAACCATAAGGGCCATAGTCAATAGTCTCACCAATAATTGACATATTATCCGTATTCATGACGCCATGAACAAAGCCAACTCGCATCCAATCAACAATAAGCTGACAAGTTCGCTGGCAAATTTCTTCAAACCATTTTAAGTAAGCAGCCTTACATGGTTCACCGAGATGTGGAAAATCACGATAAATACTGTAATCGACCAATTGCTTAACTAAATAGGTATCCTTACGAGAAGCAGGCAGTTGAAAGCTGCCAAAACGTATAAATGAAGAAGAAATACGACAAACAACAGCACCAAGCTCAGCTTGTGAATTGCCATCATAAAACATATCTCTGACAACTTTATCTCCAGTTAAAGAAATACTTAAGGCGCGCGTTGTTGCTATACCTAAATGATACATGGCTTCAGAGCAGAGAAACTCTCGAACTGATGAACGCAATACGGCAAACCCGTCGGCGGTGCGTGAATATGGCGTAGGACCAGCGCCTTTTAACTGTAAAACTTTATGGCCATCAGATGGAGTCTGTATCTCGGCTAAGTTTATTGCTCGGCCATCCCCCAACTGCCCAACCCAATGGCCAAATTGATGTCCGCCATAACACATAGCAAATGGCTGCATTCCTGTTGGTACGTTATTGCCAGAAAACAGTTGTAAAAAATCATCTGATAACGCCTGTTCTTCCGTCAAGCCAATTTGTTGTGCAGCACTTTTACTGTATGCCAACAACATTGGAGCAGCGGTTTTTTTAGGGTTAACAAAAGAGTATGCCGTTGCAACTTGCCGTGGGTAATTATCAATTACTTCATCACTTTCAAAGGTAGAAATAAATTGGTTATCGTATGTAAATATTAACTTTAACAATATGTTTTTCACTAATCATGATTGAGCTTAATATAGTATCTGCTGCCTTGATATCGAATTCAAGCTGACACTTTTAATTTACTGTTCTACTCATAAAAAATAAAATGTATAAAAAACGCACAAAACATCATTGCAATTATATTTAATATTGGCAGTATTAATAGTTGATTAATTATTGCTATATTACAGGGAAGAAATATGGAATTGCTCTTATCGGTGGCGTTAAATTTAGCGCACGAATTAAAACACCAAACGCCATCAATACTGGATGAATTAGAAAGCCAGCCTCAAGCCTGTTTAACTTTAATCAAAGAATTACAATGCCGGATAGAAGGCTATGAATTAAGCGATTATGTTAAGGCAATGAGCCACGCTATCAAAGTCAGTACATTTACCACAGGACAATGAGGCACGCCTGCACCCTACATCATCTAAAACAAACATTTAAGAAACATAATTGTCATTGAAAATAAACATTAGACTCTCTAAAATTATTTCTTAAATTTTTGCAAAGCTCCAAAACATAGTACGACAAGCCGAAGCAATATATTCAATATCTTATATTTGATAAACTTTAAATTGCATTTATTAAAAAATACGCCGATATTGATACCTTCAATGAATTACTGCGCTCTAATATCTTATGACTAAATTGTACTAGTTAAAGCTTTCAAGCATTAGTTACTAGATATAAAATTCAAGAAAAGCATTAAAAAGTGCTAAAACACAGGTACAAAAATGATAGTTAATGGAAATCACGATATAACAGCCTTGTTAATGCAAATTGAAGCTATGTCTGAACTACTCAACAGTATCGATGCTTGTGTTTTTACTAAAGATCTAGACGGCAAATATGTATATGTTAACGCAGATGTCGCAGCATTATTTCAAACATCCATAGAAAATATCATCGGCAAAGACGATAGCCATTTTTTTGACCTTGAGCAATCAAAGCAATTACGTAAAAATGATTTAAAAGTTATTAAGGACAAAGTTACCGTTGAATCTGAAGAAAGTAATTTTGTTAGGTGCACAGGAAAAGTGCACATTTATAAATCGATAAAAAAGCCATTATTTAATAGCGATGGTAAAGTCATAGGTTTATGTGGAATATCGACTGACATAACAGAAAAAAAACTACTTGAAGCAAAAAACCAAGAACAAAAGCACTTACTCGATGTTATATTAGATAATGTCGATGCCTACATATATATGAAAGATGCTAATCGACATTTTAGATATGTAAATAGCAAGGTAGCTGAGCTTTTTGGTTTACCTGCCAATGAGATTATAGGTAAACGTGACACGGATGTGATCCCACAGGAGTTCGCGGATCATTTTTGGCAAACCGACAAATTAGTATTCGAAAACGACGATAAAGTTGTTATTAACGAAACCTCGCTAGGTGCTGACAACCAAGAGCATCATTATCTAAGTATAAAAGTCCCTTGTGACTTTAAAACCGATAGTAAAACCTTAATTGGCTTTTCAACCGATGTAACTGAACTCTATCAACTAAAAGAAAAGTTCAAGCAACTTGCCAACACCGACGAATTAACGGGGCTTTATAATCGTCGTTATTTTTTCGATAATGCAAAACGCGAATTTAATCGTGCCACTCGCCATCAGCAAGCGTTAGCGGTGATTTCAATTGACGTTGACCATTTTAAGGCCATTAATGATAAATACGGTCACCCAATAGGCGACCAAGCACTTATTAAAATCGCAGAAATAATTCAACCGACGACAAGAGCTGAAGATATATTTGCTCGTATCGGCGGCGAAGAGTTTTCGATATTGTTACCTAATACTTCTAAATTACAATGTCAGCAGGCTGCTGAACGCCTGAGAAATATACTCGATACCAGAAAAATAGAATTAACATGTGGTTTAACCTTATCAATCAAAATAAGTGTTGGTGTATCCATATTAAAACCAAGCGACAATTGCTTTCAAGATTTGTATGCCCGCTCAGATATCGCACTTTATAAGGCAAAATCTATCGGAAGAAATCAAGTACACATGATTGATTAAAATAAATTATTTATCTACGAAATTAACCAAGCCATTTGATAACCATTTTTTGATAGTCTTTTGATTGTTTTATACGATTAATCGATTGTAATAAAATTAAAACAATACTTGCTTCAGTGTTTTTACTGCACGCTAAATACAGTTCAATTGGTTTGCTATCAACCTTAAGGTAAGATTTATACTTTACTTTAGATAGTTCGTGTTGCTCTGATATATAATTAATACGACCTGTGCCCGAAACAATAAAATCAACCTCCTTTTTTCGCAATAACCGCAACAACGAAAAAGTATCATCAACTAAAAATAAATTATCTCCTTCGGTAAAGCCTAAGTTTAATAACAATGAATGTGTACGATCATTTTTTATTACCGCAACCCGATGCTGTTTTGCTTGTTGCAAACTATCAATACTTTTAAATTCTGCATCAGCTAAACCAATTAAATCGTCGCGGGTTGAATACACAGTAGTAACCCATTGAAAGCTCTCTTCTCTATCTGGACTTCTAAATATCAAAAAAATACAGGTATTTTTTCCTTCGACTGCCATGTTATATGCACGGTACCAAGGGTAAACACTTACTCGATACGAAATATTAGTGGTTTGCAATGCTTGTGCAATTAGATCAACACTAAAACCAGAAACCTTTCCAGCATTATCACTAATTTGATATGGTGGATAGTGCTCAGTAACAAACTGTAAATCAACTGCTAAGCTTGGGCGAGAAAACAGTAAAATAGCCAATAAAAAATAACGAGAATACTTTACCTTACAAATATTAAATGTCGGATAGTGAAGCTGAAAAAACTCAAACACACTACCCTCCTTGCATACACGTGATATTATATTGCAAACGTTTATAATGTATAAACTAGGCTAGATATATTAGTTACGCAAATTAGATTCAAATTTGCTCTAAACAATGGCTTTTTATGAGTAGCTTTTCAAATATGACATCTATAAAGAAAAACAATAAAAGCTCAGTTAGCCTACAACCACCACAATCATTTTTTTATTTTAAAACAACAAGCCAATACAGCTTTGTGTTAACCATTATTAAATTAATCTTAATTATTATAGTTTTCTTTTTGTTCTCACCAGCGAACGCTAATGGCAAGACTTTCCGACTAGTAAGTGCAATATACCCGCCCTATAATTATGTTGACGGAGAAATAAAGGGATTAAATATCGAGATAATTAAAGCGGCATTTACCGCGGTAGATTATCAAGTAACGGTAGATATGCTGCCTTTTGCAAGAGCTCTGTTGTATGCAAAACACGGGGATTTTGATGGTATGACTCTATGGCACTCAAAGCAAAGAGAAAATTGGTTCCAATTCTCAAAACCATTCACACAATCAGATTTAGTATTCTTTAAAAGAAAATCTCTTCAAGTCAATTACCGAGAATTAGCAGACCTGACTCCGTTTACCATTGGCACAGTACAAAAATACTCATACCCCAAAGCATTCTCTAAACTCCAAGTACTAAGAAAAGATGAAGTATTAACAGACAAACAAAATTTAAAAAAGCTGATCTCCGGTAGAATTGACATAGCATTGATCGATAAACGGATGGCGCAATTTATAATGAAAAGGGAGCACACTGCACAACAGCCATTGTTTGATTCCGCAGGCGTATTAAAAATTGAAAACTACTACCTTGCCGTATCTAAAAATACCACTGAGAGTCAAGATAAACTCGCTAAATTTAATTTAGGTTTAAGCATAATCGAAAACAATGGCGTACTTAAAAAGATTATTGAAAAATACGACAGTGATAAATTCTAATAATATCCATTACAGATATTAAGCCCCAAAAACAATTTCATACGTAACACGCGGTAAAAGCAGTTTGCTAATCAAGCTCATATTGACCTAAAATATCGCCAATATAATTTTATTAAAACAAAAGGTTCCAACATGGCATTGCCAGATAAGTTTATTTTTTCCATGAACCGCGTTTCCAAGGTGGTTCCACCAAAGCGCACAATTTTAAAAGACATTTCGCTTTCATTTTTCCCTGGCGCAAAAATTGGTGTTTTAGGTTTAAATGGTGCCGGTAAATCAACACTCCTACGTATAATGGCTGGCGTTGATACAGAATTTGAAGGTGAAGCAAAAGCACTTGCTGGCACTAACATTGGCTACTTACCGCAGGAGCCCGTGCTTGATGAAGAAAAAACTGTCCGTGAGATTGTCGAAGAAGCGGTTTCAGAAGTTAAAAATGCGATGGCAAGACTAGATCAAGTCTATGCTGAATATGCTGAGCCAGACGCAGACTTTGATGCCTTAGCTAAAGAACAAGGTCAGTTAGAAGATATTATTAATAGCCAAGACGGCCACAATATTGAAAATGTTCTTGAGCGTGCTGCCGATGCTTTACGTTTACCAGCATGGGAACAAAAAATTGGTATTTTAAGTGGTGGTGAACGTCGCCGTGTCGCACTTTGTCGTTTATTACTACAAAAACCTGACATGTTATTACTTGATGAACCAACCAACCATTTAGATGCTGAATCAGTGGCTTGGTTAGAGCGCTTCTTACACGACTACCCTGGCACTGTTGTTGCAATTACCCATGACCGTTACTTCCTTGATAATGTTGCCGGTTGGATTTTAGAGCTTGACCGTGGCCACGGAATTCCATGGGAAGGCAATTATTCTTCATGGCTTGAACAAAAAGATGCCCGTTTAGCACAAGAGCAAAAATCAGAAAACGCATTGCAAAAAACCATAAAGCAAGAGTTAGAGTGGGTGCGTTCAAATCCTAAGGGTCGCCAAGCAAAAAGTAAGGCACGTATGGCGCGTTTTGAAGAGCTTAACAATCAAGATCACCAAAAACGTAACGAGACTAACGAGTTGTACATACCACCTGGCCCTCGTTTAGGTGATAAAGTCTTAGAAGTTAACAATTTAACTAAATCATTTGGCGATCGAGTGCTAATTGATGACCTAAGCTTTAGCGTACCAAAAGGTGCGATTGTTGGCATAATTGGCGCGAATGGTGCTGGTAAATCTACATTATTTAAAATGTTATCGGGCGCTGAAGCACCAAACAGTGGTAGTGTTGAATTAGGTGATACCGTTAAGTTAGCAAGTGTAGATCAGTTCCGTGACGATATGGACGATACAAAAACTGTTTACCAAGAAATATCTGAAGATTTAGACATTTTAGAAATCGGTACTTACCAAATTCCAAGTCGTGCTTACTGTAGTCGATTTAACTTCAAAGGCAACGATCAACAAAAATTTATTGGTGACTTGTCTGGTGGTGAGCGCAACCGTGTACATTTAGCAAAACTTGTTAAAACCGGTGGTAACTTATTACTGCTTGATGAGCCAACCAATGACCTAGATGTTGAAACACTTCGTGCACTTGAAGAAGCACTACTAGAATTTCCAGGTTGTGCTATGGTTATTTCCCATGACCGTTGGTTCCTCGACCGTATCGCCACACACATTTTAGATTACCGCGACGAAGGACAAGTAAACTTCTTCGAAGGTAACTATACTGAGTACGAAGAATGGTTAAAGAAAACTCTTGGTGCAGAAGCTAATCAACCGCACAGAATTAAGTACAAAAAAATTGGCTAACTAATACGTTAACTAATTAGTAATTAACAAGATAAAGGCACCTTAATGCATTAATTAAGGTGCCTTTTTTTTAAAAGCAAGCTATGCTGATAAAATGACCTAGCGGAACTAATACCAAGTTGGTTAATTAATTGATCAACTTAAAGTTACGGTAGTAAGCTTAGAACAAGCAAAATTATTTAAACATAGTTCACTCTATATTTCATTCATTTTGAGCAGTTATCAGCTTACCACTGAACTCCCAAAGGGCGAGTTTAAAAGGTTTATATGCGGCGTTATTGATTTGAGCAAGGGAATAACCATTGCTTAAAATCTATGTCTTGCCTCTAAACCTTTTAATTCTCGTTAAGTAGGTAATTAATTAATCAAATTGGTATAAATAGCAATGCAAAATAGACGTCAATTTACGCGAGTTCTTTTTTCTATGAAAGCAGAGCTCACCATGGCAGAACATCAGTTTGATGTAAAAATACATGATATTTCCTTAAATGGTGCATTAATCTATTTCGATACTCGTGGTTTAACGCTAACCCGACAACTTGGTATGTTATCTTTTCAACTCGAAAATACTGATGCCTCTATTACTATGGATATCGCCGTTGTTCACCAAGAAGGAAATGAAATTGGTGTGCAGTGCAATGGCATTGATATCGATAGCATTAGCTTATTACGCCGCTTGGTTGAACTTAATTTAGGTGATGATGAACAACTTCATAAGGAGCTTTCGCAATTATCTCGCTCTTCTGAGTAGTTAACCTAATTTTCTCATTTATTTTCAAAGGACATGTTATGAATTATCTTGTTATTTCGTTTATCTCTGAAGACCGTCCAGGCTTAGTGGAAACACTATCCGATGTTATTAACCAACATCAAGGTAATTGGCAAAAATCAAGCCTACACCATATGTCTGGTATTTTTGCTGGTGTTATTGAAATTGCTTGTCCAAGCAAAAACTTAGCGGCATTGTCCGAGCAATTATCTAGTCTCGATAATTTTAAGATGCAAATCGAACAAATAAACCAAGTTGATAATAAACCAGAATGCCAATTAATACTTGAATTAACGGCGAATGATCGCGCCGGCATAGTACAAGAAATATCGTCAACTATTCACCAACAAGGTGGTAACTTATTGAAGCTTGTTAGCACCCAAGAAACAGCTCCACATGCAGGGCACGAATTATTTAAAGCTAAAGTATCTGTTGCTGTGAACAGTAACAATATCGACAATATGGTTGAAGCTTTAGAAAATTTAGCCGACGACTTAATGGTTGATATTTCTCGCTAAATCTCCGGTAAAGTTACGGTTTGCCATAAAACCGTAACTTAAGTTTTATATTATTGTTTTATTTAATAAATATTTCATTAAATATACGGCACCATTATGTTTTTCGACAAAGAGTTAAGTTGGCTATCTTTCAATGAACGGGTATTACAAGAGGCGCAAGATAGCACAGTACCACTAATAGAGCGTATTCGCTTTCTCGGCATATACTCAGCCAATCTTGACGAGTTTTTTCGTGTGCGCGTTGCTAATATTCGCCGACAAGCTTTGCTTGAGGGTGCACAGGAAGACGGTAAAAATACTTGGCGAGAGTTACATCAAAAAATTATCGATAAAGTTAAATCACTTACTCAGCAGTTCGAAAAAATTTCTGCGCAATGCTTTAATGAACTTAAACAAGAAAATATCGATGTTATATTTGGCCATAATGAAGAGCTCAGTTTTAAGGGCCAGCTATCTGATTCGCAGCTCACTTGGTTAGAGCAATATTTTGATAACCGTATACTACGTCATATCACGCCAATTATTATTCACTCTAAAACTCACTTAGTTAATTGTATTGATGATGATGCCATCTATTTTTTAGTTGCATTAAAGCAAGAACACTCTAAACAATATGCTCTAGTTGAAATTCCACGCGAAGAAACCCATCGTTTTATTCAGCTCCCTACAACTAAAACAAGTAACAACCAAACCCTAGTCTTATTAGATGATGTAGTGCGCTTATTTATCAACAAATTATTTTCAGGTGTATTTGACTACATTACCCTTGAGGCCTGCTCATTTAAGCTTACCCGTGATGCTGAATACAACTTAACTGACGACCTTGACGAAAGCTTACTTGATCAAATGTCTAAGGGTCTAAAGCAGCGTCTTAAAGCTGACCTTGTGCGATTAGTTTATGATCAAGAAATGCCCAAACACATGATCCACTTTTTATCTAAATCTTTAAAAGTAAAAGAGCTTGATAACTTAGTGCCAGGAATTCGGTATCGAAACTTCAAAGACTTTATTTACTTCCCAAATCTTGGTGCCGAAAAGTTAGAAAACCCTGAGTTGAAAGCGCTAGACTCGCAAGTATTTTTAGCAAATAACTCAATTTTCACTGCCATAAGCCAACAAGATATTTTACTTTATTATCCGTATTATAAATTTCGCCATTTCACCGAATTTATCCGTCAAGCTTCATACGACCCATTAGTAAAACAGATAAAAATAAACATTTACCGAGTCGCTAAGCACTCAAGGATTATTAATGCGCTAATCGAAGCAGTAAAAAATGGTAAAAAAGTGACCGTTGTTGTTGAATTGCGCGCCCGCTTTGATGAACAGGCGAATATTGAATGGGCCAAACTGATGAAAGATGCCGGCATTAACGTTGAGTTCGGCATTGAGACGTTGAAAATACATTCAAAACTTTGCTTAATCACACGGTTAGAGCAAGAAAAAATTGTTCGCTATGCCCATATTGGCACAGGTAATTTCCATGAAAACAATGCCAGAGTGTATACAGACTTTGCTTTATTCACAAAACATCGCGAAATATGCCAAGAAGTCGACAATGTGTTTTCATTTATTTCCCACAGTTATAAACGCTTTCGCTTTAACCACTTGATCGTTTCACCATTAACATCTCGGCGCCGACTATATCAACTTATTGACAACGAAATACAATTCGCACAAGAGAGAAAACCAGCAAAAATCACGTTAAAATTAAACAATTTAGTTGATACAGGCCTGATCAATAAGCTCTATAGCGCCAGCAATGCTAATGTTGAAGTTCAATTGCTTGTTCGTGGTATGTGCTCCTTAGTACCAGGAAAAGCTAATTTAAGTGAAAATATTACTGTTACGTCAATTGTTGATTTATATTTAGAGCACCCAAGAGTGATGATTTTCAATAACCAAAATGACCCATTAGTATTTATTTCGTCAGGAGATTGGATGGAGCGTAATATTGATCATAGAGTTGAAGTTGCCTGCCCAATATATGATCAAGCCTTAAAAATGCGCATTATTGATATTATCAACTTACAGCTAGCAGATAACACCAAGGCACGCATTATTAATGACAGTCAAAACAATCAATATGTTAAGCGTGGTAATAGCAAAGAAATTCGCTCTCAATTAGCGATATATGATTATTTGAAAACAGTAGAAAATAATAGCGAGAATAACGAGTAAATCAACGTTACGAGGCAATATGACCAAAGCAAAGCACGCATTTGAAGCTAACGAAGTTAATTACTTTGCAGCGCTTGATATTGGCTCTAATAGCTTTCATTTTGTATTAGCTCGGCAAGTTGCAGAGCAAGTACAAGTTTTGCATAGTGAAAAATATAAAGTTCGATTAGCAAGTGGTTTATCAAATAAAAACTATCTTGATAACCAAGCGATTATGCGGGGGATAGCGACACTTTCAAGCTTGTGTAGCTCAACCTCTCACCTCAACGCAAAAAATTTCAGAGCCGTTGCAACATTTACCTTAAGACAAGCGAAAAATGCCGATGAATTTCTTAACGTTGCGAAACAAGTTTTCCCGTTCGATATTGAAGTAATTTCTGGCCACGAAGAAGCTAGGCTTATTTATCAAGGAGTAAACGCCTATAGTGCCTCAACTAAACAGCGGCTTGTACTTGATATTGGTGGTGGCAGCACAGAGTGCATTATTGGTCAGCAAGATACTGTACATGCCTTAGCGAGCTTGGAATTAGGTTGTGTCAGTTATGCTAAACAGTTTTTTGATCCAACTAAGATTAAAAAGGCACAATTTACTGCCGCGATACAACACGCAAGTATGGAATTAGAAAGTATAAGGAAACGCTATAAAAAACTTGGTTGGCAAGAAGCTATTGGCACATCGGGTACAATTAAAGCTATTTTTAACATCATTAATGAAGACCAACATATTAAGCAAGCGATTACTTTAAAACAGTTGCATGCGCTACAAGCTCAGTTATTAACCTTTAAAAACACAAGTTCAGTTAAAATTAAGGGCCTAAAAGCAAATCGCCGTGAAGTTATCTGCTCTGGCGTTGCGATTCTTATTGCGCTAATGGAGTCATTGGAAATTGAAACCATTGATTTTTGTAAATATGCCCTACGCGAAGGCGTGCTATTTGAAAAACTTAATAGTGCAAACAACGACAATACTCGCCAACGTACCATACGAAGTTTAATTGCCCGTTTTAGTATTGACCTTAGCCAATTATCGCTAATAGAGACTATCGTCAATCATATCTATATTCATGCCAGCGAAGCTTGGAAGTTTAATAGAGTTATTTATCAAGAATTATTGCTAGCAGCGGTAAAATTACACGAAATTGGCTATGACATTAGCTCAACGTCTTACCATAAGCACGGCGAGTACATTTTACAGCATGCAGATTTAGCTGGCTTCAACCAAGAGCAACAGCAAGCATTAGCCTGGTTGGTTGGCAGTCAACGCAAAAGTATCGCAGTATTATGCGATGAGCAATGGCATACCTTAAAGCCTAAATTGTTGTTAAAGCTTGCAGCCATTTTACGTATCGGCATTATACTGGGTCAACAACGAACCTTAACGCCAGAGTATTTACCTGAAATTACCATGAAAAAATCAATCTTAACCTTAGACTTCAATGTGCAATGGCTATCTGAGCGACCACTAATAGACAACGCGCTAGTTAATGAAAAAGAACTTCTAGCAGAACATGGCATTGAGATAATGCTAACCTACCAATAAAGTCAATCTAGTGCTCTCTCAACTGACTTAAATCATTTATGTTCATATTTCTACATCCGCGTTATTGCTTGCATGGATGTAGGTACTTAGTTTTTGTCGGGAACATAAAAGCTGACTGTACATCGACGTGCGGATGTCTGAGAAAGGCCTGTACATACACGCTCCTACGCATCGACATGTATGGATACATTAATGTCGTGATGCCATGGATGACAAAGAACGACGATTCGCCCTTGTTATTGCCTGCATGGATGTAGGTACTTAGTTTTTGTCGGGAACATAAAAACTGACCGTACATCGACGTGCATGGATGCACTAATGCCTTGAAAGACAGGATGCCTGAGAAAGGCCTGTACATACACGCTCCTGCGCATCCTTGCGCCCGCGTTATACCGTACTTCCTGTACATAAAAGCCCGTGACCATTGCTAGTCACGGGCTTGATATTGCTACTGCCTTGCAGTATTTGTTAATGCTTACTTATAAAGATAAGCCTAACTTTTTGTACTCTTTAGCTACAACTGACGCTGGTAATGGAATGTAACCATCTTTCTCAACAATTTTTTGACCTGATTTAGATAAAACCATTTTCAAAAATTCAGCTTCCATAGGTGCTAATGGCTTGTTTGGGTGCTTGTTAACATAAACGTATAGGAAACGAGAAAGTGGGTACTTTTTAGAAACAGCATTCGCCATAGTTGCTTCTACAAAATTATCACCTTTCTTTGAAAGTGGTAACGCACGAACACCTGAAGTTTTATAACCAATACCTGAGTAACCAATACCGTTTAAAGAAGCAGAAACTGACTGTACAACAGATGCAGAACCTGGTTGCTCGTTTACGTTATTTTTAAAGTCACCTTTACAAAGTGCTTTCTTTTTAAAATAACCGTAAGTACCTGATACTGAGTTACGACCGTATAACTGCACATCTTTACCTGTCCACTCACCTGTTAGGCCTAAATCACCCCAACGGTCTACGTCTTTTTCAGCACCACATTTACGGTTATTTGAGAAAATAGCATCGACTTGGTCAATACGTAAACCTTTAATTGGGTTATCTTTATGAACAAATACTGCTAAAGCATCGATAGCTACACGTACGGGAGTTGGCTTGTAACCGTAACGCTTTTCAAACGCTTCAATTTCGCGAGACTTCATTTTACGACTCATAGGGCCTAAGTTAGAAGTTGACTCAGTTAACGCTGGTGGCGCAGTTGAAGAACCAGCCGCTTGAATTTGAACGTTAACGTTTGGGTAAGTACGCTTAAACTCTTCTGCCCAAAATGTCATCATATTTGCTAAAGTATCTGAACCTACTGAAGACAAGTTACCTGAAACACCGCTTACTTTTTTGTAGCTTGGTAAGTTATTGTCAATCGCTAATGCGCTAAAACTCATTGCACTTGTTAAGCCAATAACACCTAATACTCGTTTTAAACTCATGTTGCTCTCCGATGAGAATCTTAATTAATTTGTGAACACTATATGTTTCTAATGTGACAATAATAAGTAAAGTTTGTGACACTTATATTACAGCAGTCATATTTTCGTCATTATTTTTTAACAACAAAAAAGCACCTAGTTTAGGTGCTTTTTAAGAATATGCAGCTTTGCAGAAAAATGTTAATCCATTGGGTTTGTCATTTATTTTTCAAAGTAAAATAAATGACAAATTCACTACCTTTATTCCATTCACTTTCAATAGCAAGTTCAGCATTATGGTGATTTAAAACATGTTTAACAATGGCTAATCCTAAACCTGAGCCGCCGGTATTACGTGATCGCGATTTATCAACTCTAAAGAAACGTTCGGTAATGCGATTAACATGCTCTGGTTTTATACCTGGACCATTATCTTTAACACTAAAGCGCACCTTATTACCATCACTGGTTAAACTCACTTTAATCGAGCCATGTTCAGGCGTATAAGCGATAGCATTAGAAATTAAGTTCATACAAGCGCTTTTTAATTCATGCTCATTACCGGTAATTATAATTTCTGGCGCTATATCATCGTTGATAACATGATTTTTATCTTGATTAAGCCATTGTACATCTTCAACAATAGTCAATATTAGACGCGATAAGTTCACTGGCTGCAGATTGTCATCTTCTACATTGTTTTCAACTCGCGACAACACTAATAGCTGCTCAACTAAACGATCCATCCGGGAAACTTGGGTTTCTATAGTTGAAAAAGCTTTTTGCCAATGTGGCTCTAGATCACTTCCACTTGCTTGTACCATTTCCACATAGCCTCTAACCACCGTCAGCGGCGTTTTAAGTTCATGGGAAACATTGGCAACAAAATCGCGGCGCATTTCTTCTAAGCGCTGAATTTTACTGATATCACGAGCAAGCAATAAAATTTGATCACTACCATAAGCCATCATTCTCAGCTCTAGCTGCTGTTCACTATTTACTGGTGAAATAATGACGCATGGACTTTCGTAATTACCATCATCCAAATATTTAGCAAACTCAGGAAAGCGAATTAAGTTATCAATGCGTTGCCCCACATCACCCGGCCAGCGAATACCAATTAACTGTGAGGCCTTTTTATTCCCCCAAAGGATAGTTAATTCAGTTGAAAGTACTAACGCGGCATCTGGTAACGCTTCTGCACCATCTCTAAACTTACGAATACGCTCATTAAGTTGCTTTTGTTTTTGACGTTGTTTGCGAATTCTATGATATAAGCCATCATAAATTCTTCCCCATAAACCATCTGCTTGTGGCGGAGCTATTGATTTACCTTGCCATAACCAATCCATTAATTTAAATAGATGATTATAATTCCATATCAATAAAGCCAATGACGCTAAACTAAGCGCTAAAAAGGTGTTACCGAATAAATAACCGACGATGCCGCTAACCGTTAAAGTAGCAATAATACGGGTTACAATCGTTCGTTGAGATAAGCGAAAAGGCATATATTATTAATTAAACTCTGTCTTTAGTTTTACCTGAAAAGCGATAACCTGAACCACGTACTGTTTGAATAAAGTCTTCATGTCCTTCGCCAGCAATAGCCTTACGCAAGCGACGAATATGAACATCAACCGTTCTATCTTCAACATAAACGTTTGTGCCCCAAACATTATCTAATAATTGTTCACGGCTATAGACACGCTCAGTATGGGTTAAGAAAAAATGTAATAAACGAAATTCAGTTGGGCCAAGATCTAAATTTTTATCATTAATCGACACACGATGTGCAACAGGGTCAAGCTTAATACCGTGAAATTCTATCGCTTCTTCTAATGCTGTTGGCGCAACACGACGAATTACGGCTTTTATGCGGGCTATCAACTCTTTTGGTGAAAATGGTTTCGTTACATAATCATCTATACCCGCGTCAAAGCCTTTAACCTTATCATCTTCATCAGCTCTTGCTGTTAGCATAATAATCGGAATGGAACGAGTATATTCATTTTGTTTTAGTGACTTAGCCAGCTTCACTCCTGTGCCGCCCGGCAACATCCAATCAAGCAAAATTAAATCTGGGTAAGGTTCTTTTATTTTTGCTTGTGCCTGTTCAATGGTTTCTGCTTCAATAGCGTTAAAGCCATTTTGCTCTAATACAAAAGTGATCATTTCTCTGATCGGGGCTTCATCTTCAACAACCAAAATCTGTCTATTCATGTATCTTTCCTGATGCCTAAATAAAAAATCGTCTGCTAAACATTGTGATAAATTATTGTGACAGTTTCATGACACGGATAAAATTAATGTAATGATCTGCTAAGCTATTCAAATTGGCAAGAAAAAAGCCGCATTGTGCGACTTTTTATAAGAATAGATAGTTAAACCTACAAGTAGTTAATTATTAAAACTTGTATTCAATACCTGCCGCTAAATAGTCTTGATCTTCGCCTGAGTCCATATCGAAGCTAGTGTAGAAAGTATAAAGTTTAGTACTTTTTGCTAATGAGTAGTCAGCACCAACAGTGATACCTGATTTGTCATCGCCGCCGTCAAAGTTCGCAGCTTGGTACTGGCCTTTGAAAGTAATTTTATCCATTTTGTATTTTGCTGAAACCATGAAACCGTCCATTTCAGCACTACCATCAACCTTCTCTTGCGTTTGTACCATAGCACCTAAAACAACGCCACCGCCAATTTTACCCTGCACAGTAGCGCGTGTAATATCATAGCCTTTAACTTCAGAGTCCATCGCAACTGAAGCGAATATCTTAGACTTTTTCAGTTTTTTATCACCATAAAATACTGCGATAGATGTACCGTCTTCGGCATCAACCGCATCTTCGGCAACATAAGTAACCCCCACTTGGAAACCATTAAACTTTGGTGTTTTGTATGAAATAGTGTCTGCCATACGGTTTTCACCTTTCCATAAATTTTTAATATCACCATTTAAATCACTGAATAAATCCACTTTACCTTGTGATTGCTTAAGCATAGTATCGTTTTTACCGAGTAAAACTTCACCAAAGCTACCCGCTAAGCCAACATATTGGTTACGATCAGTGATACTATCACCTTTTTCGCTATCACCGTCTAAGTCAACTTGAAACTCTGCTTTATAAATAACAGTTAAGCCATCCCCTAAATCATGCGTACCTTTTAAACCAATGCGAGAAGCATTACTTTTCACTTCGGTAAAAGAACCTTCACCTTCGTCTGATGACTGCACTGAAAGATTAGCTTTACCATAAATGTCAACATCAGCTGCAAATGCCGATAACGATAAAGAAGACAATAATGCTACAGCGATTTTGTTGTACGTATGTTTCATGTGGATACCTTTAAAAGATTTAAGTATGTCTAAAAATTAATTGCGGCTATTTTGCCAAACCTTTATGACACTTTTGTGACACGGAGCATGATACTACAAATAAATATGACACTTTTGCTAAATTTAGTTTATTTTTTTATGGCTATTTAGTGATGATTTTATTGCATTTTTTATGCAGTAAAATGACATTGCCATTAAAATATAGTGAAAACTCAATAACTTTCAAGCTATTATTCAAGTAGGAAAAACACAATATTTTAAAAAAAACTTTTAACCTGCGATAAAAAAGCTAAAATCAATAAATACGAAATAAAAGAAATATTTAATGAAAACTACAAGCCTGTCACGAAAATTACTTGCCCGTGTATTGTCATTTTATTTTGTTTTGACCTTTCTTGTTACCTGTGTGCAAATCGGCGCCGAGTATATCAATACCAAAAGTCATATCACTAGTGAACTTCTAACACTAGAAAAAACCTTTAGTGGTAGTTTAACGCGTGCGGTATGGGAGCTTAATACTCAGCAAGCAATTGATATTGCAGACGGACTAGTGGCAATTCCGATGATCAAAGGCATCACTATTACCGATGAAAATGAACAAATCATTGCGCAACTAGGTTTAGTCGCTGACGAAGAAACTCTTAATATGGAAACATTAAGCGATGATATTGCTGATAATGAGTATTTTAATGTTAGCTCAAGTAGCGATGGTTTATTTGGTCATTCATTCCCGCTCATTTTCGAATTTTCAGGTCGCACAACTAAAGTGGGCTCAGTTACTTTACTTTCCAGTAATGAAGTAATTTTTAATCGTATTCAAGTGGGCATATATTTTCTCATCGGCAATGCTATGGTGAAAACAGCAGCTTTAGTTTTACTGTTTTCTATTGCTTTTTCTCAGTTACTCACTAACCCACTTAATGAACTTACCGAACAAATTAACCAATTTGATATTGACGATCCTGAAGCATCAAAATTGCATGTTATTAATTATGAAAATAATGAATTGAATATACTGCAAAATGCTTACAATAATTTGATTGATGAACTCGTGCTCTATAAAGAACAGTTAGCCCAAGCTCAGAATAAAATTATTTCCACTAATAGCCAACTTGATGAACAAAACTTAATGCTAGAGCAAGAAGTTGCCCGCAAAACCTCATCCTTAAGCACTACTATGTTAAAAATGGAAATGCAGCAACGCGAATTACTTGAGCAACAAAGTAAACTTCAAGCGGAAAACAATCGCAGAAGTGTTACCGAAAAAACCTTGATTGATACTAATCATGAATTAAAAAGTTCGATTATAGAATTAAATAAAGCACAAGAACGATTACTTGATGCAGAAAAAATGGCAATTCTCGGTAATATTTCTGCAGAGGTCTCTCATGAAATCAATACACCAATAGGTGTGAGCATTACCTCAACCAGTTATTTGGCTGACTTACTTGCCTCACTGAAAAGTGATATTGGCAAAAACACTTTAAGTAAGCGTGTATTGAATGAATTTACCCAAAATTCTGAACAAGGCTTAAATATTGTTCTCAATAATTTAGGTAGAATATCTGACCTAGTGACAAGTTATAAGCAAGTTGCAGTTGATCAAATAAGTGACAAGATTCGCTTGGTCAATATTGGGAAATATCTTGATGAAATTATCCACTCTTTACACCCTAAGCTAAAGAAAACCAATCATAGCATTAAGGTTGACTGCCCCGAAAATTCCGAAATTTACTGTCATGCAGGTGCCTTTTCTCAAATATTCACCAACCTCATTATTAACTCCATGATTCATGGTTTTAGAGACATTAATCGCGGTGTGATCAATATCATAGTTCGACAAACAGGTGATCACTTGCATATAACGTATCAAGACAACGGGCATGGGCTATCCGCTCAGCAACTCACACATCTATTTGATGCTTTTTATACCACTGCAGAAGGCCAAGGTGGCTCAGGCTTAGGAACACATATTGTATATGATTTAGTACACGATACCTTAGGGGGCAAAGTCAAAGCTAGCTCAACACCTGGAGAAGGCTTACGATACGACATCGAGTTTAGTAGTATGAACTAATAATAGCTTTCGTATATTCACATAACCAACAAAAATATAGGCGTGCGCAAGGTAATTAATTGCGGTAATATAACGCTCGTTTTTCAATTATTCGCCCGCAGTGTCAGGGCCTAGGATTCTCTTAATGTGGTTTAAAAACCTTTACTTTTTCGCCTTTACTCGCCCGTTTGAATGTTCAGAAGCTGATTTAGAAAAACAATTATCTGAGCACCTATTTACGCCATGTGCTTCAACTGAACAGTCTCACTTTGGTTGGGTTAACGCATTAGGTAAACATGGTGAAACCATTGTTCATGGTGTTAATGGCAACTTTTTATTGTGTGCCCGTAAAGAAGAGAAAATTCTTCCAGCACCTGTTATTAAAGATATGCTGGAACAAAAAGTAGCACAGTTAGAAGAAGAACAGTCACGTGGTGCCACGAAAAAAGAAAAAGAACAATTCAAAGAAGATATTATTTTTGAATTACTACCTCGCGCGTTCTCTCGCTACAGTGACACACATGCCTACATCAACGCTGCGAACAATATCATTGTGGTTAACACCAGCAGCCGTGGCAAAGCCGAAGACTTTCTTGCCCTATTACGCAAATCTTTAGGTACTTTACCTGTGACTACGCCTTCACCTGAAAAAGCACCAGATGAAGTTATGACTGATTGGCTTATTGAAAACAACTTAGGTGCTAATTTCCAACTTGGTATGGAAGCGGAATTTAATGCCTTAGGTGATGACGGTGCAGTGGTTCGCGTTAAAAATCAAGACTTAACCAGCGAAGAAATAAAAGCTCATCTAGATGCTGATAAATATGTGGTCAAAGTAGCCTTAGAGTGGGATGAGTCTTTGTCTTTTATTCTTTGTGATGATTTAGCTATTAAGCGCCTTAAATTTTATGACGTTATTCAAGAGCAAAACGACGACATTGATAGCGATGATGTTATTGCCAAACTTGATGCTGACTTTGCGCTAATGGCTGGCGAGCTCAATCGTTTTATTGAACACTTATTAGCAGAGTTTTCACTTAAAGCTGCTGACTACTTAGAAGAGTAACTTTCGCTTATTAAAAAAGGCGCTAGGCGCCTTTTTTGTTATTCAACTATCAGTTTTCATAGCCATTATAATTAGCTAAACATGGCTCTTGCTTCTACCAGTAAACTTTCAAACTCTTCAGACGCCATATAATCTACCTCAGGTAATATACCTTTAGTTACATAACTTTTCAGCAGGATATCCCGGGTAGATTCGCTTTTAAAAATCTCGTGATAAACTGCGCCAGCACGAATAAAGTCAAGATAATGTACCTCTTTTGGTAGAACGGATAAATCATTCCACGCAGTTACTAGCTCAATAAACTCTTCTGGGAATTCCCAAGCTTTTGTTACTTCAGCACCTATCTCATTAGAAAATTTAATAATTGCTTGCTGAATAAAGGCTGGGTTTGCAAATACTTCAGGGTGATTTTCTGCTTCGGTTAAAATGGGCAATACACCAATATTATGAACTAATGCTGCAAGCGTAATGGTGTCAAGTGAGAATGTCGTATGCTTGTTTTTTTGTAAATATAAAGTCATTAAAGAAATAGCAACAGAAGCAACATCAACGGTTTTATTCCACGATTTTTGCATATATTCTGCGATAGTGGAGTTATCAGAAACAAACATTTGTTCAATTGCCATTGCGGTAGCAATGCTTTTTATTTGCGTTAATCCGATGCGAGTAACCGATTGAGCAACCGTTTCGACTTTTATCGTTCGACCAAATACTACGCTATTCGCGACTTTCAACATACCTAATGACAAAGCAGGATCTTGGGCAATAATTTCACTCATTTTGCCAAGATTTATTTCTGGGTCATCGGCTGCGCTTCTAACTTTTAACGCGATTTCAGGTAAAGTAGGTAGTACTAAAGCGTCTTGCTTAATTTTCTCAACAAGTATTGTATAAAGTGCATTTTCTGCGCCCATAAATCTTCCTTTATTTTTAGTGTTATTCCATAAATTAACTTAGCACAATATATTGAAAATACGACAGTTAAGCAGAGTTTTTTTCTCCACTCATTCAGCAATAATATCCAACTTACTAACGAGCTACTCATACAAAAGCACCCAGCCCAACACCGCAGTATTTGATCAAGATCAACTTAACTGAACAAAATACCGTGACAGCAACTAAAGTAAATTATAATGCGCGACCGATTTTACTATGTTGAATTTTGTTATGCTTAAGCCTGAATTATTATCTCCTGCCGGAAGTCTAAAAAACATGCGCTATGCCTTTGCGTATGGTGCTGATGCCGTTTATGCAGGCCAACCAAGATACTCTCTTAGAGTGCGGAATAATGAATTTAGCTTAGAAAATATCAAGATAGGTATTGATGAAGCCCATGCTCTAGGTAAAAAGTTTTACTTAGTGAATAACATCGCGCCACACAATAGTAAACTTCAAACATTTTTACGTGATATAAAGCCTGTGATTGAGATGGGCCCAGATGCGTTAATCATGTCAGATCCTGGCTTAATTATGATGGTACGTGAAAACTTCCCTGATATGCCTATTCACCTGTCAGTTCAAGCCAATGCAGTTAACTGGTCAACCGTAAAGTTTTGGCATCAACAGGGGATTGAGCGTGTTATTCTTTCCCGTGAACTTTCATTAGATGAAATTGAAGAAATTCGTTTCCGTTGTCCAGAGATTGAGCTCGAAGTGTTTGTTCATGGCGCATTATGTATGGCGTATTCTGGACGTTGTTTATTATCTGGCTACATCAACAAACGTGACCCCAACCAAGGTACATGTACTAATTCTTGTCGTTGGAAATACGACAGTCACCCAGCAAAAGAAACTGAAACTGGTGATATTATAGCAACACAACCTGCCGAAATTTATGTTCCTGAACAAAAACCTTTTGAAGATGTAGTTTTACTTCAAGAGCAAGGACGCCCTGGTGAGTATATGCCTGCATTTGAAGATGAGCATGGCACTTATATCATGAATTCAAAAGACCTACGTGCCGTAGAGCATGTTGAGCGTTTAGTGAACATGGGTGTTCACTCACTAAAAATTGAAGGTCGTACTAAGTCTTTCTACTACTGTGCGCGTACCGCACAAATATACAACCAAGCCATGATTGATGCCGTTAATGGTAAAGCATTTGATGGCCGCTTAAATACTGACTTAGAACATTTAGCTCACCGCGGTTATACTGAAGGTTTCTTACAACGCCATCGCCACGGTGATACGCAAAACTATGATTATGGTTATTCAAAAAGTGACACTCAACAGTTCGTTGGTGAAGTAATTGGCCGCAATGAAGAAACTGGTTTAATCGAAATCGACGTAAAAAATAAGTTTTTAGTTGGTGACGAATTAGAACTAATGACACCAGCAGGCAATCAAAGCTTTACTTTGAAAAAAATGCAGAACCTAAAAGGCGAGCCGGTAGATGACGCCAAAGGCTCTGGTCATAAAGTTGCCATCGAGCTAAACAGCGATGTTGATTTATCATTTGGTATTATAATGCGTTATTTAACCGACGGTGGCACAACTCGTCACCCATTTGCCCAAAATCAAGGCAAGTAACGCATGGCTCTGCTTATTGAGAATAGTTGTATTAATTGTGATATGTGCGACCCTGAATGCCCTAATGAAGCTATTTCAATGGGAGAAAGTGTTTACGAAATAGATGTTGATAAGTGCACAGAATGTGTAGGTCATTATGATAAACCGACCTGCGTTTCTGTATGCCCTATTGACTGCATTAAACCAGACCCCGACAAGGTAGAAAACGAAGAGATTTTATTAGCAAAATTTTTGCGTATGCATGGCTAATGAAATAACAAATTCAAAAAGGAGCTAAACAGCTCCTTTTTTCATTTAATATATTATTTTTAGATAAAGCTACACTGAAATAGGTGCTTTAATATGGGCATGTGACTGATAGTTTTGTAACTCAAAGTCTTCAAAGGTAAAGTCAAATATACTGCTAACATCAGGGTTAATTGCCATAGTTGGAAGCGGAAGTGGCTCACGAGTAAGTTGCTCATCAACTTGCTCTGAATGATTCAAATACAAATGTGCGTCACCAAATGTATGTACAAAATCACCAAGCTCTAAATCACAAACTTGCGCAATCATCATAGTAAATAAAGCGTAACTAGCGATATTAAATGGTACTCCCAAAAAGATATCTGCACTTCGTTGGTATAACTGACAACTTAACTTACCGTTTAATACATAAAACTGAAATAAGGTATGACAAGGTGGCAATGCTTGCTTACCAAGTGCAGCGTTCGCATCTGGGCTAATTGAAGTATCTGGCAATAAAGCGGGATTCCACGCCGTGATAATATGGCGGCGTGAATCAGGGTTATTTTTTAAATCATCAATTAATTGTGCAAGTTGATCAATTGTTTCGCCATTTTGCGCTGGCCAGCTTCGCCATTGCACACCATATACTGGGCCCAATTCACCATCTTCAGTTGCCCAATCATCCCATATTTTTACACCATTCTCTTTTAAGTAGGCAATATTAGATTCACCTTTGATGAACCATAGCAATTCATGAATAATCGACTTTAAATGACATTTTTTAGTGGTGACTAATGGGAAACCTTTCGCAAGATCAAAACGCATTTGATGGCCAAAAATACTTTTAGTACCTGTACCGGTTCTATCTGCTTTTTCAACCCCTTCATCTCGTACATGGCGCATTAAGTCTAGATATGCTTTCACTCAGTTTTCCTTAAAAAATCATTTAAATCAGTTATCACCACAATAATCATCAACGCCAACACCATCATTAATATTTGAACGTTAAAACAAAGTTCACATAAATAAATTCAGCGACGTTAACCAGCGTAATTATCGAGTAAAATTATGCCTAATTATTATCGTTGAGGCAAAAACTATCGCCATTAAAACATCATTTTAATCGCCACTAACATCAGAAATACGGCAAAGCCTTTTTTTAGATGAGATACAGGTAGTCGCGCCGCCACTTTTACGCCTATAGGTGCACATAACGATGAAGTTAGTACAATACCGAGTAAAGCAGGTAAATAGATATAACCTAAGCTCCATTGCGGTAATATTGCTTGTGCTGGCGCAATAAAAATATAACCAAGCGCACCAAAAAAGGCGACCACAATACCGCACACGGTTGCTACACCAATGGCTTGTCGCATAGTTAATGAGCAATACATAAGAATAGGCACCAATATAGCGCCACCGGCAATACCCATTAAACTAGCAATTATCCCTGACAATAAACCAATGGTGGCCAACATTGCATGGTTTGGTAGTGCAACACTACGCTCAACTCTAATTGATAAAAACATATAAATTGCCAACAGAAAAACAGCGCTGGCAAATAAATTAGTTAGCGCATTTAGTGACAATGACCCAGCAATAATAGCGCCTAATACACCGCCAATAGCAACGGTAAAAACTAGTTGTTTAGCAATATGCCAAGGTATATTGCCATTTTTATGGTGAGCTCTAGTTGCAGAGGAAGACGTAAAGATTATTGAAGCTAACGAGGTTGCCAATGCCATAGGTAATGCAATTTCACTGCTAATCCCTAGCAATGGCAATAAATAAACTAAAACGGGAACAATAATTAGGCCGCCACCGATACCAAGCAAACCAGCAAAAAAACCAACAACAGAACCTAATAAGGTACATGCAAGGAAAACACTAGCAAACATCGACATTAGCTATTTGACCAACTTTCAAACCTTAAATATTGGCAGGAGCATAGCATAAAGGCTATAACCTTACCTGTACAAAATCTTCTAAGCCTAAACTGAGTAATTGTTGATGCATATAGCTATGCACTTTTTTTGATGAGGTTAATGTTAATACATGAGCTAAAATAGTTTTTAATTGCTGATATTCAACATGACGAATAGCCCATTTAACTTTCGCTAAGCTGTGTGCACTCATACTTAACTTTTCGTATCCCATTGCCATAAGCAATAAAGCACCAATCGGCTCATTGGCCAGTTCTCCACATATGCTTAGGGGAACATTGCATCGCTGACTTTTCTCTGCAATATGATGTAATGCTTTTAAAATTGCTGGATGATAAAAGTCATACAAACTTGCTACCCGCTTGTTATTTCGATCAACGGCAAGCAGGTACTGCGTTAAATCGTTACTACCCACAGAGAAAAAATCAACTTTACTTGCTAAGTCTTCAAGCTGAAAAATAATACTAGGGACTTCGACCATAACGCCTACTTTAGGTTTTAGAAGTTTAGCACCGTCTTGATTTGACAATTCCGCTGATAATTCATAATAAGCTTGGTTAATTAGCCGCATTGCTTCATCAACTTCATTTAAATTTGAAATCATCGGCAACATGATCGATAAATTTTCTAAGCCAACGCTTGCTTTCATCATAGCGCGAATTTGTACTAAGAATATTTCTGGATGATCTAAGGTTATACGAATGCCACGCCAACCTAAAAATGGATTAGCTTCAGCAATCGGAAAGTAAGGTAATGATTTATCGCCGCCAACGTCAAGCGTTCTCATGATGACTGGCTGACCTTTAAACGATGTTAGAACTTGTCTGTATAATAAAGTTTGCTCCAATTCCGATGGAAAACAGCTTCGGTTCATAAATGGAATTTCGGTACGATATAAACCAACACCATCAGCTCCAACATTATGAGTAAACTCAAAACCTGATGACAAACCACTATTAACCATCAAACTAACACTATGATCATCAAGGGTGGTTGCAGGTAAATGCGCAACCTTATTAACTTGCGCTTGCAACTGCCCTTCAGCCTGTAAAATATGTTGATACTCTGTGATCAAGGTATCATTGGGAGCAACATGAAGCTGACATGAATAGCCATCTAAAATAACCTGTTGCCGATGTAATGTTTGAAAGGGTAAATACTCGATACCCATAATCGCCGGAATATTCAGTGCTTTCGCCAAAATAGCTGCGTGGGAATTATTCGAACCACTTAATGAAATGATACCCAACAAGCCCAAGTGCTGATGTTCAGCGATCATTGAAGCGGTTACATCTTGTGCAACTAATAAAAACTCTTCGGGCAGCTGTTGTTTATGATTTTTATGGTTTTGTAAATTCTTTAATAATCGATTGCCTAAATCTTTAATATCACTAGCGCGCTCTCGGAGGTAATCATCGTCAAGTGCTTCAAATTGCACTATATAGTTATCGACGACAATTTTAAGCGCGCTTTCTGCATTCCAGCCTTGCTTTATTTTACTGATAATTTCATCTTTAAAATTATCGCTCTCTAATAACTGCTTATAAACCTCAAAAATATCTAAACTACTATCAGAAATAATATTACTGAGCTTTCTCCCCATAACACTAAATTCAGCAAGCGTATTTTTTACCGATTCATTAAGTCGAGCAATTTGCTGCAAACTATTTTCTTCTTTTCGAACAATAACACTTGATAACTCAACTATGGGATGAACAACTATCATTTCACCAATAGCAATACCTGGCGCACCACCAATTCCCTTGTGAGTATTAACAACATGTTGATTATTACTAACTGCCATCAAGCCCTGCGCTTCAATATTTGCCATGGCATTGGCGAGCTGTGCAGACAATGTCACCAAAAATGCTTCTTCATTTTCAGAAAAATTACGTGCTTGTTCTTGTTGAACAGTTAATATACCCAGCACCTTACGTTGATGAATAATTGGTGTACCCAAAAAAGCCTGATATTTGTCTTCTTCAACTTCAGGTGCATGGATAAAATCCGGATGTTGTTGGGCATTAGCAATATTAATTGGTTCCTCTCGTTGACCAACCAAACCAATCAACCCTTCGGTAAAACCAATACTAGTGCGACCAAAGGCATTTTCAGCTAAGCCATCTGAGGCCATTAATAAGAAGTGTTGCTTGTGGTGATCGGCGAAATAAACTGAACAACATTGCGCTGATAGTGCATCTTTAACCTGAGATACTAGTCGCAATAACGCAGGCTCCAACTCCGCAGCTTGGCTAAATTCCAAAACGATTTGGCGCAAAGTCGTTAACATTACAGTCCCTATAAGTAAGTTGCATTGGTTTAATTGCAATGACATGCAATCAGTATTTATCAGTAAATCATCAGTCAGCTACGTGGCTAATTGAGAAAAATCAACGCTATCCTTAGGCATAAATATTATTCTCAAAATCAAAGGGTTTAAACTAAATAGCTCACCGTAGTGAGCTATTTACATTACATAATAATAATCTTAGGTAAACAATGTTATGCGCGACGTCGACGACGTTCTTGGCGATAGCTAGGCATTGCAGCTAAGGCAAATTCCTTCATCACTTTACGGTATACTTCACGCTTAAATGACACGACCTGTCGTACCGGATACCAGTAGGAAACCCAACGCCAATCATCAAATTCAGGGTGATCTGAATGTAATAAATCAACTGCTGATTCCGGTGCCGTTAACTTCAATAAAAACCATTTCTGTTTTTGACCGATACAAACGGGTTTACTTTCGTGTCTAATTAACCTTTTTGGTAATTTATATCTTAGCCAGTGCTTTGTCGTTGCTACAATTTTGACATGTTCAGGTTTTAAACCAACTTCTTCATTTAATTCCCGATACATGGTTTGTTCTGCAGACTCACCCTCATCAACCCCACCTTGTGGGTATTGCCAAGAATGTTGGCCAAAGCGGCGTGCCCAAAATACTTGTCCCCTATCATTGATTATTACTATGCCGACATTGGCTCTGTAGCCTTCGGCATCTATCAAAGGAACTCCTGACAGCATTAATAATGTTATTGATTCTTCCACAATATGCACATTTGGGCAAATGGTAATTGTCACTAATTGCATTTACATTAATTAGTTCTTTAGCAGACTTAATTTATAGAAATAAAACAAATTCCACAGATAGTTAAATTCAACTTGCCCAATGCAATACATTAACATGATAATAGCGTCACACTATTTAACCGACTCATTCGTTTGCATACTATCACGCCACCAATTGATGAAGCAGCATTACTGCTACGAGCTCAAGCCTTAGCCGGTATGACATTGGGTGAAATTGCCGATTCAATTAAAGTGCAAGTGCCAGAAAATTTAAAGCGAGAGAAAGGCTGGATTGGTTTATTGTTAGAACAGGTATTAGGCGCCAGCGCTGGTTCTCGTCCAGAGCCAGACTTCCCTGATTTAGGTATCGAGTTGAAATCACTGCCGATCAACTATCAAGGGAAACCACTTGAGACCACTTTTGTTTGTGTTGCGCCATTGACGGGACTCGTCGGAGCCCAATGGCAAACGAGCCACATTCGTAATAAATTATCACGCGTACTTTGGGTACCTGTGATTTCTGAACGCGATATTCCAATTGCAGAACGCCTTGTTGGCACACCGTTTATTTGGTCACCATCACCTGAAGAAGAACAATTAATGGCACTCGACTGGCAAGAACTAACAGATATGATTGTACTGGGTGAAGTTGAAAATATTCACGGTAAATATGGTCAAGTGTTACAATTACGACCGAAAGCAGCCAATAGCCAGGCAAAAACTCAAGCCTTTAACCGCCACGGTCAGCCCTTTCAAACTTTACCCCGTGGTTTCTACCTTAAAACCTCATTTACTCAAGCATTATTGCAAAAGTACTTACGTGTTAATTAGTTCTGAGTAAACATCAAACTATAACTGAAATGATAATTTAATAATAAAAACGTGGCTTAAGATTAGTATTCGCGCTATAAATAAGCTATAGGCTTAAAACTGAGTGCCACTAGTATTTAATGAAGTTTGGAAATAAATTCGATCGCTACATCGCTGTCACTTTTTTTGTCACCATTATAACGGTCATATTAACGTCATTTCTCACCTTTAAAGAAATTATTAATAGTCATAATAAGCAACAGCATTCTGCCATTATTCCACTATTTTCCTTAGTTACAAGTGAAATAATTCGCCCTCTTAGTGTCGCCAGTTTTATGGCAGACAATCAGTTTATTATTGATTATGCAAGCGGTGACAAAATAGAAAAAGAGTATTTAGTTAATTATCTAAAACGTATTGCTACCTCTTATAACATGCTAGCGTTTATTGCGTTAGAAAAACACGACCTTATGATAGACTCAAACGCAAAAGAAACCATGCTTAATAGTGAGTCGGCAGAATGGTTTCACCGTTTAAAAGTTCTGTCAGGAAGTCAATTTACTGATATAGGCAATGCTGACGATCCACACCTTTATTTTGATAATAAAATTCTAAATAAAAATAATGAATTTATTGGTTTTACTGGTGTTGCAATAGACTTGAATCATTTTGCCGCTACTTTTCAAGAATTTACAGATAGCTTTGGCTTTGAATTGTTTTTTGTTGATAACAATAATGTTATCACCTTAACCTCTAATGATATTATGAAGACAGAGAGCCACCACCGTAAAGATGCAATGACACGGCTTGACGATTTGCCTTGGTTTAAAGCCCTTACCCAATCTAACCCGATGGACTCTAATTTAACTGATGAAGTTATGTATACCACAAAAGATGGTGTTTTAATTTCGCAAATGCCTATAAAAGAACTCAATTGGCGTATGTTCATTGTTTCACCGCCTGCGTCCGAACAAAATGAGTATTGGCGAATTTTTGTTGGTAGATTTATAATTTTCTTCTTTATTTCGATTATTTTTTATGTCGTGCTTTTAAATATTATTGCTTATTTTAAGTCGAAATTAGTAAAAGACTCTGAAACTGACTACCTGACACAATTGCCTAACCGCAGCCATATCCATTGGCGCTTTGAAGATATGGCACAAGCTAATGACAGTATTTGCGTAGTACTGGCAGATATTGATAATTTTAAAAAAATAAACGATACCTATGGTCATTTGGTTGGCGATGATGTCCTACAAGTAATTTCGGAACAACTAACACAAACCTTGCGGCACGTTGATGTTGTCGGCCGTTGGGGTGGTGAAGAGTTTGTTATGCTACTGCCAGACACCACAGCACAACAAGCACAAATTATTGTCGAAAGAATAAGAGAAAAAATAGCCGCTATCTCATTTCCTTTATCAAGTACTAGTGACTCATTTAGTACTACTGTCAGCTTTGGTATTTGTCAGCTGCCGGTTAAAAACAACACCATAAAAGATTATATTTCATGTGCAGATAAGGCTCTTTATCAAGCAAAAGATAATGGCCGTAATCAAAGTGTTATCTTTAACTAATATAACTTAGGCCACCACTTAAAGCATCTCTATTAACTGAGTGTCTTAACTGTCACTTTTTGGCTAATACTAACGCTCTCTTGGCTTGGAATTAGTTGCCATTGAGTGTTGGCAGCCTCTAAACAAACAAATTCCTGCTCACTACCTTGATGCATATCTGCCATAGCCATTGCTGCCGCTTTACCGGGATTCCAAAGCACCCACTGCTGACAGTTATCACTAGTTACTGTTATAGCGCGTTGCCAAGCATTATCTATCAGCGTTTTGCTGCTGCCGTCGTAATAGATGCGATCAATAGGCCCCTCGCAGCTTGTTAATGATGATCGCTGCATCTTATCACCAGATAATTTATCGTCATAGTTGATTAAATCAAGGCTCTCAATTTTAACCTGCTTAGGGTCGCCAACAGCAAAATAGCTATGCAACGCGCTGGTGTATTCAACCGCTTTATTTGATAAATTTGTCATAGTCAGTATTTGTTGAAACTTTGTTGAAAATATCAAACGCTGCGTTAATTTGAAGGCTGCAGGCCAAAAAGTAGAAAACTGTTCACCTGATAACAACAACTCAATAACTACTTCATCATTATTTATTTCAATATCATTTAATTGCCATAAACTTTGGCGAACAAAGCCATGGTTATTGGTCTTAATGACTTCACCATTAGTCGCTTTTACATCACCGCCAAACCAAGGCCAACAAATGGGAATACCACCGCGAATAGCGCTAGAAGTTGAATACTGGCTGTCTTCGCTGAGCCAAAAAACTGCGTGTTGCTCTACTGGTTGCCACAATAATACTTGGCCACCATGCAAACTCACTTCACCTTGGCAAGTACGGTGAGAAAAACATATGCTTTGTTGATTTTCATCACGTATCAGCCATTTTGCGTGACCAAATTCATTGTCTAATAAAGGTTTCGAGATCATTTAATAGAGGTTACTTTTGATAGTTTAGATAGCAAGGAGTTTAGAAGAATGAGCTAATGGATGAAAGTAGAAAAGTATTCGAAAGCACTTTCATAATTTATACAACTGATGCAGTTTTTAGATATTATTTTACAGTAAGCTTCAAATGTAAATTTTCGCGTTCCTACATAACCATGCGTGCTATTGCATCCATACAACCGCGACATTGCCTACACGGATGTAGGTACCTAGTTTTTGTCTGGAACATAAAAATTGACCGTATATCCTGTACATATACGCTCTTTCACATCCTTGTGATCGCGATATACCGTACATCCTGTACATAAAAAAACCACGCTAGAGCGTGGTTTTTATTTAACTTTACCTACTGAAAATTAAGTTACTTAGTATATGCCCGCGGCATATTACTGTTTGTTGTATAGCGTTCTCTCAGTTTGTCTTGACGGCTTTTCGTTGAATACTCTTTGCCATTAATCCAAATTTTAGCTACTGAAGAGCTTAATTCAAAAGGATCAGCACTCCATAACACCAAATCAGCGGTTTTACCAACTGCCACACGGCCGCTATCAAGGTTAAACGCATCTGCTACATTTGCCGTAACGGCTGCCAAAGCATCTTCGCGCGATAAGCCGTTTGCAATAGCATTACCAGCATGAAAACGTAATTGATACAAGTTATGAGTATCGCCACTTACCGTAAAGGCAACATCAACACCTGCCGTCGTCAGTTTAGCCGCATTTTCTAATGAAGCATGTAATGAATCAAAACTGCCTGGCAAATTATCTAGTGCGCTCATGACTACAGGAACTTTCGCCGCTGCTATGTCATCCGCAATTAATACCGCATCAGCAGCACCAACGAAAACTAAGTCTAACTTATAGCTTTCTTTAAGCTTCAATAATGCAAGTAAATCAGTCGCTCTATCGGCGTAAGCAACAAGTGCCTTATCACCACTCAGTAAAGCATTAATCACTTTTGTTTCGCGGCTTGGCTCTTTTGCTTCTTTCTTGTCTTTTTTGTCGTTTGAACTTTTCTTAGCTTTCGCTAACTTTTTAGCAGCATCTTCAAGCTTATTTTGTAATTTTTGCAGGCTCGACGCTCTAGAGCCTTTGCTTTTAGCACCCAAATCAATAATAACATTGTTATTACTTACACGAACACTGTCAAATTCACCTGACAAATCAGCAACAAAAGTTTGGCCTTTAAACATATCATCGCCACCACGTGGCGCAACAATATTAGTCGTAATGCCACCTTTTCGGCTATATGGAATTACAGTTGTTCGAGGGTTAAATGCTAAACTAGCGTCAAACGTAATATCAGCCTTTTTATCGCCAGCATCTCTGCTACGAGCTACCGCCCCCACTTCAACTAGGCCCATTTGGTTCATAGAGCCAATAAAGCCTGGTGTTAAAATTTTACCTTCGGCATCAATAACCGTATCGACATTAACTGTTGTAGGGTTGATTGCGATAACTTTGCCACCTTCAACAATAACCGTGGCGTTTTTAAGTACTCCCTGTTCGGTTACTGTATGAACTGTAGCGTTAGTAATTGCAAAACTTTCGGCAAAACTTGCTTGCGAACTCGCCAATGCCAAAGCAATCAGTGATGATTTAAATAATTTAAAATGCTTCATTGTTGTCACCTTATCTTTGACCTAGTAAGAAATCGCTTTTTGCTTGGTATTTATCATCATGACGATCGTAAACTTTAGCACCGTCAATAAATACTTTTTCGGCTTGAGCATAAACGCTAAATGGGTTTTGATTCCAAATAACCACATCAGCTTTCTTACCTGCTTCTAAGCTACCGGTTTCATCTGATAAACCTAATGACTTAGCTGCATTTGAGGTGATCCAAGTAATTGCTAATTCTGGCTTAATTTCAAAACCATTGTCATTTGCACGATACATAACTTTACCGGCTTCTTGGTTTAGTCGTTGAATGGTACTTGAAGAATCAGAATGAACAACCGCACATGAATTTTTCACCGCATCGACAATTGCTACATTCTCATGAACCATATCATAGGCTTCCATTTTAAAGCCCCACCAATCTGGCCACATAGCAGCACAGTTACCATTTTCAGCTAACTTATCAGCAATTTTGTAGCCTTCAATTGCATGGTGGAATGTACCCGAGTGATAGTTAAATTCTTTACCTAAGTCTATCATCATCGCCATTTCTTCTGCTTTATAACAATGATTGTGAATTAAAATATCACCGTCTAATACACCTTTTAAAGTGTCTAACTCAATATCTCTCACTGGTGCAATTGGGTTCTTACCTGCAGCATAATCTGCCTCATATTTTTCCCAAGCGCGCTTGTATTCAGTTGCTTCCGCCCAAGCCATACGATATCCAGCCATATTTCCCATACGGGTTGAAGGCAAAACTTTACGGCTACCATAAACACGTTTAGGGTTTTCACCACACGCCATTTTCAAGCCATAAGGAGCATTAGGAAACTTCATGCCTTGCATGGTTTCACTAGGAACATTACGTAATGTTACACCGCGACCACCAAATAAATTTGCTGAACCAGGTAAAATTTGTAAGGTAGTTATACCGCCAGCACGCGCTGCTTGAAACCCTGGGTCTTGTGGCCAAACACTGTGCTCAGCCCAAACTTCAGAAGTGTTCGGTGAAGTCATTTCATTACCGTCAGAATGCGATTCAACCGACGGGCTCGGATACACGCCTAAGTGTGAATGCACATCAATAATACCCGGGGTTACCCATTTACCATTTGCATCAACTTCTTGAGCACCCGCAGCAGATAAGTTTTCGCCAATTTTGCTAATTTTACCGTCAACAACTAGGACATCAGTATTATTTAAACGTGTACCTGTGCCGGTTAATACCGTGGCATTTTTAATCAAGGTTGTTTGTTGTGGTAGGGCTTTATAAGTACTCGGGTACGGATTCTTGTTAATTTCAACTTTTGCATCTTGCTGCTCACTCTGCAAACAGCCCGTTAAGGCGACAGAAATAGCTGCCATCGCAAAAGATGGTAGAAGTTTTTGCATAAGGTTATTCCTTTGGTATCTCATATAGCAAGTAAGCAGCCTAGGCTAGCTCATTAAAAATATGAATTTTTATTATTATTGAGTGCGGGCTTTATTAAAAATAACTAACGGCGCATCAGCGTTAACATAATATTAGCAACATACGATATTATGAATCGTAGCTAACAACAAGTCGGCAAATGTTTGCATATTAAAAATTGCGTTGAGTTAACGATTATCTGCGATAAACGGAATCAAGATTCGGGCTTATAATTCAAAGTCGCCAAAATCTAAATCATTGGAATTATCAAGCTTACTTTTGCTAGCAGGCTCTAATAAGGAAGGCTGTTGTTCAGCAACACTATCTTCAACAGTAATAACTTTCGCTTTCGCCGGGGCATGTTTTCTTTTCTTTCGTTGCTGGCAACGTTTAATCACCTTTTGTCGTTCATTTGAGTCAAATGATGTCCAATTCAGGCGTTCGTCTCGGGTACGAAAACAGCCTAAGCATTGGCCTTTATCATCTGACTGACAAATGCCGATACAAGGGCTAGGAACATCAAAAAACTCTAATTGCATATAGTAATTATCACTAACATCGAAAACCTACTCGTGTGATTAAGTATAACCCAATCACACGAGGATAGAAGTCTAAGCTAACTTGTCAGTTGCAATGTGATAGTCAGGATCTTCAATCACATTGATTTCAACTAAACTACCCGCTTTGGTTAACAGCTGTGTACATTCTTTACTTAAATGCCTTAAGTGCATTTGCTTGCCACGACTAATATAACGTTCTGCTAAGGTGTCAATTGCTTCAATTGCTGAATGATCAGCAACGCGAGAGTTTTTAAACTCAACAATAACATCATCGCTGTCGTTATCCATATCGAACTGCTCTAAGAAGCTTGAAACTGAACCAAAAAATAAAGGGCCACTTACGTCATAAACAGTCGAACCTTTTTCATTCATTGAGCGGTGAACAACTACATGCTTAGCATGTTCCCATGCAAAAACTAACGCCGAAACAATAACACCAACAACTACGGCAATTGCTAAGTCTGTAGCAACAGTTACACCAGAAACTAAAATAATTACAAATGCATCAGCTTTTGGAACCTTGCCTAAAATTCTAAAACTTGACCATTCAAACGTACCAATAACCACAATAAACATAACACCAACCAGCGCTGCTAGTGGTATTTGCTCAATTAAGCCTGAGGCAAATAGGATAAAACCTAATAATGCTAATGCAGCAGTAATACCAGAAGCACGACCTCGGCCCCCAGAATTAACATTGATCATCGATTGACCAATCATCGCACAACCGCCCATGCCACCAAAGAAACCAGTAACTGTGTTCGCTGCACCTTGAGCAATACATTCTTTATTACCACGACCGCGAGTACCTGTTAATTCATCAATTAACGTTAAAGTTAATAGAGACTCAATTAAGCCAATTGCCGCCAATACCAAAGCAAATGGTAAAATAACTTGAAAAGTTTCAAGATTAAACGGCACACTAGGAATACTAAATTGTGGTAAACCACCAGCAATTGAAGCCGCTGGGTCATTAGTCATATCACGAACAAAATCAACGACGGTACGGGCATCTAAATCTAGGCTTTGCACTAGAATAGTCACAACGACAATAGCGACCAGTGAAGAAGGAACCGCTTTTGTTAACTTAGGTAAAAAATGAATGATTGCCATTGTTAATACAATCAAACCAGCCATAGTATAAAGTTGATTGCCTTGCATCCACTCCATCACCCCCGCATCATTAACCACTTTAAATTGGCCTAATTGCGCTAAGAAAATTACAATAGCTAAACCGTTAACAAAGCCTAACATTACCGGGTGCGGCACTAAGCGAATAAACTTACCAAGCTTAAATAACCCTGCCATTATCTGAAGCACACCAGTTAACACCACAGTTGCAAACAGGTATTCAACCCCATGTATTGCAACTAAACTCACCATAACAACTGCCATAGCACCTGTGGCGCCAGAAATCATACCTGGGCGACCACCAAAAATAGAGGTAATTAAGCCAACCATAAAGGCAGCGTATAAGCCGACAAGAGGCTCTACTCCAGCAACAAAAGCAAAGGCAACTGCTTCTGGTACTAATGCTAATGCAACGGTAAGACCCGACAGCACATCATTTTTTAAATTTGCCGCTTTACTGGCGTGTAATTCAAACATTATTTTCTCAACTTTGATTAAACGTCAAAAATACAAGCGAGCTATAAAATAGGCTTGTATTTAAATACTTTTGCTTTATCCCGATATTGTCTTAATGATAGGCAATAAGAACGAAAATCGTTATTTTTCGGGTTGTGAAGGCGCGGGAATACTATAGAAATAGCGCTAAAATGTCAATAAATGCTCAAAATTACATCATAAATTTCAAGCAAATATAAAACAGTCTCGCATTAGAAAGGAATTGCGGTAACTTAGTGATTAGCCACTAATAATTGATTCACGTTCATTTAGAAATGCTTTAATTTCATCACGTGAGCCCAGAATGTGTTGCTTTAATAACGCAACGGCATTATCAACATCACGCGCTTTACACAAAGCTAATATTTCATTGTGCTCAGATTCTGCTTTTGAAATTCCGCCAGCCCAAAGTAAGTGCATGCGAATGTATCGGTCGGCATTTTTATTTAAAGTGTTAACTAAATCCTGAGTCTGCGGACGGTCAGCACCTGAATATAAACAGTTATGATAATCAGAGTTTAATTCACTCCACGTATTAGCTGCATTCTCTTTACCAAGTGCTTTATCTAGCTTCTTCAATAACTGCGTCGCTTCTTCAAGCTTTTCATCAGTGATATAAGGTAAAGAATTAGTCAGTAAATCAGCTTCTAACATGGCACGAAGTTCAAATAATTCATCAACTTGATCAGCATTCAATTCAGTTGCCGTTGCCCCTTTATGTGGCTCAAACGCCACTAGGCCTTCAGCTTCCAATTGCAATAATGCTTCTCGAACAGGAATACGGCTGACATTTAACTCTTCTGCTAAGGCTGCTTGTCGCAACGGTTGACCAGCTTTAATCTCACCGCTTAAAATCTTTTCTCTAAGGGTTTCAACAACTAATTGAGTTCTGGTTTTATATACTATGCTCATACAAGGCTTCCTAAAAATGTTACCGCTATTATAGAGATCCGCACGCTAAACACAAAAAAAAAGAGTTATTGTTAATAACTCTTTTGATTACTTAGTAAAAACTATTGAAAAATTTAAAGTTTATTAAGACTTTAATAATTCAGGCAGCAACTCGTTTGGCATATTTTGGTAACAAATTGGTCGTTGAAAACGTTTAATTGCTTCACTACCCACAGAGGTTGTTCTGATATTAGTTGAGGCAGGGAATGGCCCACCATGATTCATTGAAGCACAAACCTCAACGCCAGTAGGCATTTGATTGTAAATTAAGCGTCCAACTTTATGTGCTGTCGCTACTGCAACTTGTTTGGCATTTGCAAGATCACTTTCAGTAGCATGAATACTAGCCGTTAAGTTACCTTTCAATAATGTGATTGCTTGCAGCATGTCGTTAAAGTCAGCACATTTAACAATAAGCGCTGACGAACCAAACACTTCTTCTTGTAATAGCGGATTAGCAGAAAATGTTGCTAAATCAGTACTAAATAGCGCCGCTTGACAAAAATGTTCAACGCCAGCCTGCCCTTGTGCTAATAAATCAACGCCTGCAATATCTTGCCATTGAGCAACAGCTTGTTTATAGGAATTGGCAATGCCAGGGGTTAGCATCACACCCGCTGATGTTTTTGCTATTTCTGCAGCAGCCGTTTCAGCAAATAGTGGATATTCTGCACCATCGATAACGAACCAAACACCTGGGCTAGTGCAAAATTGTCCTTGCCCCATCATTAGTGATGCAACTAGCGCTGAAGCAAGCTCAGATGCATCAGCAGCTAACTTATTAGCAAGAATAAATTGTGGATTAACACTACCAAGTTCGCCGTAAAATGGAATTGGCTCTGCTCTTTGATTAATTTGCTGTTGTAAGATCATACCTACTCGTTCTGAGCCTGTAAAACCAACGGCTTTAACAAGTGGATGCGTTACAATCTGACTAGAAATAGCGTAGTTTTTCCCTTGTATTAGCGAAAAAATACCTGGGTCTATTTCTGCTATTGCAATCGCTTTTAAAATAGCTTGAGCAATCAATTCTGCAGTTGCAGGGTGTGCAGCATGAGCTTTCATAACAACCGGACAACCAGCAGCAAGTGCTGACGCTGTATCACCGCCTGCTGTTGAAAATGCTAGCGGGAAGTTGCTCGCAGCAAAAACACCGACAACGCCTAGTGGTAAATAGCCGAGTCTTGTATCAGGCTTTGGAAGTGGAGCTCGCTTTGTATCAGCTAAATCAATAACCGCTTGGTATTCGCCACTATCTAATAAATCAGCAAAAAGGTTTAATTGCCCTACGGTTCGTCCACGCTCTCCTTGAATACGCATAGCGGGTAAACCGGTTTCCGCACAAGCCATTTCAACTAGCTCATCACCTAATTGCACTATTTGTTCGCCAATAGTACGCAAAAATGTTGCTCGTTTGGTAGCAGGTAACTGACTATAGCTGGTAAATGCACGCTGAGCTGCGGTAATAGCATTTTCAATTTCTTGCTCGCTGGCATCAGCAAACTTATCTATCATTGCCGTATTTTCAACGGCATTAAAGGCAGTAAAACCGTTTTCAGTTTCACCAGACCACTGTCCCGCAATTAAATTCTTACCTGTAATTGTCATAATAATCTCTTTAAATTTTCAATACGTTAAAATTAAAACCGTGAAGAATTACTAAGCTTCACTAAGTAACAACAAACCCCATGGCATAAGGGTCACTATCATCAATTGTGATGCAATTCTTACCAAACACATGTGCCCAACCTTGAATACTTGGCATAATTGCCGCCACAGGGCCATTTGATGTTTCTAGCTCTACAACACCTTCAACTTTGCCAACAAATTGGCTACCAATGTAGCTTTCATGAACAAAGCTATCACCCAACTTTAACTTACCTTTAGCGAATAATTGCGCCATGCGTGCACTTGTTCCGGTACCACATGGGGAACGGTCAATAGCTTTATCACCATAAAAAACAGCATTTGCTGCATCAGAGCCGTCAGTTTGAGTTTTGCCTGTCCATAAAACGTGTGATACGCCGGAAACCGTGTCATCATTCGGATGTATGCAAGTTAAGGTTTTGTCGGCGATTTTACGAATAATCGGACTCCAGTGAAGAATATCGCCAGCGCTCCATTGGTCTATACCGGGAAAGTTTTCTTGTGGTTCAACAATAACGTAGTAATTGCCGCCATAGGAGACATCAACCACCAGTTGTCCTAAACCAGGAACATCTATTGCAACATCTTGATGGGCAAGAAACGAAGCAACATTATATATACGTACTGCTGTTACTTTTTCATCACTCATTTGGTAATCAATATTGATTTGCCCTGCTGGCACATCTAATACTAATTTTCCGGGTGTTTTGGGTGTTAGTAGGCCATTTTCTAAGGCAGCAGTAACAGTACCTATGGTGCCATGACCACACATAGGCAGACAGCCTGATGTTTCGATAAATAAAATAGCGCCATCAGCATTTTTGCTGCATGCAGGATATAAAAACGCACCTGACATCATGTCATGCCCGCGGGGCTCAAACATTAAGCCTTGACGTATCCAATCGTAGTTTTCTAAAAAGTCTTGTCGCTTTTCGCTCATTGTCTCGCCTGTTAAATCAGGGTGACCACTAGTAACAAGGCGAACCGGGTTGCCACAAGTATGGGCATCAAGACAAAAAAATGTTCCTTTAATCATGTTAAATTTTACATCCATCAACTGCTGTTAATCATTTACGAGTCGTAATAAGTAGGCAAATAATCATACTTATTAACAAAGAAAGGCTACCGTATATCTATCTCAGTAGCCTATTTCGTAAGTATTAATCTAAGTTGAATTTACTGAGATCAATACGAGTTGCTACAGCGTCGTTATATAATTTTTCAACCCTTGCTCGCTCTTCACCAACGAGTGGCATTCTCGGCGCTCGGGTCACTTCACTACCGCGACCAGCCAATTGTTCACAATATTTAATACACTGAACTAAAGTCGGAATCGTATCTAAGCGTAATAAAGGCAAGAACCAGCGCCAAATTTCCAATGCTTCTTGGTAGCGCCCCTGCTCTGCCAATTTAAAAATAGCCACTGACTCTTGTGGAAAAACGTTGGTTAAACCTGAAATCCAACCTGTACAACCTAACATTAAGCTTTCTAGTGCAATATCATCAACACCACCAAAAACAATGTAGCGATCGCCAAATGCGGCAAATAACTCTGAAATTCGGCGCGTATCTTCTGTCGCTTCTTTTACTGAAACAATCGTCGGTTCTTCAGCTAAAATGCGCATGCCCTCTATTGAAACATCAACACCATAAGTAACTGGGTTATTATAAATCATAATCGGTAAGTTACAGTTACGAGCAACTTGTTGATAGTGATGAATAGCTTCACGTTCACTTGAACGATATACCATACCTGGAAGTACCATTAAGCCATCAATGCCAACTTCTTCACACATTTGTGAATATTCAACAGCAAACTGTGTTGTGGTTTCAGCAACCCCAGAAATTACTGGAACACGCCCTGCAACAACTTCTTTAACAGCGATAAGAATGGCACGTTTTTCTTCACGAGTATGTGAGCAATTTTCACCAACAGTACCTAAGGCGATAATTCCATCAACCCCTTCTTTAATAAGGCTATCAACCATTGTTTTTGTTGCATCAAAGTTAATTGACATATCATCAAAGTATTGAGTTGTTACCGCTGGGTATACACCTTTCCAGTTTATATTCTTCATAAGTCTTCTTGATCCGTTAATTGTGTTTAGCTATTTAAAACTATTGCTAGAAATAATATCGCATATTGTATACAATATTTTAAATCATACAAGCATAAGCGTTAATTTTTATTTTCTAGGTTGAATAACATGCAGTTTAACAATCATAATTTCTCGAATTATCAAAGCATTAATACTATCGACGCCCATACCGAAGGTGAGCCGCTCCGTATAATTACTGACGGATACCCTGAAATTAAAGGTAATACTATTCTAGAAAAGCGGCAATACCTGCACGACAATTTAGACAACCTTAGACAATTACTGATGTTTGAGCCACGTGGACACGCTGATATGTACGGTGCATTGATTACAGAGCCATGCAGCACTGACGCGAAATTTGGCATTTTATTTATGCATAATGAAGGCTATAGCAGTATGTGTGGACACGGTATTATTGCCGCCGTATCAGTAGCGATAGAAAGCCAAACCTTGGCCATGCCAAAACAAGGAGAAGTAATTGGCATCGACTCTCCCGCAGGTTTTATTAAAGCTTATGCGAAACATGATCAACAAAATAAACTCGCGGTTAGTTTTGATAACGTACCTTCATTTGTTGAAGTACTTGCTCAATCAATAGAGTTACCAGAGTTCGGCGCCATTCAATACGATATTGCCTTTGGTGGCGCTTACTATGCTTATGTGGATGCTGACGCGTTAAATATTGACTGTACACCTGAGAACCAACAGCAGCTGATCGACGTCGGGCGTGCCATAAAGCAGGCGGTAATGGCGAACTATTCTATCAAGCACCCTATAGAAGAAGATTTAAGCTTCCTCTACGGCACTATTTTTTACTCCAATAAAACGGATGCAATCAGCTCTCACTCTCGTCACGTTTGTGTATTTGCTGACGGTGAGGTTGACCGCTCTCCAACAGGTACTGGGGTAAGCGCGCGCGTCGCTTTACTTCGTGAGAAAGAAAATTTACCTGTCGAACAAGACGTCGTTATTGAAAGTATTGTTGGCGGAAAAATGACTGTCAGCATTCAAAATGTCTGTGACTATCATGGTAAAACCGCAGTTATACCGAGAGTATCTGGACGGGCATTTATTACCGGTTGTCATAAATTTATGCTCAGCACTGACGATATTTTTCCACAAGGTTTTATATTAAGGTAACTCCAGCGCCTAAATATTTTCATCGTTAAGAATAGTTAGAAAAAGAAGATGTAAACAATGAATAACATTGCAGTAGATAATTCAAATAACAAATCATCGGAAGCACCACGAAGTGTTGCCGTTATAGGCGCAGGTATTATCGGAATTAACTGCGCACTTGAATTGCAGTCGTTAGGCTTTCAAGTAACACTAATTGATAAATCAGGTATTGGAGAAGGTTGTTCAAAAGCTAATGCTGGCCACTTTGCCACCGAGCAAGTTTTTCCACTAGCAGAAGTTAGCTTACTTTGGCAACTACCTAAACTGCTGTTTAATCCGCTAGGCCCTATGGCATTGTCACCGAAATACTTTCCAAAGGCACTCCCTTGGTTTTTAAAATTTATAGGTAATATGTTTACCACTAAAAGAGCAAAGAATAGCCAAGCGCTCGCACCATTAATCAACATGCTATTGACTATTACAAGCCATTGCTTCGAGCTGCAGGTGCAGAGCATTTATTAACAACTAAAGGCAGTTTACTGGTGTTTGAAAGTAAAAATCGTAACGACGCTGTTAAAGCTTTCGAACATTATAAAAGTGCAGGAATTGCTGTTAAGCTGCTTGATAGAGCGCAAACCTTATTATTAGAGCCTAATTTAAGCGCTAATATTCATTACTCACTTTATTTTACCGAAGTAGCACATACCGCAAACCCATTTGAAATTTGTCAGGTGCTCTCACAACAAGCATTACAAATAGGAGCGCAACAAATTCATGCTGCAGTTTCCGACATTAACCCCGTCAATGATCAAGTAGAAATCAGCATGCAATCATCAGCTGACACAACTTCTTCGCCTGAAGTTAGAATACAAGTATTTGATGCGGTGGTGATTGCAACGGGTGCTTGGTCAAAGCCGTTATTAGCAAAACTTGGCTATAAGTTACCGATAGAAGCTGAACGAGGTTACAGTTTAGATCTGGCGAAGAACAGTTCGCCACAGTTGAATAGACCTGTTGCTTCAGCTGAACGAAAGTTTATTATTACACCTATGTCACACGGTTTACGCCTTGCTGGCACCGTTGAGTTTGCGGGATTAGAAGCTCCTGAGAATATGCAGCGGGCGGATATGTTGTTTGAAAACGCCAAACACCTTCTAACGGAACTTCCTCATTCTTGTAAAAAAGATAGCAACGAAGAAAAACGATGGATGGGTTGTCGCCCCTCCCTGCCCGACTCACTACCTGTTATTGGTCAAGCAACTAAGCATAACTCGATATATTTTGCGCTAGGTCATCAACATTTAGGCTTAACATTAGGTGCTATAACGGGAAAATTAATCGGCCAAGTAATGAGCAATAAGAAAACCGATATTGATATCACACCATTTAGTATCAAGCGCTTTAATTGACCATGAAAATATTTTGAACACTTTCGCTGCGGCCTTCGGCTCATCCCCGTCGTTGGCTGTGGCACCCTTTCAAGCAATTTCAAGCGATATTGAGATAAGTAAAATAGAAATATCTTAATGAAAATTAAATCACACTAGTAACTTACCTAATTTCTGTTATCGTAAATTATCTAAATATGTAATTACCGAATGTAATGTTCGAGCGTATTAACCGAATCTAATAACAATAAAAAAGTGTGATTTTATGGCGAGCAAGCACAACAAACTAGCTTTTATATTTTTTTTATTTGCTGTACTTGCAGCTATTTATATTAAATCGTCTGTTTCACCTCTCTGGGTTGAGCAAAGTCATGTTTACGATGTAAGTACCAATTCATCAGGCTTATTAAGTTATACCTATAAAGGCCAACAAGTTATTATTGATAATGTGGTTGCTTATCATGACTCGCCACTAAACCAACAACATCTCAATCGCACTGAAGGAACTCCAACATTAGTTCAGCAATGGGTACGTGATGAAAACAAACAACTTAAGCTACTAAAACCGGCTTTTCATTTTGGTGCCTGGTCGTTACTACCAGCCCTGATAACAATATTGTTATGTTTGCTTACCCGGGAGCCTTTAACAGCACTTCTTGGTGGGATCGTTGTTGGTGCTATTATGCTTGGTCGATATGATCTAACCGACAAAGTGATTATTCCTAACCTAGCGAAAGAAGGTACAGCAGCATTGTTATTACTTTACTTATGGCTATTAGGTGGGTTGCTTGGTATTTGGTCGAAAACGGGCGCTGCACAAGCATTTGCAAGCTATATGACCAAGCACTTTGTCAAAGGCAGAAAATCAGCAAAATTAGTTTCTTGGCTACTAGGAGTATTATTTTTCCAAGGTGGCACCATGAGTACGGTTTTAGTTGGCACCACCGTTAGACCTTTGGCAGACAAAGCAAAAGTTAGCCATGAAGAAATGAGCTACATTGTTGATTCAACCGCATCACCCATTGCTTCAATACTTGCCTTCAATGCATGGCCAGCATATGTGCAAGCACTGATATTTATTCCTGGGGTATCGTTTCTAGCAACAGAAGCCGACCGTATTGCCTTTTTCTTTCAAAGTATCCCATTTAGTTTTTACAGCATTTTTGCCGTAACCGGTACTTTCCTACTCAGTATTAATGTTACAACATTTGCTGGCAAGCGCATTCGTTTGGCAAAGCAGCGAGCAGAAGTTGAAGGCAAACTAGATGCACCAACGGCTAAACCGCTGAGTGCTAAGGAATTACAGGAATCAAATGTACCATCAGGTTACGTGCCGCATATTATTGAATTTGTATTGCCCTTAATCACCTTAACCGCAATTGCTATTGGTAGTTTTGTTTTGCTTGGCTCACCTAAAATTAACTGGGCTTTCGGCGCAGCATTATTATTATCAGCCATTATTGCTATCATCAAAGGCATGTCGTTACACCATGTTATAGACGGATTTAGCCAAGGGTTAAAAGGCGTAGTTTTTGCGTCAGTTATTTTAATGCTTGCGGTGATTATCGGCAGTATCAGTAAAGAAACTGGCGGTGGCTTATTTTTAGTATCATTGCTTGGCGAGCAATTGCCTTTTTGGTGCTTACCGGTAATTTTACAGTTAATGACGATGATCATCGCCTTTTCTACCGGTACCAGTTGGGGCACCTACGCCATTGCCTTTCCATTAGCAATGCCTTTAGCTTGGGCAATTTGCCAAAGTCAAGGATTAGCCAACCCTGAATTATTTATGATGTTATGTTTTGCCACTGTCCTTAATGGTAGTGTTTTTGGTGATCAGTGCTCACCTATTTCAGATACGACGATTCTCAGTGCAATGACCACAGGTTGTGACTTAATGGATCATGTTAAATCACAGCTAATTCCAGCAACAATAGCAGCAACAATTGCCGGAGCGTTATGGACAGCAACCGCCTATTTCTTTGTATAACTTAGTGGTAAATGTTAATTAAATATTGATAAAGTACATAATGAAGTGATTTCAATTATTTTTATAAATAACAAAAGTTAACAATAAAACTTTTCTTGTATACATTGATAACCAGAGCATCTTGTTACTATTTTTTAACAACGAACATCGAGCTTGTTTTGGATCAATAAAGTAGTTGAGTTCGGCTCGTATAATAAAACTTTATTCTGGTAAATTTTAGCGATATGAACCAACAACTTATCATTTTTTTTAAGGCACTTTTAGGCAGCTGCAAAGATCTACTGCCTATTGTACTTGTCATCGCTTTTTTTCAATTCGCTGTTTTGCAGCAACCTATGCCAAATCTAGGTGATATCTTTATAGGCCTAATATTGGTTGTATTAGGTTTAACATTTTTTATTTATGGCTTAGAAATGGGTTTATTTCCCATTGGTGAGTCAATGGCTAAAGCTTTCGCTAAAAAGGGCAGTATTGTTTGGCTATTAACTTTTGCCTTTTGCTTAGGGTTCGGTACCACGGTTGCTGAACCGTCATTAATTGCCGTGGCCGCAGAAGCCGCTACCGTTGCAGCCAGTGGTGGCATTATCGAAGCAACAGATATCTCACAAAATGAATATGCGAATGGCTTACGCTATACCGTAGCCTTTGCTGTAGGTTTAGCTATTGTGATTGGTGTACTGCGTATTATTCGCGGCTGGCCTATTCAATACTTGATTCTTGGCGGCTATGTCCTGGTTGTTATTATGACGGCCTTCGCCCCGACTTGGATTATTGGTATCGCCTATGACTCAGGCGGTGTTACTACATCAACAATAACCGTACCTTTAGTTACTGCATTAGGTGTTGGTTTAGCATCATCAATAAAAGGCAGAAATCCAATGATAGACGGTTTTGGCTTAATCGCATTTGCGTCGTTAACGCCGATGATATTTGTGATGGCCTACGGCATGGTACTAAGCTAATGACAAACACACATTCTTTAACATTTAATGGAGCCTACTAGCTTGGATTTACTGATCGAGTTTATTGACACGTTAAAGTCAACCGTTGTTGATGTGCTGCCAATATTGTCAATAATTCTGGTATTTCAGTTGTTAGTTATTCGACAGCCGATACCACATATTAAGCAAGTCGGCTTTGGTTTCCTCTATGTTTTGATCGGCTTGGCTCTATTTTTACTTGGTCTTGAAAAAGCTTTATTTCCACTAGGAAAAATGATGGCTGAACAGTTAACAGCAACCGAGTTCATCAACCCTGCTGGTATTGCCGACAGTGCACTCAATTGGAGTTATTACGGTTGGGTATATGTATTTGCTGCTGCCATAGGATTCAGTACAACAATTGCTGAGCCTTCACTTATTGCCGTGGCATTAAAAGCCGAAGAAGTATCAGGAGGCGGCATTAAAGCCAATAGTTTACGTATTGCGGTTGCCATAGGTGTTGCAATTGGTATTGCGCTTGGCAGCTACCGAATTGTGGTTGGTCACCCAATTCATTACTACATTATTTGTGGCTATATTGTTGTGGTTATTCAAACATTTTTCTGCCCTAAAATGATTGTACCACTAGCTTACGATTCAGGTGGCGTTACCACATCAACCGTAACCGTGCCATTAGTTGCCGCACTCGGTTTAGGGCTAGCGAGTACCATACCAGGTCGAAGCCCATTGATTGATGGTTTTGGTCTTATTGCTTTTGCCAGTTTATTTCCGATAATTGCAGTTATGGCCTATGCACAAATTACACACATTCGTACAAGAAATTAACTTAATAGTGAGAACGAAAAATGCATTTTAAATTGATCATTGCATTTGTTGAAGATGCCGTTACCGAAAAGGTAATGAAAGAAGCTCGTATGGCGGGCGCCACAGGGGCAACCATTATTAATAATGCTCGCGGTGAAGGTATCAAGCGCCAAAGAACATTTTTTGGTATGCAACTTGAAACCCAACGTGACGTATTAATGTTTGTTGTAGAAGAACACTTATGTCGGAAAATACTAGAGCGAATAGCTACCGTTGCAGGATTTGATGAAGAACCCGGTAAAGGTATTGCCATACAAATTGATATTCAAGACGCTGTAGGCGTTGCCCACCAAGTGGAACGTTTAAAAGGTAAAATTGAGGAAGAAATATGAGCCATAAACTAGTGCAAGTTAAAGATGCTATGACAACCGACAGCTACCAATTTACTGATGGTATGGTTACTGTTGCCGAAGGCATAAAGCTAGCTAAACAACATAATGTCAGCGCATTAATTATTAACAAACGTCATGAAAATGATGAGTTTGGTTTAGTGTTATTATCCGACATCGCAAAACAAGTTATTGCTAAAGACCGCTCTCCAGAACGAGTGAATTTATACGAAATTATGGCTAAGCCATTATTGTCGGTATCGCCAGAAATGGACGTTCGCTATTGCGCAAGGCTATTTGAAAACTTCGGTATTAACACAGCACCTGTTATTGAAAGTCAGCAAGTTATCGGCTTAGTCAATTACACCAATATGGTACTTACATTATTAGGTGACGAATAGTTTAGGGTTAAGAGTACCGCTTGCTAAAATAAAACTAAGGTATGATCTTTAAATCAGGCGTACCTTTTTTTATCGGAGTAATATTATCATTATTTGGCAGCATGGGTACCTTAACAATAAAGCAACAACCATGTTCGCTGTCAGCAATTTTTATCGTACCGCCGAGCTTAGTGTGCACTAAGTTATAAACAATATTCATACCTAACCCAGAGCCACCTAAGCCGCGCTTAGTAGTAACAAAAGGGTCAAATATTTTATCTTTGACTTCGCAGCTAATTCCTTTTCCATCATCTTTATAAATCAGAATAAGGCTGTCTTCATTGGCTTGAAAATCAATGCTAATCTCACCATCAATACGATCTTCAAAGCCATGAATATGGGAGTTTGTTAAAAAGTTAGTTAGTATTTGATTCCATGCACTCGGATACGTTACTAAGCTAATTTTTTTATCGACATTAATGTCAATGGTATAGTTCTTTTGTTTGAATAACGTTTTAACCGTATTAACAATATCATCAACATGTTGTGCCAAATTAATGTTAATTTTAGGGTCAGTATGTTGCTCTACAGCGACTGACTTAAAACCACGAATTAACTCTACCGCTTTATTTAAACTACGTTCGATTATTTGCTCATACTCAACAAACATATTTAAAATTGAAGTAAGTTGCTTTTTGGTTAATTGCTCTTCAATTAAGGCGTGATTTAATTCGGCTATTTTTTCTTTTAAGGCACTTACCGAAGTCACACAAATACCTAACGGTGTGTTTACCTCATGCGCAACACCAGCAACTAATTGCCCTAATGATGCCATTTTTTCAGATTGTACTAACTGATCTTTTGCTAGCGTCAATTCGTTTAATGATTGCTGCAATTGCTGGTTACTCTCAGCAAGCTTTGCAGTTCGTTCATAAACCTTTATTTCAAGATCACCATTTAAGTTTATTAGCGCGTTTTCAGCATCTTCTAGCTTAATGATGTCATTTTTTAAGGTTAATCGCATACCGTTAATTGCACTCACAAGCTCATCGAGTTCATCCGTCTCTTCCTTGCGATTTAGCAGTGCTAATGGTTCATCTAAATTTTGACCGCTGAGTGCTTTTGAATAAGCGGTTATTCGATATAAATGCTTAGTGATTAACCAATGAACTATAAAAAAGGTACAAAACGCGACCATAAAAATTTTGATGAATTCAGAAATAATAATAAAGCCAGCTTTTTGCTTAATGCTTTGATAGATATCTTGGTAGTCTGCAGAAATAACCATAGCGCCTATGGTATTACCTTCAAACACAATGGAGTAAGTTCTAGTTTTAGGCGGATTAGAAATTGCTTGGCCAACCTCGTATACTTTGCCAAAGCTGGTGGTAATTTTTACGTGTCGAATATCTGGTAGTCGCTCTATACCAACAATTTGTTGTTGAACTAAAGGTTCATTAAAGTCCCACAAACTAGTGGATATTGACTGGTTAAAACTTAATTCAATATTATGAAAACGCTCTTCAAGCGTAGATACTCCACCTTGAAAATCAACATAAAGCTGGATCATTGTCGAGCATACAGATAAAAATGCACTACATAAGAAAATATAAACAAATACACGTCGGCTTAACCTATTGTTAAATGCGCCTTTATTCGACATTATCTTATCCATGAAACCCGTTTAGTATTATTATAACAACCAGAAGTTAGCTGCAATATACATCCTTACATCGTAGCACCATTTATATAGAAGTGGGCTGTAATGTCAAATAGCAAACGGATTAAATTTTTGAAATTTCCAATTAAGTTTGCCTTTTTAACTAGCTAGATTGCATATAAGTCTCTATATCAATTACAGTTCTTGGAATTGCTGCTGATAAATTTTCATGCCCACTGGCAGTAACTAAAATGTCATCTTCAATTCTTATTGCAATACCACGCCACTTTTCTGCCACGTCTAAGCAATCACTTGGAAAGTAAAGACCCGGCTCAATGGTAAAAACCATATTTTCTTCTAATTTCCGCCACTGATTATCATCGTCATGATAGCGACCGACATCATGTACATCCATTCCAAGCCAATGACCGGTTTTATGAACAGTGAATTGACGATAGCATTCATTTCTCATAACTTCTTCAAAGCTATCGGTAATAATGCCTAACTCAATTAAACCTTGTGCCATAACTTCAATACAAGTTTGATAAATATCATTCCATACTAAGCCTGGTTTAACTTTCGCAATTGCCGCATCAATGGCAGCTAATACTAATTGATAAATTTCTTGCTGTGCATCACTAAACTTACCGTTTATCGGCCAAGTTCTAGTGATGTCACTACAATAGTGTTGATATTCAGCGCCAGCATCAATCAATACCAAATCACCATGGTTCAAGGTACTGTTATTATCTTCATAATGTAAGCAACAGCCGTTATTGCCGCTGGCAACAATACTTGGGTAGGCAACATCCCGACATCCAAAATTAGCAATTTCTCGATCAAAAATAGCTTGTAGCTGCAATTCATTCATCATAGGTTTACATTGTTTCATCATAGCTTTATGACCATGAATTGAAGCCTGAACTGCATGACGAACTAAGGCTACCTCATCTTCTGATTTAATAACGCGCGCATTATGTAAAAGTGGCTGCAATGGCAACAAATGTCGATACACTTTAGGAATATCAAACCCCGTTGAACGGCGCTGTTGATGCAGCCAAGTAGAGACTTTATCAGCATAAAACTCCTGCTCATCTAAAATATAAACTTTACAACGTTGCTCTAATAACTGAGGTATTTGCTGATGAATTTCATTCACACTATATGCTTGGTCAGCATTAAAATTCCGCTTAGCACCTTCAAGTCCTGCTCTTGCACCGAAACTTGTTTCTGCCGCAGCATTATTCTCGCGAACAAATAAAATAAACTCGGCATTGTGTTGTGGTCTGATCAATGCAACAGCATTAGGTTCAGTGAAGCCTGTTAAATAGTACAAATCATTATCAGGGCGAAAATGGTAATTAATATTTTTACTGCGCGTTTTTGCTTGATTGCCGACAATAATAACCACACTGTCTTGGTCCAGTTGTTGAACTAGCCATTGCCGGCGTTGAGCATATTTATCCATTGCTTTTCTCTTATGATTTATTCATTAAAGTTTTTTAACAAAATCAGCAACCAGTTTTGCTGCAGTTAAATCTTCTAAAGCATGACCAACTGATTTAAAAACAGTAATTTCGTCATTGCTACGTGTCATTGAGAACTCCTGTTTACACAATGAAAATAAATCAGCTTCAATTTGCGATTTACTGATCACCCCTTGTTGCAATGGAATTGCCATGTCACCCGTTTCTCGCAATGCCCCTTCGAAGTTATCAACAAACAAGCGTGCTTTAGTTAAGCAGTCATCATCCATTTCTCGCATATCAGGGCGATAAGAGCCCACCATATCTAAATGTTGTCCGGCAACTAAATGTTTACCAAATACTAATGGCTCTTTACTCAATGTTGCACAAGAAACAATATCCGCTTTCGCAATATACGTTTCAATACTATCAACAGCTTGGCAATCAAGATTTAAATGAGACACCTGTTGGCATATCGCTTGTGCTTTACTTTTATCACGCCCCCAAATATAAACGGTTTTAATTGGCCTTACGCTCGCATGAGCTTCAATTAATTTACTCGACAAAGTGCCTGTACCTATCATCAATAAGGTTTCACTATTCTCACGAGATAAAAATCGAGATGCCAACGCAGATGCCGCGGCGGTTCTGCGCGCAGTTAATGCCGGCGCGTCCATCATGGCAATCATAGCGCCAGTATCAACATCCATAAGTAAATAAGAGCCTTGAATTGACGGTAGTCCTTTACTGCCATTACCAGGGGCAACCGTAACTATTTTAACCCCCGCTACCTCACCTGCTTGCCAAGCAGGCATCATCAATAATGTCGTTTCCCGCTCTGCTTTCGGGTTTGCCATATCAAAATGTAATCGAGGCGGCACGGTTATATCACTGGCGAAAGAGTCCTGCAGTGCATTGACAAGTTTTGGAAAAGTAAGGGCTTGGTTAACCGTGTTGGCATTTATCGTCAGCATAGTGCTCTCTTTAATTAGAAAATAACATTTACCGAGACATTATTGCATACTGTATACAAAAAAGTAAAATTCTTCGTAAAGTGTGATCATTGGACACATTTACAAAAATAAATAGATAAAAGTTTGTAATTAATAATTTTCTTATCCTATATTGGAAATATTACATTCATATATGAATTTTTATAATTTCATCAATGATTTGGCCACCTTAAGCAAAGCGACAAATATCGAATAAAGCTAAGTAAATTATGGAATATTGATTACGTTGCTAAATAAGAAGGAACTTATGCCCAATAGTAAATTAAAGTCATGTAAGCCAGACGTAGTACTTATCTACCAAGATCGTGAAACTGTTACTGGCGCAATTAAGCAAATTGCAGATTTAAATTTAAACTTCCAGTCCTTTGCATTTAAAGTTAACAAAGTTAAAGATTTGATTGCTTTAAAACCAAAGGTTCTCCTTCTTTCATCAAACAGTATTGCCAGCACTATTAAGTTTTACGTAGATTTTTTAGAAAAATATAATACTGATATAGCACCGCACTCCTCAGTGTTATTAATCAACAATCGTGAAGCATCACGCGCATACTCCGCCTGTGAAAGTGGCTTGTTTGATAATTACGCAGTTATAAACCCACTCAATGAAGTTTATCGATTAAAACTCGTACTTATGCAATCTTTAGAGCTAATAGAAGTTAGAAGCAATGAAAATATTGCGCAATTAGCCGCTCAGGGAGAGGAAGAATTAGCGGAATGTATCAATCATGGTGTAGACCTTAAAAAATCAATTTCTCTGCAACTAACTCACTGTGAAGAATCTATCACAAGTGCTGCCGATCAGAATATTTCAAATACAGCCTCTAAAGAAGCAATAAAACAAGTTGTTGAACACACATTTAACAAATTAAGCAATGATATATCTAATCAAATTCAATCAGTTATTGAACAAATGGTTGATGTAAAGTTTGCACAAAACTTAATATCAACAGAGCTATCACAACAAGAACAAAAATCAACAGTGAATCGAGGAAGAGCAACAGCTACAGAGCCTGTATTGAGTACAATAACAGCTAAAGTTTATAAAATATTGGTTGCAGAGTCGGATGCAAAGCACACCAACGTATTTAAAGATATTTCTGAGGCTGAAGGCTTTTGCTGTAAAATTGCAAGTGGGGGGCAAGATACTTTAATTCAATATGAGGAGTTTAAACCTGATTTAGTTGTTATTGCTTATGACTTACCACAAATAAATGGAATTGAAGTAACTCGAATGCTTCGCGCATGTAATAATAAGGTTCCAATAATTGCTTATAGTCATCATAAAGACAAATCTTTTGTTAAGACTTGGATTCCACTCGGGATAAGTAATTATTTGGTAAAACCTTCAACACCAGAAGTGATTACAGAAGCCATCTATGCTGCAATTAAGCAACCAGTAGATATCCTGTCTCCAAGCACAGATGCAACAAAACAGTCGATAAAGTGGTTGCCAGAATACTCCGTTGGCCACACTTTGTTAGATGGCCAACACAAGATGCTTTTTTCTTTTATCAATGATTTTTTTCATAGCTCAGGAAAGGAATCCGTTGTCATTTTATTTAACAAACTTACTTCATACATTGGACTACATTTCAAAGCAGAAGAAGACGTACTTCGTGAAATTAAATACCCAGCAATAAAGCAACACATTAAGCAACATCAGGCATTAATAAATAAAATTAGGCTAATGGAGAAGAAACTAGAAAACTATAACGAAGATATTCACTTTAAAATTGGTATTTTTTTATATCACTGGCTAACAAAACACATACTAAAAGAGGATATGGATTACAGCAAATACGCTGTTAAAGAGAAGCTAATTGATTTTTGTGAGGCTAAATAAGGTAACGAAATGAATTTATAAAAACTAAGCCACTACAGCTGAAAACTTACTTACGCTAAAACATATTAATCAACACACTTTTGCATATTAAATCTTCATCGCCAAAAAAGTTATTATTTTATTTTTGGCCTTGTCCGATTACCGCTAGTCATTTACATTGCCTAACGTATGATCAAAGAACATTAATTAGTTACGGTAATAATCAAAAATGCTAAGTATTGAGGTTTGTGAGAATGCACGATTAAGCCGTGATGCTCGTTTTGATGGCAAGTTTTTTACTGCGGTACTTACTACAGGAATTTTTTGCCGTCCTATTTGCCCTGCACGGCCGCCTAAACCTGAAAACGTAAGGTATTATGATAGTGCTGAATTGGCACAACAATCAGGATTCCGTCCCTGTAAAAGGTGTTTCCCACAGCTTGCTCCTAACATTCCCTTACCGAGAAAAATAAAGCAAATTACCCATGCTTACTACGAGAATAATTACAGTCTACAAGCCTGTGCAAGCCAGCTTGAGATCAGTGAAAGACAAGTTCGTCGCCTTTTTATGCAATATTATGGTTTATCTCCAAGTGAATTTTTTCATCAACAGCGTTTATTACTTGCACATAAATTACTGGTTTCGACACCATTAACTATCACAAATGTCGCATTTGCTGCTGGTTTCAATAGTATTCGCCGTTTCAACGAAGTGATAATGAAGGCCTACCAATGTACGCCGAGTGAAATCAGAGGCAATAAAACAGTTTCATCTGATAATCAAGTTACCATTTTATTACCTTATAAAGCCCCATTTGATTGGCCCTTAATGCTCAATTTTTTTCGTTCGCGAAAAATGAACAACATTGAAGATATTGGCAGCGAGCATTATTTTCGAACCATCGAACTTGACGATTGCCGTGGTTGGATAAAAGTAACTCATCATCAAAGTAAGAATGCCCTGAACCTAACTGTTAAATTAACTGACTATAGCTATTTGCACCAAATTATTGCTCGTGTACGCCGCATGTTTGATTTAGATGCCGACATGCAGCTTATTCATCAACATTTAAACAAACACCCGATAATGTGCGCCGTAATAGATACATTTCCCGGTCTACGTTTACCCGGCTGTTGGGATATTTTTGAATTTTCCATTAGAGCGATATTAGGACAACAAATTTCAGTCAAAGGAGCGACGACTTTAGCGCAGCGTATCGCAGAAAAATATGGTGAAACAATTAAAAACATTGAACAACCACAGGGTTTTAATACCACAAAGTACTTTCCAAAGGTTTCAGCTTTAATGAATGTTGATTATCAAGATATTGGCCTGACTCGTTCGCGTATTGCCACCTTACAAACTTGGGTAAGCTTTTTTGAACAAAACCAAGCTATTTTTAACAAAGGTTTAACCATTGAAGAGTTGGAAGCGGCATTAACCCAGTTAAAAGGTATCGGCCCTTGGACGGTAAACTACATAGGCATGCGAGGCTTAAGTGATCCTGACGCGTTTCCAAGCGCCGATTTAGGTATTATTAAGGCCCTCACCGTTAATGACATTAAACCAAAAAATAAAGATATATTAGCTTTAGCTGAAAATTGGCGACCTTGGCGTGCATACGCCGCCATTTACTTATGGCAATCATTGCAACTCGACAATGGCAGCAACACAAATAAAATTAAGGATTAATCATTATGTACTATTGCATTTATCAGTCACCATTAGGGGAAATAGCATTAACAGCCAGCGATGAAGGATTAATGGCATTAGCTTTTCAAAGTGGAAAGTCCCCCATTAGTTTTGAAGGACTTATAGAGGATAGCAGCAAGTTCATCAAGGTCACTCAACAATTATCTGAGTACTTTAACGGTGAGCGAAAAAATTTTGATTTGCCGTTAGCACCAAACGGAACAAAATTTCAAAAACAAGTTTGGCAAGCACTCATCGAGATCCCTTGTGGTGAAACCAAAAGCTACGGTTGGATTGCTAGAAGCATTAATAATGATAAAGCAGTTCGCGCTGTCGGCACTGCCAATGGTGCTAATCCAATTGCATTAATTGTCCCTTGCCATCGTGTTATTGGTAGTAATGGCAAGCTCACAGGTTACGCAGGTGGCTTAGCATTAAAAGCAAAATTATTAATGCATGAAGGCGCTCAATTTAAAGTTTAATTGGGCCCATAAGTGAGTAATAGTTTTTTATATTACTTATTTAGTTTCTTCTATCTCCTGTCAGAGAGCATAAATTAAAGTTAATTAACTACAACTTCAGACGTGAAATAACGTAAAAAAGCAACAATTTGACGTATCAGGGCAACATTTACGCTCATAAAATGCTACAACAATAAACAATAAATAATGCGATAACTAACAGGGAACAATCGATGAAGAAATCACTCATTTCCTTAATGCTAACGGCAGCAATGACTACCAATGCATTAGCCTCCATAGATACCGACTTATTGTCAGGAATAAAAGTTAGAAATATTGGTCCTGCAGCAACAAGTGGGCGAATTTCAGATATTGAAGCCGTTGTTTCAAATCCAAATATTATCTACGCGTCAGCGGCATCAGGCGGTGTTTGGAAGTCTGAAAACGCTGGACTAAAGTGGACACCAATATTTGAGCATGAAGAATATGCATCAACAGGGGCAATTGCAATCAACCAAGCCATCCCTGACATTGTTTGGTTAGGCACAGGTGAAGGTAACGTTCGAAACTCTGTCTCAATTGGCGGCGGAATTTATAAATCAATTGATGCTGGTAAAAATTGGCAAAAAATGGGCTTAGCAAATACTGAACATATCAATCGTATCGCGCTTCACCCAACTAACCCTGATATAGCTTATGTTGCCGCACTAGGAACCTTGTGGGCAGGTAATGAAGACCGCGGTATTTATAAAACCATTGATGGTGGAAAAACCTGGCAGAAAATATTATTTGTTGATAACACCACAGGCGCAACCGATATAAAAATGGACCCAACGAACCCTAACAAGCTATATGCATCAATGTGGCAATTTAGACGTTGGCCAGATAAATTTGAATCAGGAGGTCCTGGCTCAGGCTTATTTGTATCACTTGACGGGGGTGAAACTTGGCAAGAAAAAACCTCCGCAGATGGCTTACCTAAAGGTGATTTAGGCCGTATCACTATTGATATTGCAGACAGTCAACCAAACACTGTTTATGCCTTAATTGAAGCAGAAGAAAGTGCATTAATGCGTTCCGACGACGGAGGTAATAGCTGGCGAACGGTTAATAATGAAGTTGGCGTCGCTGATCGACCATTTTACTATTCAGAAATCGAAGTTGACCCTAATAATCCAGATGTTATCTACAACATCGCCACGTTTATTCGTCGCTCAATTGATGGCGGCAAAACTTTCAGCAAGATTGAGAAAGTCGATTGTTGCGCCGCCGGTAACACCATACATATCGATAACCATAGCCTATGGATCAACCCAAAGGATTCAAAACATTTAGTTTTAGGTAACGACGGTGGTGTTGCTATTACGCAAGATAAAGGTGATAGCTGGCGCTTTGTGCAAAATTTAGCTATTTCGCAGTTTTATCATATTCGTGTTGACGACGCGCAGCCATACAATATTTACGGTGGCTTACAAGACAATGGTTCCTGGCGTGGGCCAGCGGAAGTTTGGGACAGCGCTGGCATTCGCAATGTACACTGGCAAGAGATTGGCTTTGGTGACGGTTTTGACGCCATGCCGTTCCCTGATGATGTCACTAAAGGCTATAGTCAATCACAGGGTGGTTATTTAAGTCGCTGGGATATTAATACTGGCGAACAAAACTTGATAATGCCACCACCTCCAACCCCAGAAACCGAATTACGTTTTAACTGGAATGCTGGCCTTGCTCAAGACCCTTTTGATAAAGACACCATTTACTACGGTAGTCAATATGTTCACAAATCAACTGATCGTGGGGAAACATGGCAGGTAATTTCAGCCGATCTTTCAACCAACAACCCTGAATTTCAACGCTATAAAGATTCTGGCGGCTTAACCCCAGATGTTACCGCCGCAGAAAATAACACAGCAATTATTACTATTGCGCCAAGCCCTATTAAAGCAGGTGTTATTTGGGTTGGAACTGATGATGGCCGCATTCATGTTACAAAAGATGCAGGGAAAACTTGGAAAAGTGTTGAAAAAAAAGCCCGTAAAGCGCCAAAAAATGCATTTATTCCTCATATAACGCCATCACTTTATAACGCTGATGAGGCCTTTATTGTTTTTGATGATCATCGCCGCGGAGATATGAAACCTTATATTTTCAAAGCATCGAAATATGGCAGCCGATTTACAAATTTAACCACTAAAAATATCAAAGGTTATGCGCTATCAGTACAACAAGACCATGTTGATGAAAACCTTTTATTCCTAGGAACTGAATTGGGTTTGTATGTATCAACCGACGCTGGTGATTCTTGGTTTAAGTACGACCACAAGGTACCAACTGTTTCAGTTATGGATATGGCAATACAGCAACGAGAGAACGATTTAGTGCTAGGAACTCATGGCCGCTCAATTATCGTGATTGATGATTATAGTGCACTTCGAGGCTTATCTGCTGACTCCTTTAAAGCATCATTTAAATTAATTAACGTTGCCGATGGTCAGCAGTATGTAACTAATAGAGCACCTTCTTCACGCTTTTGGGGTGACGCAGCCTATGTTGGCGAAAATGAGGCCTATGGTGTTACTTTAACATTAATGGCTTCAGGTCAGCACTTAATGCACCCCGATGAAGATAAAGAAAAGCTCCGTTTATTGAATAAAGCCGAACAAGAAAAAACTGAAAAAGCTAAGGCTAGTAAAGGCAAAGAAACTGAAGAAAAAGCAAAGCTCTCAGACAAAGCCCGTATTATTGTAAAAAATAGTGAAGGTGAAGTTGTGCGGACTTTCGTTACTAAAATCAATCAAGGTATCAACCGAATTACTTGGGGTTTAGAATCAGACGGCGCATTAAGTATGCCTGGTGACGAGCCAAAAGAAGACAAAGATATTCTGTCTCCTGGTCCAGAAGTTGTACCTGGTACCTATAGCATTACAGTGAAATTAAACGAGCATGAATTTGAAACATCAGCAAAGGTGTTAAAAGATCCACGTTTTGATGTTTCCAACCAAGATCTAAATGCTAGTTACCAATTGCAGCACCAAGCTGTTGCTATGTACTCAACACTAACTAAGGCAGTGCATGCCCTAGTTGATAGTAAAAAAGACGTCAAGCTGATAAAAGCAATGGCGGATAAAGCAATAGAGAAGTTGCATGCAAAGGAAGACAAAAAATCTAACCCTGCGACACAACTAAGTACCGATGCTGATACTTTACTGAAGAAAATAGCTGAGTTAGATAAAAATTTACGTTCCATCCCTAAAACCAATGGTATTGTTGATGAAAGCTATAAAGTTAGCTCAAAAATATTTACCGCTTGGGGCTACGTTGGTAGTCGTTACGGTAAACCGTCACCAACTGCAGAACTATATTTAGCACAAGGTAAAGCGGCACTAAACAAAGGAGTTACAGAGGTAAATAACTTTCTCGCCGAAGATATCGCCAAGTTTAAGCAGCAATACCAACAATCTGGTCTAGGGTTACTCAGCAGTAGCAAGCCAATTTCCTTAAATTAAAACTTAGAAAAAACGAATAAAAAAGGAAGCATAAGTGCTTCCTTTTTTATCTACCCTATTACTTTAAGCAAGGTTATAGGTAACATTATCGAAAAGACATTTCTCTAAAAAATAATATTATTACCTATAAAGGTCTTTCTCATTGATCTACAACCCATAACACTTGTTTCTTTTCGCCATTACGTAAAAAAGTAAACACTAATTTTTCACCTTTTTCATACCGAGAGAAGCGTTGTTGCAATTTAATCACTGATGCAATGTCAGTCAAACGTCGACCAGAAATTTCTAATAAAATATCTCCGCCTAACAGTAATGGCTTTTCACCTATCATGACATTCAACTCACCGCCTTTAAAACCCAATTTAGCCGCTAATGTTCCGGGAATAACCTGCTGAATAAGCATGCCATGTCCGTACGGGTTATTCAGCGCCCTTGCTTCCATTTCAGTTAAAATATGTGGAACAAAACCAGCAAAAACAGCAGGCTTTGTAGCAATAATTTCATGAATAGAATCAACAGAAATTGCAAAGCCTAAACCATTACTATCACCCGTTTGCGATAAAATATGGCTAACAATGCCAATAATTTCACCGCTAGTATTAAACATTGGGCCACCAGAGTTACCTTGATTAATTGCTGCGTCGGTTTGAATAAAACGCGGAATAATATTAGTGCCAGGAATAACTTCTCGATCACGAATGCCGCTTAAATAACCGACGGAAAGACTATGACTAACGCCGTATGGCGCCCCAATAGCAATAACTTGCTCTCCTACTTCATAATTGCTTGATTTTGCAAGCGATAAGGGCTTTATATGACTAGGTAACTCAGCTACTTGAATCATGGCTAAATCAAGTATCGAATTGATCCATACTAAATGACCGGACGTTGTTGTGCCATCAGCAAAAATAACCTTAATATTAGTTGCTCTATCAACAACATGTGCGGCAGTTAGTATTCTGCCTCTGTCACTAATAACAGCTCCGGATCCTAAAGAATTTTCAGTACTAAGCTCATACTGAACTTGGTTTGGCATCGGCTGTGCGATTGATTCTACATGCAACTCCACCACACTATTATTAACTTGTTTAAATAATTTCTGCACCGAATTATCGGCAAAGCCTGACAATGAAATAAAGCTTAAGCACAAACATGAATACAAAAGAAAAAATCGACAACGCATAAAAGTTATTCCTTAACCTTATTAGTATTATTGGAGATGATAATGCCAGTGTAACCACTGAAAAAATAAATGATAGCCTTTAGACGTTATTGAAAAATAATTTGGGCAAATTATAAATACTGCTATGATGGCGTAGTTATTTATTGAAGTGGTTTAAATGTAGTTTTGGAATTTATTGTAGTTATCGCCGTTGTATTCTTAATTTGGTTAATTTGGCAACTTATGCGTGCTAAACATTTCACTAAATTTAGGCATAAAATATCACAAGAACTAAAGCCTAAAGTAATAACCAGTATTGTTGAAGAGATGGCAGAAACTCGCTCAGAGGAACTACCAAACAATTCAGCCCATGAAGCAGCAACGATAGCCTATTGGACGGTTTCAACAGGTAGAATTTTACAAGCAGCGTTATTGCGAGAAATAATCACCGAACAGTGGTTAAAAGAAACGGGAAATTTAAGAAATAGCCAACACTTATTTCACATTGAACGCGATAAGTTGCACCGATAGCAATATCAACTGGCGAATACAGTAATATTTGATTCAAATACATTGGATAAGTGATAGATACAAAAAAAGAGAGCTTAAAGCTCTCTTTTTCGTTTAAATCTATAGCTTTAGGCTAATTTTTCAAACTGCAAATCCCAAACACCATGGCCTAAATTCTGACCACGATTTTCAAATTTAGTTAACGGGCGAGAATCTGGACGAGGTACATAATCACCATTTTCTGATAAGTTTTTATAACCTGGTGAAGATGTCATATCTTCAAGCATACATTCTGCGTAATTTTCCCAATCAGTAGCCATATGAAATACACCACCAACTTTAAGTTTTTGTCGGATAGCTTCAACAAAACTTGCCTGCACTATTCTACGTTTATGGTGTTTCTTTTTATGCCAAGGATCAGGGAAAAATAGCTGCACGGTAGTAAGGCATTCAGCAGGAATGCAGTCAGCTAAAATTTCAATGGCATCATGTTCATAAACCTTTAAGTTACTAACACCCTCTTCTTGAGCTAACGCAATACATGCACCAACACCAGGGCGATGAACTTCAACACCAATAAAGTTTAGCTCAGGTGCATTCTTTGCCATTTCAACTAATGACTTACCCATACCAAAGCCAATTTCAAGCACGACCGGGTTGTTATTGCCAAACAAGGTAACAGGATCAATCATGCCGTCTTTATGGTTCAAGCCCATAATATCCCAAAACTCTTCAAGCGCTTTTGCTTGACCATTGGTTAATCGACCTTCGCGTTTTACAAAACTACGCACTTTGCGGATATATTTACCTTCTTGCTCAGCTTGCTCGATGGTTTTATGGGTTCTTTCAGTCATAATGCTATAAATTACTTTATTGAGTTTGTGTCTTTAAAATTTAGTCGCGCATTATCCTTGTTCCCTGCTTAAAAATCAATCATAAACAGGGTAAGTAGCGCAGTGGTTAGTTTAGTACCTATCTAAATAAACTACTCAGCCCACCATACATCATACAATGCACTAACAGTTACAGATGTAGCACCATTATCAGTCAACCATTTTTCAACTAATTGACGATGTTCTTCTGTACATTTACCTATTTTTTGAGTGCAAACTAAGCCGTGCCACAAGGTATCACCTTCACCACCAAAACCTAAACCGTTTGGATCAATGACTTCATCAAAAAACTTTGTCAAAAAAGCATCTATTGCATCGCTGTCAGTGTCGTCTGCTAGTTGCCAAGCGATATCAAATCCTAACTCTTGGTATTCATCAACACGCAACTTTTTACGTAAACGGTTGCTACGGTTCTTTGCATCTACTTTCATGTTTAATTCCTCAAGGCTATTTAAAATTTAGCTCTTTATAATAACTAATATTAACTCTGGGCGAGAGCATAGTGGCAATAGAAATTTTTGCAATGAAAATATTAGCTTTATTCGCTACACTGTCGCCGCTATGACAAATAAAACAACAATATCAGCCAAATCAGCCCAAGTATTCTCAAATCAAGTATTAACATGGTTTGATTTACAGGGTAGAAAACACTTGCCTTGGCAGCAAGACAAAACCCCATACCGTGTTTGGATATCAGAAATAATGTTACAACAAACCCAGGTTGCCACGGTTATTCCTTATTACCAAAGGTTCATGGAAAGTTTCCCAACCGTTACTGATCTCGCCAACGCAGACGAAGATACTGTGCTGCATCATTGGACTGGCTTAGGTTATTACGCTCGTGCGAGGAACTTACATAAATCGGCAAAAATTATACGTGACCAATATCAAGGTAATTTCCCAGACGACATTGAACAAGTTATCGCCTTGCCAGGTATTGGCCGATCAACTGCTGGAGCGGTGTTGAGCTTGTCATTAAACAAACATCATGCAATTCTTGATGGCAATGTTAAACGAGTACTCGCCCGCTGCTACATGGTGCAAGGGCACGCTGGCCAAGCCATTTATGAAAAAACCTTGTGGCCTATTACTGAAACACTTACCCCTGAAAAAGGTGTCGCTAACTTCAACCAAGCTATGATGGACATAGGTGCGATGGTATGTACGCGTTCTAAACCTAATTGTGAAATTTGCCCAGTAAATACTGGCTGTTTAGCTTTCGCAAGTGAAGAGCAAGCTAATTACCCACAAAAAAAGCCGAAAAAAGCGATCCCTGAAAAGCACACTATTATGGTGATCCCTCGTGTTAATCAGCAAGTATTAATGGAAAAACGCCCACCAACAGGAATTTGGGGCGGCTTATGGTGCTTTTTAGAAATATCTGATCATGAGCAACTCTCAAATTTACTTGAAAAGTTAAACCTTAAACCTAAAACGAATATCGCCTTAGATAAGTTTCGCCACACATTTAGCCATTTTCATTTAGATATAGAGCCAATAATTGTCGATTGCGATAAATTACCAGCAAAAGAAATCAGCGAAAATAATACATTGCAGTGGTATAATTTAGCCACGAAAGCATCAGTTGGGCTTGCCGCCTCAACGAAAAAACTGATCACACAATTACAACAATTACCCGTTTAAACAAACTAAACGTTTAATTTTTATCAGCACAAAGAGAATTAATTATGAGTCGTACTGTTTTTTGTCAAAACTTACAAAAAGAAGCCGAAGGCTTAGGTTTCCAACTTTACCCAGGTGAAGTAGGTAAAAGAATTTTTGATAACATATCAAAAGAAGCATTTGGTAATTGGCAGAAGAAACAAACCATGCTTATCAACGAAAATAAAATGAATATGATGAACCCTGACGATCGTGCTTTTTTAGAAGCCGCTATGGTTGCTTATTTATTTGACGGAAAAGAACCTGAAATTGAAGGATATACGCCGGAGAGTAAATAGGTGGCACTTGCCATCAACTGGAAAATATTCGCCACTATTTTTGTTTCTGTGTTTATTGCTGAATTGGGCGATAAAACTCAATTGGCAGCAATGTTATTTGCCGCTGATAAAGATGTCAGCAAGTGGTTAGTTTTTATGGCCGCTTCAGCCGCATTAATTGTTGCTACAGCTGTAGGAGTGCTAGTTGGTAGTTTTTTATCCGCTTATATCGATGAAAAACTACTGTCTTATATCGCTGGTACTGGCTTTATTATCATAGGTGTTTACACACTCTATACTGCCTAAGATATTTTAGTCTGCATTTAAAATGCAAAAAAACACAATTATTGTTTCATAAAAGAACAATACGTAGAAAAAAGCGACAAACAAACATTTATTTAAAAAAAAGGGTTGACGCGATAAACGAAAAACAGTTTAATACGCCCCGTCTTCAAGGCACGGCCAAGAAGACAATGTACAGGACAATCAATTAGGTTGTTATTGTGCCTCGATAGCTCAGTCGGTAGAGCAGAGGATTGAAAATCCTCGTGTCCCTGGTTCGATTCCGGGTCGAGGCACCATCTTAGAGTTACAACTACCGTTTGTAATTCGGTGCCAAGATAAATTTACTTTTATAGTAAAATTTATCGCACACAGTTTTGTGTGCCGACTTAGCTCAGTTGGTAGAGCAACTGACTTGTAATCAGTAGGTCGCCAGTTCGACTCCGGCAGTCGGCACCATTTATCAGATAAGCCCAGCATCAGCTGGGTTTTTTTGTATCTATTTCCAAGGCAGTGCTTGGTTGAATTCTATAACTGATTTCACTTACGCCAATAAAACCAACTCCCGCAGCTATTCTGCACTCTATTAATATATAACGCTCCTGTACAACTTAATTTGGCTTAGCAAACCTACGTCTCCAACCTATTACCTAAAGTAAACAACTCTATGTAGCAAATTTAATTTAAATCACGTAACTTAGTTAATACCAATAAAATTTCAAAAATAAAAAGGATTGATTTTGCGTCATATTTTTTTCATCTGTTTACTAAAGCTTTTTGTTTTTGCCCCGTATGCAAACTCTTCAGAGTTATCAAACTCAATTTTATCAATGCGCGATAGAGCTGGGTTTATTGACCACATAACAAAAACTCGTATAGAACAATTACTGCCTCGGCTAATGAGTAAACATAACATCGATATGTGGATCATCATTAGCCGAGAATACAATGAAGATCCTGTAATTAAAACTTTATTACCCGCAACTTGGATATCGGCACGCCGAACCACCATATTGGTTTTTGCTAGAAAAGAAGATCAAAGCATTGGTGCTTACGCAATAGCGCCATATAAGGTTGGTGATGTATTTGAAAAAGCTTGGAATAAATCGAACCAACCTAATCAATGGTTAGCACTTAACGATTTAATTAAAAAACATAAACCTAATAAGATAGGTATCAACCAATCAACGCATTGGGCTCACGCCGATGGACTTGTTGCAACGGACAAAGAAAACTTACTTGCACATTTGCCAGACGATTATAAAACAAAACTTGTATCGGCTGAGCCATTAGCCATTGGCTGGTTAGAGCAGAGAATTCCAGAAGAAATCGCGGTTTATAAAGATATAGTTAAAATTGCTCACGATATAATTGCAGAAGGCTTTTCAAATAAAGTCATTACACCAAAGCAGACAACTACCGATGACGTTGTCTGGTGGTTTAGGGAAAGAGTACGTGAGCTAAAACTGCAAACTTGGTTTCATCCTAGCGTATCAATACAGCGTAGCGATTCCGTAGCCTTTGATCATGAATCTAGCTTTACCAACGGTAACGATCTAAAAGTTATTTTACCGGGCGACTTGTTACACGTAGATTTTGGCATTACTTATTTACGCCTTAATACCGACACTCAACAACATGCTTATGTGCTAAAAGCAAATGAAAAACAAGCACCAAAATTTTTACAAAAAGCATTAATATCAGGTAATAAACTTCAAGATATTTTTACAGGACAGTTTTCAGCTGGGTTAACAGGTAATGAGGTCTTGAAACGCTCTCGAGAAGAGGCAATTTCAAAAGGATTAAAACCAACTATTTATACCCACCCTCTTGGTTACCATGGGCATGCTGCAGGTACAACACTTGGCATGTGGGATTCGCAAGGAGGCGTAACTGGTTCAGGGGATTATCCGCTACATTTAAATACCGCATATTCCATTGAACTGAACAATGCCGTTTATATTGAACCGTGGAAGAAAGAGATCAGAATAATGTTAGAAGAAGATGCGATATTTGATCAATCAGGGGTTTGGTACCTTAATGGTAGGCAAACCAAGCTATTACTAATTCCTACTGATAAATAGTTTCTAATAACAAAGCCTCGGCATCTGCGTTGAGGCTTATTTGACATATTTTCAGTAAGCTAAGCAATCGGAACTTAATTAAAAGAGCTTTAAACCCAAATACTTCAACAGTATTTGCTAAGTTTTTATCAATAATCAGTAACCCCACATTATTTACCTAGGTTAAAATTGCAACGTCACTAAAAGTCTTTATTCAGTAACTAACGAGTGAGAAAAACTCACCTGTAGGGTGAATTTATATCGTTTGTTGTCGATGGTTGTAGCACTTAAAATTATCTTGTTTTTGAATCTCCCCCGATTCCTTAAAACACTGAATATTGTTAATTTGTTTCATTTCAGGACATCTGTTGATGTCCTTTTTTCTTGCTTCAGTTTTTATCAATATCATTTTAGTGCAGTATCACTAAATCAGTGCAAGACAATCATTCTTATCATTATCACTTTCACATTAACACCAATATAATCAATGACTTAATATTTTGGCGTAGCTATTGCAATTTAGTAGCTGTCGTCATTACTTATTAAAAATACATGCCTATTCAAACACCTATTCGTGGCTTACGCTCTTTTTGCGTTGCCGCAAAATGTTTAAGCTTTAAACATGCCGCAAGCCAATTATTTTTAACGCCCTCAGCCATCAGTCACCAAATAAAACAATTGGAAGCTCAGCTGGCTATTACGCTATTCAAAAGAGGCACTCGCTCAATAGAGCTGACCAGTGCCGGTAAGCAATTTTATCAATCGATACAACCCATCATTCACGATTTAGAGGCAACGGTCACTGAATTTACTAACAAGCAACAAAATCAAACTCTTGTGATAAATTTGCCGGAGTTTTTCGCCAGCGAGTTATTCATTCCAAGGTTGAGTACTTGGTCTGAAAAAAATCCCGATATCAACTTACAGCTAGAAACGTTAAAAGCTGGTAGTGATTCATCACAAACTGCTGACTTGTCAATCGTACTCGCCAATGGCAAGCCCAACGCAAAAATTGTTCACGACTTATTTCCGATACGCTACGCACCAGCTTGTAATAAAAAACTTTATAAAAAACTGAAAAATATCGGGTTTACTGCTTTGAAAAATACACCGCTTATTCTGCATAGTTCAAGGCCATGGTCTTGGCACCAATGGGCCGACAACCTCAACATAAACGATTTTGACCCTAAACAAATTATACAGTTTGACAGTATGTTTGGCGTGGCAAGGGCTGCACAACAAGGTATGGGCATCGCCCTTGTACCCTTACCTATGAGCAAGGCTTGGTTTAGTGAAGAGTCACTCGTTAAGCTATTTGACCAAGAGCTTATTACCAAGGATAGATACTACTTAATTCAGCATGACAATATTGAAAACAAACCAGAGTTGCTGTTGTTTGCTGATTGGGTAAAACAAACATTTGCCTGTTAATGGCAATAACAAGCAAAAGATACAGGTGAAATTTATTCACTCAACAAGTGCATTTTAATCGTTTGTTTACCTTACTTTATATTTCTATATTAGCTGTGTACCGACGTGGTACACAGCTAATTGGAGTCACAAAATGAGTAAAATCATATTAAAAAATCTATTACTTTCAACCCTAATAGCGAGTAGTTCAATATCAGCCTTTGCCGGCAAGCCAGTTTTTCAAGTAGCCGTAGTAAAAGACGCTATCGCCAGTACAGATATCGTGAAAGGTGATGTTCAGTCAGGTTTAAAAAAATTAACTGCTCGCGCTAAAGCCAACAATTCTTACGATAAGAAAATGGGCTTGTGTGTTGCTTATTTGCAATCGAATAATAGCCAAGCGTCTGAGTCAGCTTGTACTGAAGCGATTAACAGTATTGACGAGTTAGCCTTAACCACTAAAAAGGCGCTCTACCTTAAGTCGTTAAATTATAGTAATCGAGGTGTTTCCCGCTACAAAAATGCTGATTTTGATGGTGCGCTAAGTGACTTTAACACTGCTGTTTCAATTGACAATAATGCCACTACTGAAAACAACTTAGCATTTATTAGACAAATAATGTTCGATATGAAATTAGAAAGCACTGCACAACTGTCAGATTAATAAATATCGTTTTTATAAAGGAATAATACAATGATTCATAACTTTTTTAACGCCATCAGCTCAACGATAAGCTTTATTAGAGATGTCAAACACCTAGATATCAGCCAATGGGATATCGAACAAGAAGACTCCCCTATGAATACTAGAGAAATACGACAGCAAAGGTCGTGAATAATTAATATGAAAAAGTATAAAAAACACCAATAAGTACGGCCGTTTAACCCAATAAAACTTGCTGACAAGCTAGTTTAAGCAGCCGTACTAGGTTTTTATACCTATATATACTACTTGTCATCTGTTGATATTTTTTCACCAAATGAGAGTACTCGATCCCCATCATCAACAATATTATAAGTACAAACTCATTAGCCTTCTTTGCTCCGCATGATTAAAAGTTTATAGGAACTATATAACCATTTATTTAACTTGGTGATATCTCTAATCGAACTTGTATCGATAATATAATTATTCATCGACAAAATAAGCTAGGAAAGCCTAGTTAATTGTGCATAATAAGCGCCATATAAGCTTTTATTGCTTCCAAATAAAATATCGATAAGCCAGTGATATGATAAAAGACATCTCCAATCTACAAGCAAAATTACAGGCTTTAGTGTTATCTCAGCAGGGCTTGCATGCTCAGGGCCAAGTTGCTGACTATATACCTGCACTTGCGGAAATTTGTCCTAAGAAAATAGGTGTAAGTATCGCTACTATTGATGGTAATACCATTGGTGCAGGCGACTATAAAATTCCATTTTCTATCCAGAGTATTTCGAAGATTTTTGGTTTAGTTATGGCAATGAATCGCATTGGTGACGACTTATGGCAACGGGTTAATATGGAACCATCTGGCCAGCCATTTAACTCTATAATTCAGTTAGAGTGGGAAAAAGGTATCCCACGTAATCCTGTGATAAATGCAGGTGCGCTTCTGATAGCAGATGTATTAACTAGCCGCTTTTCTTCTAGTAAATTAGCCTTTTTAAGTTTTATGCGAACCCTTGCTAATGATGAAACAATTTATATTGATAAACACGTTTATGAGTCAGAGTTAAATCACGGCAATAGAAATGCAGCTCTTGCCTATTTAATGAAAAGCTTCGGTAACATAGAAGCAGAAATACCAGAACTTTTAAGTCATTACTTTACCCAATGCTCAGTTGCAATGAACTGTGAACAGCTAGCAAATAGCTTACTATTTTTGGCAAATAAAGGTGTCGACCCTAAAACAAAGAAAGTGATCTGCTCAGCGAGAGATGCTCACCGTATTAATGCAATATTATCAACAAGCGGTATGTATGATCAGTCAGGTGAGTTTGCTTTTTCGGTTGGACTACCAGCAAAGAGCGGTGTTGGTGGCGGTGTTATTGCGATAGTGCCAAACTATGGTGTAATTTGTAGTTGGAGCCCGCCATTAAACAAATTTGGTAATTCTGTAATTGGCACAAACCTAGTTTCTAATATTGCACAAGAACTAGGTTTGTCTATTTATCATTAATAAAATACGCTTAATTCTACTAAAATAAAGCACATAGTTTTTATATGTATTAATGGTACTGTTCATTACTTAGCAACTGGGCAATAACGCTTGAACCCACAGGTTTACTAAATAAATAGCCTTGGGCACCGTCACACCCCAATTCTTTTATAATATTAAATTGCTCTTGGGTTTCAATCCCCTCTGCAATTACCTCAAACCCTAGATTATGACCCATTTCAACCATAGAGCGAATCAGAAGATAAGTTTTCTCATCAGATGAAATATCATCAACAAAATACTTATCTATTTTCATACAATCAATTTTAATATGTTTCAATGATGAGAATGATGAATACCCTTTTCCAAAATCATCAATAGCTAATTTAATACCCAACGCGTTTAAATTATGAAATACCGAAACATTATCATCATGAGTTTGCACTAGTCCCTCTGTTACCTCTAATTTCAGTGAATTAGGATCTATTGCGGTTTCAGCAATAACCTTTTCAACAAGCGGTACTAAGTCATCATCCAAAAAGTGTGTTGGCGAAACATTAATTGCCATTCGAATGGCTGGAAACCCTAATGTCAGCCAATTTACTGCTTGCTTACAAGCCGTTTTCAACACCCATTCAGTTAAGGCCTTTATCATCCCTATCCGCTCTGCTGTAGCTATAAACTCACAAGGAGAAACCTGCCCAAGCTCACTATGATACCAACGACATAACGCCTCTACTCCAGTTACTTTACCTGTAACAATATCAATTTGCGGCTGATAAACTAATGATAATTCTTCTTTTTCAATCGCTTCTCTTAAGTATTGTTCAACCTTTAACCTGTACTCAGCGAGTTCAGTTAAACGAGGACTATAAAAAGCATAACGATTCCGACCAAGCTCTTTGGCAGCATAGAGTGCAGTATCTGCCGCCTTGACCAACTCCTGATGATTTTTACCATCATCAGGATAATGTGCAATGCCAATACTACATGAAGGAGTATACTTCCTTCCTAACAGGTATAATGGTGCCGATACAGCCGCTAAACAACGCTGAGCAACATTCGCTCCATCACAATCATCATCTAGGTTTTTAACAATAATACAGAACTCATCACCACTTAGCCGGGCAATAAAATCAACATCTCTGCGCGTACTATTTAATCGATTAGCTACTTCAATTAACAAAGCGTCACCTGCAGCATGACCAAATGAATCATTGATCGTTTTAAAGTTATCAAGATCTAAATAAAGTAAACTAAACCGTCGTTGATAACGGCGAGAAGTCTTAATCAACTCCTCTAGGTTTAAAAAGAAATACATTCTGCTTGATAAACCTGTTAATTCATCAACGTACGCTAAATCTAAAATTCTTTTTTGATTTTGCTCACGTTCCATAATAATACCAGCAAGTCTTGCAGCTGAAAGTAAATCATTTGACTGTTGCTCGTCAGGCAAGGCGGGAAAGTCATAATACATACCTAAAGCACCTAACACTTTACCTTGAGAGTTTTTAATAGGCTCAGACCAACAACTTCGCATACCGTGTGGCAATGCAAATTGTTTTATATTTTTCCACTTACGATCAGTTGCAATATCTTCAACAATCACCCGTTTCCCTGTATAGGTAGACGTGCCACAAGAGCCAACATCAGGGCCGTTGACGAGTCCATTTACTGCATCACAATACGCCTTAGGTAAACTAGGTGCTCCACCATGCAATAAGATATTGTTATCAAGTTCTAGTAATGAACAGCGCATTCCCGGGTATTTTTCTTCGTACATGTGCGCAATTTCATTGTAAATATCAGCTGCTAAATCCCCTTTAGCAATCATTTCCAGAATTTTATTATGCCGTTGTTCAAATAATTCAGCTTTCTTTTGTGTGGAAATATCAACATGAGAACCTATCAAACGTGTTGGCCTATTGTCAGTATCACTTTTTACATAAAGTCCTCGTGACCTAATATAAATATATGTACCATTTTTGTGGCGCATACGAAGATCAATTTCAAAATAGTCACTATCGCCTGCTAAAAAATGTTCAACCGCTGCTAAGGTATTACCTTTGTCATCTGGGTGAACTAAAGTTTTCCAAGTGTCTAAATTACTAGCCAATTCATTTTCTTTATAACCAAGCATACTCTTCCAGCGAGGCGAATAATAAACGTGGTTCGTATTTAAATTCCAATCCCACAACCCTCCAATACCTTCTGCTGACGAAAATACAAACCTCTCTCCGTTTTTAACTAACTCAGAAAGCTGTTCATTACACTTTCGTTCTATTTCAAGTTCCTTTTGTAAGCGTATCAATTCCGTGCGTAAGTTTAATTCTTCTTTTCGGTTTTCACTCATAACACACTCACTGAATTTTATTATTACCACAGATATAAATTACATTTGACTAAACAAAAGTACAATTAACAACAAATATTGTAATAATAATTTTAAGTCCCACATAAAACTAATTACTGATAATTTAGTATACATGAATTCAAAAACATTAATAAACACTAGCCTGCAAGCTACAATTTTAGGACATTTTTTACATATCCGCCCTAAAGTTTAATGCTGCAAATAAAGAAAAAATTAGTCAGTAATTATCAAAACCCAACAGCCCGCAGATTAAATAAAATCATCTTTTTGTAGAAATAAATAAAAAAATGACTATTAAACAATCAAAAAAACTCGATTACAATCAATGACATTTACTAGCTTTTATACCTGCTATAATGATATATAACTACTTTATGATATTTCTATTTATCGCCATTCATGGATGAGGCTCTATGATGTTTAATGCTGCTTCTAAGCAATTGCTATTATTAAATACTGATTTGGAACAGCTGGCTGTTTTAAACCAGTTGCTCTCCAGTGGTAGTTCCTACAAAGTGGTTGTTGCTTCGAAAGTAAAAGATGCCATTAAAATTTTAAAACATGAGCAAATAGACTTTGTTATTAGTAATATTCATTTAGACGATTTCGATGGCTGGCGTTTAGCAAGAATGATCCGCTCAGGAGTACTTAAATGCTCTGCAGAAACCCCTTTTGTTATTGTGGCAAATACTTGGTGTGAACATATAGCAAGTACCACAGCACGCGAGTTTGGTATCAATAAAGTGGTACCATTTAAGGAGCACGAAAAGTTACTTGATATTGTCAATGAAAATCAGCTTATCTCACTTGATGATATGGCTAAAACATCAATTTTAGTTATTGAAGACAACCCTGATACCCGCCACCTAGTAACAAGAATCCTTTCAAGTCGTTTTACTATAGATACTGCTGTCGACGGCGAGTCAGGGTTAAATCTATGGCGCAAAAATGACTATGCGCTCGTATTACTCGATGTTATGTTGCCAGGATTATCAGGCAATCAAGTGCTTAATCACATCATGCGAGAGAAACCTGAACAATCAGTAGTTATTATGACGGCAAACCACACTATGGAATTAGCTGAAGAATTAATGCTAAGTGGTGCTGCTGATTTTGTTACTAAGCCTTTTCGCGCAGAGCAATTAAGAAGAGTGTGCGAGTCTGCTACACGCCGTGAAGACTTTATGATCAGCAACGAACAGTTTGCTAATAAAGTAGAGTCGCTACGTCAAAGTCAAACAGAATATAAACAAATTTTAGACGCGCATCAGTTATTACTCGACCAATTAGGAAGTGTAGTTATTGAGCTTGATACGTCCGGTAAAATAACTTTCCTGAATAAAGCATGGGAAAAATTAACAGGTTATAAAATTGATAGTTCATTACAATTAGCGCTAACCGACTTTATCGAACCGGCTGAATTCTCAAACTTTAACACTGCAGAGCAATTACAACCGATATTAACTGGGCAAGTTAACTCACTTCATTTTGAGTTTAAATTAAAAAACAAAGTCAATGAAGATCTTTGGGTAGAAGCCCGCTTAGAGTTAACCTTATGTAATGATAATAAAAGCTACAGTATTTCAGGCACAATTGACGATATCACCTCACGTAAAAAAGCACAAAGTGACTTAGAATACCTCGCAATGCACGACGGATTAACGGGCTTATACAATCGTCATTATTTTGAGGTAGAACTAGGCCAGTATTCTGCAACAGCAATGCGCGGTAGTGGCCCTCACGCGTTACTCTATTTAGACTTAGATCACTTTAAAGTGATAAACGATACTGCAGGCCACCATCATGGAGACAGCGTTTTAAGAAATATTGCCAAGTTAATTAGTAACCGACTACGTAAAGCTGATTTTTTCGCTCGCATTGGTGGTGATGAGTTTGCAATCCTATTACCAAACACTAACCAAACTATTGCACTAAAACTTGCCGATAATATTTGTAAATTGCTTGACGAGTATTACTGTAAAATCGAAGGAGAGACTTTTAAAGTCAATTGTTCAATTGGTATTTCTGAAGTTGACGGTATTGAAGAAAGCGCCGAAGAGTATATGAAACAAGCCGATATAGCCTTATACGCCGCGAAAAAGCAAGGCCGGAATATGGCTCATATTTACGATCAAGATGATGTTCATAGTAAAGAGCTGCAAATGAGTTTGGAATGGGTCAGAAAATTACATCAAGCCGTTGCTGACGACAACTTAGTATTATACTTCCAACCAGTTGTAGAAATTGCAACACGAAAAATAGCCTATTATGAAGCGCTTGTTCGGCTCGAACTTGACGGAAAAATAGTTCCACCAGGCGAATTCATTCCAGCCCTAGAGCGCGAAGGCGGCATGAAATTACTTGATAGACAAGTCATTGCCAAAGCTATTAAGTACTTAGCTGAACACCCTGAATTACATAAAATTGCTATCAACCTCTCTGCACAAGGTTTTGGCGATGAAAGGCTTGTTCCTATTATTAAGGAAGCCTTAGCAACTAACCAGGTTGAAGCTGATCGCATAATCTTTGAGTTAACAGAAAGCGCGAGTTTAAGTAACATTGGTGAAACCAAGAAAATAATCTCTCGTATCGGTGAGCTTGGTTGTGAATTCTCAATTGATGACTTTGGTACCGGCTTTAGTACCTTTGATTACTTAAAACAAATTCCCGCTCAGTCAGTAAAAATAGACGGTTCTTTTGTTGTTGATTTAGCTTCCAATACTGTTGATCTTGCACTGGTCAAAGCAATATATGAAGTTGCATCAGCACTAGGTAAAAAAACCGTTGCCGAATTTGTTGAAAACGAAGAAACCTTAACAATATTAAAAGATATTGGCGTAAATTACGCACAGGGTTATCATTTAGGAAAACCAACCCCTATAGAAGAGTGTGTTATTGTTAATAAAGCAAATTCACAACTAAAAGAGTTAATATAAATCATACTATCTGACTGACTTTCTTCCTAAACTCTAGCTCCCGTTGGTTTATCCAACTTTAGTGAAAGAGAGGAAGATTATGACTCAGTCATTCCCACTTGAAAGCAAGCTGCTTGAAAACACAAACACCCCAACAATTGCCGACAATGCCGACGTAATTATTGCCTACTTAAAAATACTGAAAGTAGACTATATATTTGGCGTGCCAGGTGGTGCAATAGAGCCATTTTACAATGCTATTGCTCGCAATCAATCTACTGGAGGTCCAAAAATAGTTGTCGCAAGGCACGAATCCGGTGCTGCATTTATGGCAGAGGGTTACGCAAGAGAAACAGGGAAGTTAGGTGTCTGTTGTGCAACAACAGGCCCTGGTACTACCAATTTGCTAACAGGCGTAGCTTCAGCATACGCCGACAATATTCCGATTTTAGTTATCACCGCACAGACCCCTTTACCAAAATTTGGTAAAAACGCCTTACAAGAGTCCTCTTGTACCGCGATAGATACCGTAGGTATTCTTCGCTATTGCACCAGTTATAACACCTTGATCTCTCATGGAGAGCAAATCAATACTAAAATTGTCGCAGCCATTATGGCGGCATTTAGAGTGCCAAGTGGGCCTTCACATATTAGTATTCCATCAGATATTCTGAGAGAAAAAGCAACTAAACTGCCAACGTTAAACCCCAATAATTTAGTTAATGACGTTAATCTAGTTGATGATATTGCCATTGCAAAGTTAGTAAATATACTCAGTAGCGCAAAGCGTATTAGCTTATTTCTTGGTCGCGATTGCGGTAAAGCAATTAATGAAATAATTGAATTTGCTGAACTTACTAATGCAGCAATAACCACAGGGCCCGCAGCAAAGCGTTGGATAGATTGCTTTCATCCTCAATATCACGGTGTATTTGGCTTTGCAGGACACGAGAGTGCAGAAAAAGCGTTACTCGATGAATCTGTAGATACCATTATTGCTATCGGCACGCAAATATCAGAATTAGGTACCAATGGCTGGAATGAAGCATTATTAAGTGACAAGCTTGTTCATATTGATGAAATTCATGAACACTTTTCAAGAACTCCTATGGCACAACATCATGTTTGTGGTGATCTAACTGGTATTTTTAAACAGCTTAATAGTGATATTAAGCAAGGTGTAAAATGGGGGAAAACATGGGGTTCACCACTCGCGTCAAAACAACACTTCCTAGAAAAAAAAGCCATTTGTGGATCACAAGTAAGCCTTAACTTACCACAGAGTTGTTATTCAGACGCAACCCCTTTAAAGCCACAGCGAATTGTTGCCGAGTTTGCAAAACACATTCCTGAAGACTATCGCCTACATTTTGATGCCGGTAATGTCTGGGCATGGTTTACACATTATCATCACAGCAGTAATACCTTAGGACATTATCATATAGCTATGGGGTTTGGCTCTATGGGTTGGGCTATAGGGGCAGCTGTTGGCAATTGTATTGGCAGTCGTAAGCCAAGTGTTTGCATTACTGGTGATGGCAGTTACTTAATGGCGGGACAAGAAATAACAGTCGCTTTACAACACCAATTACCAGTTATCTATGTAATATTTAACGATAGTGCGCTTGGCATGGTCAAGCATGGTCAAAAACTCGGTGGTGCAGAACAGGTAGGCTTTGCATTACCCAATATTAACTATGCAAAATTGGCAGAAGCCATGGGTATTGAAGGTATTCAAATAAAAACCGTTGATGAACTAATGAATATCAATTGGCAACGCTTGGGTAATAAGCAAGGCCCTACCATGATTGATTTACATATAGATGCAACTGAAATACCGCCAATGGCCCAACGTGTAAAAGGCCTAGCAAACCAATCAGCAACTCCAGGAGGATAGCCCATGTCAACATCTAACAAAGTGAATAAACCTAATTACCAATCAAGTATTTGGTTTGAAGAGCCTGAACATAACAACCCATTTGCGGCAAAAAATAGCTACTGTCATGGTTACAATGTTTATCAAGACATTCTGCCAAAGGCGAGTTTAAGTGAATATTGGTATCTACTATTTATTGGTGAGCGTCCTAGCCAAAATCAAACAAAGCTACTCGAAAAAATTGCCGTGATTATTGCTAATCCAGGTATGCGTGATGAGAGTATACGCGCAGCAATGAACGCCGGAGTTGGCGGTTCAACAGCTGCGGCATCACTAATTGCTGCTTTAGGTGTTGGTGCAGGTCAATACGGAGGTGCTAGAGAAATATTTACACTTGTCGAACAATGGCATCAATTAGGGCATAACTTAGACGCTTGGAAGCACTTTTTAACAAGGCCAAATCAGGATTATACCCGCATTGATATCTGGTCTGAATATGAGCATGCCCCTGGGTTTGAGCCTAACGGGTTAACATGCCCTAACACTATACTCCAGTCACTTAATTACCTTGCTGATTTATCGCCAAATGGTGCCACAGCTTGGTTGCGAGAAAACAGAGTTGAGCTTGAACAACAACTCAATTACCCGCTGAGTATCACAGGTGTTATTGCTAGTGCAATCTTTGACCTAGGCTTCTGCGCTAAAAAAGCAGAAATGCTTTTTCTAATTCTACGATTGCCAGGCGCGGCAATACATGCGTTAGAGCAGGAAAAGTTAGGTTGGAAGAAGTTTCCATTTTTTGGTCAAAATACCACTTTAACAGATGATCCAGGCCCGATGGGATTACCTACTGTAGAAGGAGTTGAGCTATGAGTATTAATAATAAACTAACGCATGAGGACACTATTATCACGCGTATGGGTAAAGGATTTTTAGGTGAACGTGTTGTCTATAGAGGTAAAGATTTACACCATCAACTTAAAAATAGCCAATGGCTCGAACTATTTGCCTACGGCATAACAGGTCGTGAATTTACCGAAAATGAATTGAAACTACTAAATTTTATTTGGGTGAGTACCAGTTATCCTGATAAAGCAATTTGGCCAAACCATATTACGGCACTAGCAGCATCGTCTCGCAGTACAGCATCATTAGCACTAAGTATAGGAATGACAGTCTGTGAAGCTTCAATTTACGGAGGAAAACCATTTAAAGTTGGCATAGATTATTTTTTAAGAGCCTCTAACGCCATAAAAAGTGGTATTCGACTTGAAGAGTTTATTGATCGTGAAATACTAAATCACCATACTGTGTATGGTTATGGTAGACCACTTGCAAGTTCAGATGAACGTATTTCTCATATGATAAGCTTCGCGAAAAAACTCAACTTAGCTTCAGGCGAGCATTTAAGTTTAGCATTAAGCACAGCAAAATATATGCACAAAACAAAAGGGCTCAGCATGAATGTAGCAGCAATTTACAGTGCTTTATGTGCGGATTTAGGTTTCACAGCAAATGAATTTCATCAATTCATGACTCCATGCTTTTTTGCAGGAATGCCACCATGCTTTATCGAAGCAAAGGAAAATCCCGAAGGTAGCTTTCTACCTGTTCGTTGCGACCGTATTTCTTATTCAGGTATTCGTAAACGTAGTTGGGATTAGCAATACTTTAATCGTTTTTAAGGATATATATTAGTAAAAAATGAAAAGCTATAACACTAACGTGACTTTTAACCTCAATATTAATAATGAACGTGCGTTGTTATAGCTTTTTAACACCTGCTTTCGCGGGTTAAAATAATTTACTTACCGATAAATAGGCACTGCGTTCTGCTTGAGGTAGATCATTAGGGATGTTTACCTGACCTGCGGTAACATTCGCCGAGCTAGGCTCGCGAACGTCATCATCAAGCAAGTTAAAAATACTCAGTTCAATTTCAATATCATTAACTGGAAATTGGTACCTGGCAGATACATTCACCAAAGTATAATCATCTAATTCTGCACGGGTATCGCCTGGCACTCTAGAACGGTTGGCAATATAACTCAATTGACTAGTTAATTTTAATTGTTCGCTTATTTGCCATTCAGCTCTCATATAAGCTTGCAAGCTCGGGTGCTCGCCAACGTTACTTTTGACAATATCATCTTCTGCTTTTACATACGCTAAGTTACTACGTAAAATTAAATCGTCATTGTATGTATAATTAACACTTGCTTCGAAACCTTGTCCTGTGCGCTGCCCTTGATTTTGCGCTGTTGCCGTCCCGGTATTGCTGTTTTGAACAAAAGTAATCAGATCTTCAATTTCATATCGATAAAGATTAAAGTCAAATGATAGTTTTGGTGAATAGCTATAATTAAAAGCAAGCTCCAACGTATCTATATTTTCTGGACTTAAATTAGCATTACCTAAAGCTACAGGGTTATTTAAAGTTAACAACTCAGCAAATGACGGCGCTCTAAAGGCTCTTCCATATAAAAGCTTGGTTGTTAAGTTCAAGCTTGTTGACCAAACAAGCGCTAATCTAGGGTTTATTGTTGAACCTATATCAGTGTAATCATCAAAACGACCACCTGCAGTTAACTCCCAATCTGGCGCTAACTGCATTACCCCTTGAATATAAACAAAATAACTTTCCCGATCAGCTTCCGGCATAAATACTTCTACAGTATCTGAAACATCTTCCACTCCATTTGGGCGCGGGCTAAAGTCAGCATAAAAGTTCTTACTTTCCGTAACTTTATATAAATTTTGTCGCTCGTACCCGCTACCAAAACTAATATCCGTACTTGCAAAACCACTGTAGCGAGCATTTAGTTCAACATGGGTGGTCTCTTCTTCCCACCCAGGGTTTCCTATTAAACCATCAGGAAAAGATCCGTTAAATGCACCTTTTGGAAACAACACCAGATCTTTTTCGATTTCTTGATTTGAACCGTAATAACTTACTTTTCCCGCTATAAATAAATCATCCAAAACAGCTTGTTCCTTAAACGAAACATTAACCACTTTTTTATAATTACCGTAGCGACCATTGCTATCTAAAACCTCTGTCGGACCTTGACCAGTACCAACATCACCTCTTTCTTGAAAGCCTAGATCGATGTTAAATAAATCATTCTCTGCCGAAAGCCAGATATCAAGCGCATCAAAACCAACATTTAAATTACCTGGAGCCAAAGATATTGGTGACTCTCCAAATTGATCTATCGCACTCTGAGCGTCTGCATCTATAATGCCTTCATAGCCATCACTACTTAAGTACTCAAAATTAGCAGCGACTTTCCATGAACCTAAGCTGAACTGACCATTAAACCAAGTATTTACTGTATCAAAGCTACCAACTTTAGCCCCAAACTCATTGAGCCTATTCTCATCTGCTTTTTTAGTAATAATGTTAATAACACCGGAAAAAGCATCAGCACCATATAATGCTGAGCCAGGGCCACGAATAACTTCTATTCGCTCTATGGCATGAATTGGATACTCCCCCCAAACAGTGTGATTGTCTCCTCGCACAACACTTTTGGTTGAGGTGCCATTAACCATAAATAATGTTTGTGGTGTAAAAGTGGTAGATATTCCGCGAAACCAAAATTCCGGCGCCATATTCTGACCACTTTTAGAGACATGTAAACCCGGAACAGTATCGAGCACTTCAGAAAGGTTTCTCGCCCCCATATTACGAATGTCTTCAGCAGTTATCACAGTAGCGACCGACGGGGCTTTTTTGATCAGTTTTTTACTACCAGTGGCCAGTGATATAAAATCTTCGTCGCCATAAAAGTCAGCTAATGACTCTTCCATTTCTACGTAATCATTAGCAACTGCAGCAGCTTCAATAGTAATGCTCGAGAAAGCTAACACAATTAAAGAATTGATAACCTTTCGGGCAAACCGCATACAAACCACCTTTATTTATTATTAAAAACGAAAAAGCTAAACTAATTTTCTGTTAAGTGTAGTGAATCATTAGTTTTTTTCAATAAGAATATCATCTAAAAGCTCACAACTACTTGCTAATTTATCGGCAGCGTTACGTTAACTGTGGTGCCAATATCTAATTCACTACGAATACGAATTTCGCCATCCATTAACTGACAAAATTTCTGCGTTATTGCCATACCTAACCCGGTTCCTTCAAATTTTCGCGTTTGACTGCCATCAATTTGTGTAAATTTATCAAAAATAAATTTTAGTTTATCTTGAGCAATTCCAACGCCTGTATCAGCAATACAAATATGCAAGAATTTATCACAATTAAACAAGGTAAAAGTAACTTGGCCTTTGGCTGTAAATTTACAAGCATTACTTAACAAATTGAGTAATATTTGCATCACTTTTTGCCTATCTAAACTGATAATCAATTGCTCAACATTATTTTGAACAATTAATTTATTTTCATTGGCAATTGCCATTGGTTGAATTGTTTCTATGGTTTCATCAACTAAATGCTTAATATCAACAGACTTTAAATTTAAGTCCATTTTTCCGGCCTCAATCTTGGCTAAATCAAGAATATTATTTATTAACGCCAGCAATACATGCGCGCTACGAATACTCTTATTCAAGTCATTTGCTTGCTCCGTCATACACTCAAGCTCTAAGTCTTCACGGACTAAATCGGTATAACCAATAATGGCTTGCAATGGCGTACGCAATTCATGGCTAATATTAGCTAGGAACTCTGATTTTAGCCGACTCGCTGTTAATGCTGCATCACGGGCAACAACTAACTCTTGCGTGCGAAATGCAACTTCTGACTCCAAATTATCGCGGCTCTTTTCCAATGCTAGATTTTGCTTACCTAAGGTCGTCATCATTTGATTATAGATACTCGCCATTTGCCTCACTTCAACGGGCCCAAATACATCTGCATTAGTGTAATGCCCAGAATCACGTGCTTGTGCCATAGTTTGTGACAAACGCAACAAGGGCGTCGTTAAGCGGTTTAATATCCACGAAATGAGTAATGACAGCAATAATGCAAATACGGTTGCGATAAGAAAATTATTAACGATTATCGAGCGCTGAATAGCATGGAGCGCTTGCTTATTGTATTCAACCAACACATAACCTAATACCTGTTGTTGCTGGGAGATTTCCTCGGGCTCAACAAGCTCCATATCATCAATATCTTCAACGTATATCACGGGGGCGAAAAAAAGCCAGGTTAATGCTGTTTCTTGATAAAGCTGTAGCTCAGTCAATTTGGTACTAACTTCAGCGGGCATAGCGCTATCGTTCATTTTAGAATCGTGAACTAAAAGACTACCATCGTCTTTGTAAACTGAAATGCTATCTACCGACTCAAAACCCAGAGCATTATCAATGGCTTCGCGAGCATTATCTTCACTTGCTGTTAACAATGCCAGAACAACCCTATCAGCTAAATTGTCAGAAATTTGTAAGCCTGTTTTAACCGTAGATTTCTTAAGTTCAATACTGGTTTGCCATGCAGTAACACCAGAGGTAACAACTGCCAAGCAACCGAAGCTTGCAAAAAACAACAATAAAAGCTGTTGTTTAAAGCTGGTTTTAGAATTGAAAATAAGCTTGGCAACTTTCATTAATAGTTACTCCGGAAAAGTTAACTGAAAGTTACTTTGCTGTGCTTTAGTATAATTAAACCCTAAATGAGCAGCAGTACGTAAATTAACCGCTAATAACATCGAGGTTAGTGCAGAAAATGGCATAGTCGCTGAGCCTTCGTTGCAAGCTTTAATCATTTTATATAATTGTTGCCCAAGCCCGTGATTATCTGGATATATAGAGAATAGCGCCCCACGTTTAGCATGAGAAGGTTTACTGGAAAATACCACAACATCTTTCGCCCACGCTTTTTCCAGTATAAATGGCAAGGTGACTTTATCTTGCGAAGAAATACGGTCAACAGGTAACCAAATGGCATCATTTTCCGTTAAGCTTGCATCAAATAAGCTTTGATAGTATTCAATTGCCTGCTTGGTCGATGTTACTTTCTTAACATCAAGTTGATAGCCTTGCGATTTTGCCGCTTGTTGAGCCAACTCAATAAGCCATTCGTTTGCTTGGCTATAAGCAAGGTGAATGCGAATAACCTTTGGCGCTACTTGCGTTAGATATCGAAAGAGATATTCGGGATCGGCAATTAAACTAATTCCCGAAATTGTATTAGGTGTTATTGGAAGTGCACCAGAAACAACCATAAAGTCGCTAGCTAGTGATCTTGCAAGTTTAAGCCCTGAACGCCCTAACACAATAACTTTTTTGATACCTTTACTTACTAATTGCTGCTTAATTCGCTCACTATCAAACTCTTTTTCAAGTGGAAAAACCACAAGCTGGCTCACTTGTTCATCATTGACTTTTGCCGATTGCACACCAGAGAGGATTTCTTGATAAATGGCATTATAAGGCTCAGGAACATTAGGATAAAAAATTGCTATATCCTCTAATTTTGCAGCAAATACTTTGCCGCAATAAAGAGAGAAAATAACAAAGGTGATAATTAAACTAAAACGACGCAACAACAACTCCCTGTATATTGGCAATAGCGATTTCGTAATACACTTATATTATAGCTAACATGGCGCTAAAAATATCAGAACAGGTTGAATATTAATAACAATTTAGCACTTAAAGTATTTTATGTGACATCTTAAGATAATTTTCTCACTCTAGGCACCTTTTAACAACGTAAAATAATGAAAAGTTTAGTACTTATCAATTTTACTATAATTATCCAACATTATTTGTACATTAACACAATTAGTTGTCGTTTATAAAAATTCAATCTTAGTGGCTAAATTGATAGCTCTTACTTAACTGCATTCATCTAAACTATGGTTTTAATAGCGTCTTGAATAATACTGGTCACTTTTTTTAAATACTTTTGAGCCTCTGGCTCAGAATAGTTATTCGAAAGTTGATTTAAAAACCCATGCTGATAAGCACTCTGTTCTATATCTATCAGCGATTTCTCTTCCAGCATCTCTATCAATTTTTCCACTGAAAAATGTTGCTCAGACTTTGGAAAAACCAATGTAGTTCTTACTGTCGCATCAAGACTTGTCATATGCCTAATTTGGCTACTATAAAAACACGTTACAGATAACACCTGATGACAAGCAAGCTTTGGCATAAGTTGCCACATAGCACTACCACCAATACTAAAGCCAACTAACAACTTAGGGCCACTAATTGCACTGATTATCGATAATAAATACTGGCTATAACATGCTATTCCCACGTTTTCAGAAAAGTACTGGTAAGCTTGCTGCTCTGAGGCAAAGCTCTTCGGATGCTGATAAGGACCAAGAACATGAAATTGTACTGAAACATCCTCAATTTCTGGCGAATTAATTTGCTGACATAAGGCTTCAAACTCTCGACTTTTCCCGAAAATATCTGCTGCGAGAATTACATGTAATTTAGTCATATCTATCAAGCGAGGCTAATTTAGATCAAAATTTTACATGCTTTGAAAATTTTTGAAAGCTAAGTCGAGGCAAATACTAGAAATAGCTGACACGACCCGTTAGAATCAAACCATAGATATTTTAATCATGAACAACGAGACGTATTCAGATGGGCAGAGCATACCAAAACCGTAAATTATCAATGGCTAAAACGGCTGGTCAAAAAACTAAAGTTTATTCAAAGTATGGTAAAGAAATTTACGTTATAGCGAAAAATGGCAGTCCGGATCCTGATACTAACTTATCTTTACGTCGTTTAATTGAAAAAGCAAAAAAAGATCAAGTACCAACACACGTTATCGAAAAAGCAATTGAAAAAGCCAAAGGTACGGGTGGCGAAGACTATGTAGAAGCGCGTTACGAAGGTTTTGGTCCAGGTAACTGTATGGTTATTATTGACTGTCTAACAGATAACGGCAATCGCACCATTAAAGATGTTCGCCAATGTTTTACTAAAACTCATTCTAAAATTGGTTCGTCTGGCACTGTTTCTCATATGTTTGATCATCAAGCAGTTTTTGCTTTTAAAGGCGACGATGAAGAAACCGTTTTAGAAAACTTAATGATGGCTGACATCGATGTGACCGATGTTGACCTAGAAGATGGCATTATTACCGTGCATGCACCACATACCGAGTTTTTTAAAATAAAAACAGAATTCGCTAATTCAATGCCAGAATATGCGCTTGAAGTAGAAGAAATTACTTGGGTTCCACAAACTTATACTGAAGTTAGTGGTGAAGAAGACTTAGCAAATTTTGAAAAATTTATTCATATGCTAGAAGACTGTGATGACGTTCAAAACGTTTATCACAATGCTGATCTGGCAGAATAACTCATTAAATAAACGTGAAAAGGCATCACTTGTGATGCCTTTTTTGATCTCAACAAGCAATATTTATTAACTAGAGAGCCGCTATGATTGATTTTCGTTCTGATACCGTTACCCGCCCTTGTCAACAAATGAGAGACGCAATGGCAACCGCCGAAGTAGGGGATGACGTTTATGGTGACGACCCAACGGTAAACGAACTGGAGATTTGGGCAGCAAAACGACACAATTTTGAACAAGCCATATTTTGTAGTTCAGGCACTCAAGCTAATTTATTAGCCTTAATGGCACATTGCCAACGTGGCGACGAATACCTTTGTGGTCAACATGCACATAATTACAAGTTTGAAGGTGGGGGAGCCGCAGTATTAGGTTCAATTCAACCACAACCTATAGAAAACGAAAAAGACGGTACACTATGCTTTAATAAATTAGCATCGGCAATAAAACCCGACGACAGTCATTTTGCTCGCACCACTTTACTCAGTATTGAAAATACCATTAATGGTAAAGTTCTCCCTATAAACTATATGGAACAAGCGCGTGCTTTTACAAACACCCATAAAATTAAACTACATTTAGACGGCGCCAGAATCTACAACGCTGCAACCGCACTAAATGTTGATATCACTGAGCTAAGCCAACATGTCGATTCCATGTCGGTTTGTTTATCAAAAGGTTTAGGTGCTCCTATTGGCTCAATTTTACTTGGCTCTGAGCAAGTAATCAAAAGCGCAAAACGTTGGCGTAAAGTGCTAGGTGGAGGAATGAGACAAGCAGGTGTAATTGCGGCAGCAGCAAAAATAGCATTGGAACAAAACTCGAAAAGACTCCAACTAGACCATGACAACGCAAAATATCTTGCTCAATGCTTAAGCATATTGCCAGGAGTTGAAGTTAACCAAGCGCATGTTGAAACAAATATGGTATTTGCAAAGTTTGCAAAAAATATCGATATGGAAAGCATGGTTGAGCAGCTGAAAACTAAAGACATTTTAATAACAGCAGGCAACCCTATCCGCTTTGTTACTCACCTTGATATTGATAAAGTAGCTATTGATAGCTTCATAGACGCATTACGCAATATATTGCCGCGCTAGCAATGCAAAAATAGTATTAAGTTAGCAATTGTGCCAGCACTAGATTAGTCGATCACTATGCAGGTAATCGACTTTTATTTAGCTAGCAATTTTTATCCGTTGACGGCTTTCTTGGTTGAGGGTTCTTACCAATATTTAACTATTTTGCTAATTTTTCCAACATCACATTAACGGCAGTTAAGTGCTCTGGATTGTTATGGCACATACCTTGAAACACCGCACACATATCAAGAAAGTCAGGTAATTCAGTTCGTTGAGCTAATTTCATTAACCGTTTAGTCAATCGCAAAGAGGCTACAGGTTTTGCGGCCATTTCACTCGCAAGTTTATTTACGCGATTAAGTAGCCCATCTGGCTCAGTAACATCCAATACAACACCGATAGTTTTTGCTTCACTAGCATCAATTACTCGGCCCGTAAAAGTTAGCTCAGCCGCTTTTTGATAACCAATTAAACGCTGCATAAACCATGCTCCACCGTCACCTGGGATAATACCCAAGTTTACAAAGGTTTCACCAAACTTTGCCTTTGTTGATGCTATTCGAATATCGCACATATTGGCGATATCAAAACCAGCACCTATCGCTGGTCCATTGACTGCAGCAATGATAGGAACCTCTAACTTATGTAACGCTAAAGGTATACGCTGAATACCTTCACGATAACGTCGCTCTAATTCTTGAACATCACCAGCAAAATCGCCAGAACGTTCAGCCATATCTTTAATGTTGCCACCAGATGAAAAGGCTGAGCCTGCACCTGTGATAATAAGTACCGCAATCTCGGGAGTAGTATTAATCCAGTCAGCCGTTTTAACAATATCATCAGCAATTGCTGTACTTGTTAATGCATTGCGAACGTCATGACGATTGAAGGTTAAAGTAGCGATATTATTATCAAGTGCTAAGGTGCAATCAACTAATGCAGGTAATACAGTCATTTCTACCTCTTGTTATTATTTATTCGTGTGGCTCTCTTGTACTTGTCTATTGCTGGCTAGGGTGCATCCACTAAGAAAGCCAGCAGCAATAAGTGAACATTTTTCAAAAATAATGACCGCTAAATGCTAAATAGGCTTACTGTTTAAACTCAGTTAATGCGCAGACTTTTCTTTCAATTTTACTTGCTTCCAATATGCTTCTAGCTCTGCTAATGAATGTTGTTCAAACGTCTTATTTGATATTTGAACTTGCTTTTCAACACTATTAAAGCGCTTAGTAAACTTAGTATTAGCTTGGCGTAATAAGGCTTCTGGGTCTTGTTTAGCGTGACGACATAAATTAACTACAGCAAACATTAAATCACCAAGCTCTTCCGCTAATGCCGTTTCATTTTGATGTAGCTCTGCTTTAACTTCTTGAACTTCTTCTTCAACTTTAGCAAATACGTCATCAATATTATCCCAGTCAAAGCCAACATGGGCACAACGTTTTTGAATTTTTGCAGCTTGCGACAGTGCCGGTAAGCTTTTTGGAATATCAGCCAAAACACTCAAGGCTTGATCATTATTTTTTTGTTGGCGCTCTTTTGCTTTTTCATTTTCCCAATTGGCTTTTATTTCAGCATCAGAACTAAAATCACTAAGTGCAAAAACATGTGGATGGCGACGAATCAACTTTTCGCATACCGCCGCAACAACACTGTCAAAATCAAAACGTTTCTCTTCGGCGCCAAGCTGACTATAAAAAACTACTTGAAACAACAAATCGCCAAGCTCTTTTTCAAGCTCAGCAAAGTCTCCTTGCTCAATCGCATCAGCTACTTCATAAGCCTCTTCAATGGTATGCGGTATTACTGAGGCAAAGGTTTGCTTTAAATCCCATGGACAACCTGTTTTTGGATCACGTAATTGCTGCATGATCCAGCGTAGTTTTTCCATTGATGGTTTTACTGTTAGCATTATTTACTCGACTTACTCATTGGTTATAGCCTTCTCACTTCAATAACATCATCAAGCTGATTTAGTTTGGCCATTAAGCGCACTAAGGCTTCATTGTTACCAATTTCAATTTTGATAATCATACTCATACTTTGTTTTGCATGATCAGTATTACTTTCTAAGCCAATAATACTGACCCTATCATTGGAAATTATCGTAGATATATCACGCAGTAAACCTTGGCGATCACTACCAATAATTTTAATATTAACTTGATAGTTCTGTTTATTATCTATTCCCCATTGCACGTCAACTTCACGCTCAGGTTGTTGAGATAAGGCATTAGCAAGCTGCTCACAATCTAGACGGTGAACTGATATTCCTCGCCCTTGTGTAATAAAACCCGATATTTCATCACCCGGTACAGGCTGACAGCATTTAGCCATATGAGTCAATAAATTACCCACTCCTGAAACAGTAATACCATTACTATCAACCGCCTGAGTGCCACTTTGTTGTGGCTGTCGCACTAAACTTTGAGGGTCTATTTCTTGTTCTGGCTTTGATTTCGCGTCAAGTTGCTGTAAAAAGTTGACCACTTGCAACAAGCGTATATTGCCTGAGCCAATGCCAGCAAGCAGATCTTCATTAGTGGTTAAATTAAAGCGCTCTGTCGCTAAGGTTAGATCAACTTTTGCTAATGATAGCTGTACTTTATTCAAACTATTTTCTAATAGCTCTTTGCCACTAGCTATATTTTTATCTCGGTCAAGTAAGCGAAAGAAGTGCTGAACTTTTGCCCTAGCTCTTGGTGTATGGATATAATTTAAGCTCGGATTTAGCCAATCTCGGCTTGGGTTGGGTGTTTTACTACGTAAAACCTCAACTTGATCACCCGTTTGCAACTTATGAGTAAACGGGACAATTCTGCCAAAAACTTTTGCACCAATACAACTGTGACCAACATTAGAATGTATATAGTAAGCAAAATCTAGCGGCGTTGCGCCACTTGGCAAGTCAACAACATCACCACTTGGCGTAAAAACATAAATGCGATCTTCAAATACCTGGCTGCGTAACTCATCGATTAATTCACCACTTTCTGAAACGTCTTCTTGCCATTGTAAAATTTTTCGCAACCAACTAACTTTCTCGTCAAACCCTGTAGTTTTGCCACTGGCACTGCCTTCTTTATAGCGCCAATGAGCGGCAACACCTAATTCAGCATCATCATGCATTTGCTGAGTTCTTATTTGAACTTCAATTGCTTTACCTTCCGGGCCGATAACCACAGTGTGGATAGATTGATAACCATTACTTTTTGGTGTCGCTACATAATCATCAAACTCTTTTGGTAAGTGCTTCCAACTGGTATGCACTAAACCCAACGCACCATAACAGCCTTGCAACTCTTCAACCACAATTCGAACTGCACGCACGTCGAACAACTGTTCGAAGTCTAACGACTTTTGTTGCATTTTCTTCCAAATACTATAGATATGCTTCGGGCGCCCGTAAACAATGCCTTTTATGTCAGAGTCTTTTAATTGTTCTGAAACATTATCAACAAAGTCAACCATATAGCGTTCTCTGTCTAAGCGCTTTTCATCTAACTGTTTGGCAATACTTTTATATACCTCAGGGTGTAAATAGCGAAACGATACATCTTCTAATTCCCATTTCAGCTGGCCGATACCTAAACGGTTTGCCAATGGTGCATAAATATTAGCGGTCTCTTTAGCCGCTAATACACGAGTTTCTTCGTCGCTATTTTTAACCATGCGCAAATGGCATAAACGTTCTGCAAGCTTAATAACTACTGCGCGCACATCTTCAACCATTGCCAATAACATTCGGCGAATATTATCAATTTGATTTGCACTGACTTGGTTTGACTGAGATTGTTGTAGCGCCTTAATCGCTTCCATTTGACTAACACCTTTACATAACAAGAAAACCTGTTTTGAAAAGTGCTCTTCAATATAATCTAAAGATAGGTAGTTATATTCATAGAGAGGACATATAAAAGCAGCGCATAATGACTCAGTATCAAGGTTTAAACCTGATAGTATTTCCACCATTTCTAACGACTTAGTTTGACATAAGGTATTATCTTCAAAAAAATGATGCACTTGTTGCCACAACTTTTCTAAGGCATTTTTTTTAGCTGTATTTATATCTAGTGTGTCAAGCCACTGCTCAAAGCTTGCTGCTGACATTTGGTGTGATTTACGTACTGAAACCATCGACTTCCCTACCTTTAACCTTATACCACTGCAATACTGTATAATTATGAATAGCAGTCTACAGCGTAAACATTACCATAGTTTCAACATGCTTTGTTTGCGAAAACATGTCCATAATCGCTATTTTTTCAATTTTATAACCGTATTCAACTAACAGCTTTGCATCACGAGCTAGAGAAGACGGATCGCAACTAACATACAAAAGCGTATTAATATTTAATTTTACTAATTGTGTTAATGCTTCATAAGCGCCAGCACGAGCAGGGTCGAGCAGCACTTTATTGTAGCGTTTTTGTGCCCACGATTGCTCAGACCAGCCACTATTTAAATCTGCCTGAAAAAATTGGCAATTATCTAGTGCATTCTGTTCAGCGTTAGCGGTAGCACGTGCCACCATAGTTTGCACACCTTCTACTCCCACTACTGACTTCACTTTTTGCGCAATAGGTAAACTAAAGTTCCCTAAACCACAAAATAAATCTAGAACCACATCATCTTGCTTCAAGTTCAGCCAAGACAACGCTTGCGCTATCATCTGTTGATTAATATCATGATTAACTTGAATGAAATCACGACTTGAAAATTCAATACGTACCGAGTCACTCAATGAGTAAGATAGCAGGTGACTTTCCAATAATAACTCATCATTTAATAGTTGAAGCTGCTGCTTGCCATCGTCGATAAAAATTAGCCAATGATTTTTATCGGAAAATTTTTGCCATAGTTGTTTATCAGCCGTCGACATTTTTGTTAATTGGCGCACCACTAAAGCATTTTCGTTAGCAGCAATAACCTCAACATGACCAATAGCATTTTTGCCAGATAACTTGGGTAATATGTCTCTTAACTCTATAAATATCTCAGTAAACTCTTGCGTTAACACCGGACAACATTTTATTGCCGTTAAATTGTTACTTTCACGTTGACGAAAACCAATAACCGGCTCACCACGTTTATTATATTGAACGCCAATTCGTGCTTTACGACGATAATGCCAAGCACTACTAATAATTGCTTGCCGCCATGGCAAATTTTCGGCTAAATTTTGACGTGCAAATAATTGCTCTACTTTGTTTTGTTTAAAGGTAATTTGTTGAGGGTATTGCAAGTGCTGGAGATTACAACCACCACATTGATAATAGTGACGACATTTGACTTCTTCACGCTCAGCGCTACTTTTTTGCAACTTAACTAACTTACCTTTTGCGTATTTGTTGTTCTGCTGATAGATGTTTACTTGTGCAACTTCCCCCGGTAAAACACCTTCAATAAACAAAGGTTTCTTACCAACGCTGGCAACGCCACAGCCTTGTTGATCAAGGCGATTTACAGTAACTGTAATTTGCTTTTGCACAGGTGACTTTTTAGGACTTGCTTTAAAAAAATTTGCCATAGCGATTTGTCTTTACCATCAACAAACAGCAAATTTCGAATATTTGCTGTTAAAGTGTATTATTTTCTATTTGGTATTGGCCTGAACTGTGCCATTATACGGTTATTAACTCTATTATTTTACACTAAAAACTGGCAAAAAATGCATAAAATAAGCCTGAAAGATTGGGGTATTTTACTTACGATCGTGCCAACTGCCATTATCAGTATCATTATTGCAGGCTACCTATCCTACGGTCGTTATCATGAACTTGACCAATTTATTTACCAACGTGCAACGAGCATTATCGATCCGTTGGCGATTAGTAGCGCCGCGCCATTATTAGCAAAAAATAGAGATAATTTAAGAACACTGATCGGCTTTAGCCATCGCAGTCAGTCTGATATCGTTAAAAGTATTGCTATTTTTACTAAAGATAATCAAGTATTTGTCACTAGTGCCTATCACGGCGATACTCATACTATGCGTATTAAAGCAGGGCAAAGTTTACCAACACGAACCCAGTTCGATGACTTTGGCGAATTCCTTGTTTATCGCTCGCCAATTATTGATGAATTTACCCAGCATAATAATACGGCAGCATTAGCCAATAATAATGATATTATTGGCTATATCGCCATTCAAATTGATAAAAGTACAATAAAATATCAGCAACAACGCTTGCTGATTACAACTTTCTTTATTCTGCTAGCAGGGATTATTGTTAGTGCAATTTTCTCATTTAAGTTACTAAACAGTGTCACTCGCCCTATTGCATCTATGGTGCTTGCCGTTGATCGTATTCGAGAAGGTAAAATAGAAAGTCGTATCAGTGGTCAATTAGTTGGCGAGCTAAATTTCTTGAAAAACGGTGTCAATGCCATGGCACAATCGCTTGGTGATTTCCAAGATGAGATGCAACGTAGTGTTGATCAAGCAACCATAGATTTAAGGGAGAGTTTAGAGCAATTTGAAATTCAAAACGTTGAGCTTGATATTGCAAAGCGCAAAGCTCAAGACGCTAATAAAGTTAAATCAGAATTTTTAGCGAATATGAGTCACGAATTACGAACTCCCTTAAATGGTGTTATTGGCTTTACCCGACAGGTGTTAAAAACCCCACTAAGCGATACTCAGCGTGACCACTTAGAAACTATCGAACGTTCCGCTGGCAATTTATTATCAATCATTAATGATATTCTCGATTTCTCTAAGCTTGATGCAGGCAAAATGGTTATTGAAAATATCCCTTTTTCTATTCGAGAGTCTGTTGAAGAAACCTTAACATTGTTGGCCCCTAGCGCTCATATGAAAAATATTGAGCTATCTTTGCGTATTAGCCCACAACTACCTGACTCATTAATTGGTGATGCAATGCGCATCAAACAAGTTCTCGTTAACTTGGCCAGTAATGCTATTAAGTTTACTGACAAAGGTTCTGTCGATATTAATATTGACGGTAATGTTATTGCTAAAAATCTATATAAAATGAAAGTTACCGTGCAAGATACCGGTATTGGCATATCAAGCCAGCAAAAAAACTCAATTTTTGAAGCATTTGGACAAGCTGATAAAAGTGTTACCCGAATTTATGGTGGTACTGGCTTAGGGCTTGTTATTTCACAGCGCTTAGTTGCTGAAATGCGCGGTAGTATTGGCTTTGACAGTGTAGAAAATGAAGGCTCTACATTTTGGTTTACACTTCAATGTGAACTTAACCCTATTTCTAGCTTAGCGCAGCCTGTGCCTGAGAACTTAATTAATAAAAATATTTTATATTATGAGCCTCACGCAGCTAGTCGATTAGCAACGACCGAAATTTTATCAAGCTGGCAAATGAACATAACTTGCTTAACCCAACCAAGCGAAATTGAAGCATTGTTAGCAGACAAAGAACAGGCTTCTTCTTTTGATTTTGCATTAATTGGGCATGATGTAACACCAGCAGCCTTGAATGAACTAAAAGCACTAGTTTTCGATTTACAAGACATAGTTCCATCAGTGCACTTGGCAATAAACAGTAATTCACCAAGCTTGCATGAAGCATTAATCTCTAGTGGCGCTAAAACCTGTATTAGTAAACCGGTAACGATTCAAAGATTAAGCAAAACATTGCTGCCAATTACAACGCCTGAACTCACGCAATTATTTGACTTACCAGAGCAAAAAGTTCCAATTAAAGTGCTTGCCGTTGACGACAATGATGCCAACCTAAAACTAATAAATGAATTACTGCTTGAACAAGTACACGAAGTAACAACCGCAACAGACGGTGCACAAGCAGTTGAATTATGCCGACACGAAAAGTTTGCACTGATATTTATGGATATTCAAATGCCAGTGCTTGACGGTATTTCTGCCCTTTCACTTATCCGCCAACAAACTTTGAACGAACATACCCCTGTTATTGCGGTCACTGCACATGTGCTAGGTGAAGAAAAAGATCGTTTGCTTGAAAAAGGCTTTAATTCATTTATGACAAAGCCGATTGACGAAGCCATGTTACATCACACCATTTATGAGTATTGCGATTCAAGCTTGTTAGCTAACGATAAAAAGCTACATGTGACGCCAGTAAAAGAAACTGTTGCGAATAGGCGACCAGCAATTATTGATTGGCCTTTAGCTTTAAAACGAGCCGGTCAAAAAGAGGCTTTGGCAAAAGATATGTTTATTGGCTTAGTTAATAGTTTACCTGAAAGTAAAAGCAATATTTCTGAGGCTTTAATTTCACAAGATATTGAGCAGCTTAAAGTATTAATTCATAAACTTAATGGCGCCTGTTGTTATTCTGGGGTACCAAGTTTAGGTAAAGTGACTCATGAACTAGAAACAGAGTTAAAACGTGGCATAGCCTTAGATGATTTAGAACCAGAATTCTTTGAATTCTTTGAACAAATAGATTTAGTATTAGAAGACTCAACAGAGTTTATTAAAAAGCTTTAATAGCACAATACTATTAAGTAAAACTGAAGTAAAAAGATTAACGAACCTTTATAGTGGGTGATGTATTGATATCACCATCTTCGGTGATAACAGCAACACCGGTATTACACATCAATACCGCTAAACTATGTCCTTGTTCATTACGAACAAAACGCAGCTCATAACCAAACTTACCTAAGCTACTAGCAGAAAATTTTTGTGCGAGTGACAATTTAGACCACCATACTGACTGCTCTGGAGGCTCTTGACGTCTATCTACTATTGGCTGTTTTTGCGACTGCATATCAACTCCTAATGCCACAGCGACTAAAAATAAATCCACTAATCGTAATTTAAGTATAGAACAAAAATTATTTCTAGCCGCTATTCTTATGAAAAATAATTCCGACGTGCATTATTTGTTCAGTAATATGCGCGTTTTATAAAGACAATACGACAAATGCTGTCGCATATTTAACTTCATCAGAAAGTGATATATGCCAAGTTTTAGCACCAAGTTGTTGTGCCAAAGCAAGGGCCTGCGAACTCAGAACTAGCCTTGGTTGGCCTGAAGGCAGTGAGGTAATTTCAAAATGTTGAAATGAAACACCAGCAGCAATGCCGGTGCCCAGAGCTTTCGCTGCAGCTTCTTTTCCAGCCCAACGTTTAGCAAGAAAACGCTCTGGCTGTTTAATGCTATTGAAACGTTGCAGTTCATTGGCCGTTAAAACACGTTTAGCTAAGCGCAATTGCGCTGCTTGTGTCATTTTAGCGATACGACGAATATCGACAATGTCTGTACCAATTCCAATAACTGACAAAGCTACTCCTTATCTATTACTAAAATAATCGATTAAACATGGTAATTATACTAAGCCTCTAGCTTCAAGCATTAAGCGTTTCATATCGCGTATAGCTTTATCTAAACCGTCAATAACCGCTCTGGCGATAATGGCATGACCAATATTTAACTCAATAATTTCAGGAATAGCAGCAATAGGTTTAACATTAAAATAATTCAAACCGTGGCCTGCGTTTACTTTTAAACCCAAGCCATGTGCATACTTAATACCTTCAACTAGTCGCTCAAGTTCTTCTTGTTGCTCGACTTCATTAGTAGCATCAGCGTATTGTCCAGTATGAATTTCAATGTACCCGGCTTTACTCGCTAACGCAGCGTCAATTTGCTTTTTATCTGCGTCAATGAATAAGCTGGTTTCAATACCTGCTGCTGTTAACTTAGCGACCGCATCATCAATTTTTTCTTGTTGCCCAGCTACGTCTAAGCCACCTTCAGTGGTCAACTCTTCTCTCTTCTCTGGTACTAAACAACAAAATACCGGTTTAACATCACAAGCGATATCGAGCATTTCCTCGGTAACTGCCATTTCTAAATTCATACGGGTATGCAACGTTTGCTTTAACACATGAATATCGCGATCTTGAATATGGCGTCGATCTTCACGTAAATGCACAGTAATACCATCAGCGCCAGCATGTTCAGCAACTGAGGCAGCGTAAACAGGATCAGGATAATTAGTGCCTCGGGCTTGTCGTAATGTTGCAATATGATCTACATTTACACCTAATAAAATATCTTTCATGTTTAATCTCTTATTTCATTAATCTGTTGATTGCTTAGAATTACCAGCATATCTGTTTGCTTATGAATTTTTTGTTTTACTAAAAAGTTTACGGCTATTTAATGGTACACCAGCAAGTAAGTGATTAATCACTTGTCTCATTAATGCTTTAAGCGTTGCTAATGTTAATGGATCTGAAAAATTATCATCAGCAATTGCCTGTAATTGTGTGCGATCATAACATTGCTGTTTCAGCGCAGTATAAGCAGGAATAAAGCCGTCTTCGGGCAAATAATAAAACCCTGAAGCAGTGTGTTCAAAAACTATTGTAAAGTCAAAAGAAACACCAAGTTCTGCCAAAAGCATTAATTCAAATTGACGTAATATTACTTCTATTTCATTAATGTTTAATAAGGAATTTAAGCTTAATTGGTACTGATAGAAGAGCTCAGCACACGGGATACTTTCTGGTAATAACTTAACTAATAATTCGTTAATATAAAATGCACTAAATAGCGCCTTTTGTTTTAAAAGGCTCGACTTTCCTGCCGGCTCAACACGTGCTAAGTTTCTTAGCGCATGTTGCCCTTTTAGCGTAATTTGAATGGGAAGAAATGGTTGTAACAAAGCTTTACGTGAAGATTTGCTTGAATGACCAACATAACTTAACGCGGCAACTTTACCGTCGTTTTCTGTTAATAAATCGACCAATACTTGGTTTTCGCGATATGGTCGACTATGTAAAACAAAAGCTAGCTGCGTTGTTTCCTGCATCAAGTTCTCTTAATAAGTTGCTTAGCCTGAATAATCATCACCGTAGCCTAAACTTCTTAATGCCCTTTCGTCATCCGCCCAACCCGATTTAACTTTTACCCAAGTTTCTAAGAATACTTGGCGATCGAACAAGGTTTGCATATCACGTCTGGCTTCTTGCCCAATAACTTTAAGTTTTTCGCCCTTGTTACCAATTACCATGCGCTTTTGACTATTACGCTCAACAAGTACTAAGGCATTAATGTGTAAAATACCTTTCTCATCAACTTTAAATTGCTCAATTTCAACAGTCGTTGAATAAGGTAATTCATCACCAGTAAAGCGGATTAATTTTTCACGAATAATTTCTGACGCCATAAATCGACTTGAGCGATCAGTAATATAGTCTTCAGGAAACCAAAACTCACCCTCAGGCAAAGCTTTTAAACAAATATCTTTAATGGCATCGACATTATCACCTTTACTGGCAGAAATAGGCACAATATCAGCGAAGTCATGCATTGCACCTAACTTTTGCAAGTGTGGTAACAAGCTTTCTTTATCTTGTACATTGTCAATTTTATTAACGACGAGTACACAAGGTGCGCCACTGTTTTTGATTTTTGTTAGCACCATTTCGTCATCGGTTGTCCAATGGGTACCTTCAACCAAGAATATAATAGTTTCGACTTCAGCTAACGTACTACTAGCAGCACGGTTCATTAGCCGATTAATTGCACGTTTTTCTTCAGAGTGTAAACCTGGGGTGTCAACTAAAACAGCTTGATGATGTGCTTCGGTTAAAATACCGAGAATACGATGGCGAGTAGTTTGTGGCTTACGGGATGTAATACTTACCTTTTGGCCTAGTAAACTATTCAGTAAGGTAGACTTACCAACATTTGGACGGCCAACGATGGCAATAAGACCACAATAATTTTGTTCTGTTGTCATGAGTTCGATATCAACTTAAGGTGTCGAAAAGCTTATTTTGCTTGTTCGATTAATGTTAAAACTTGCAAAGCAGCCGACTGTTCAGCTTTACGACGGCTACTGCCTTTTGTGATCACTTCTTTATCCAATACTGTTGTGGTGCAACGCACAGTGAATTGCTGATTATGCGACTGCCCCGTAGTATTAATCACTTCATATAGAGGTAAAGGGATTTTTCGTCCTTGCAAGTATTCTTGTAAGCGTGTTTTTGGATCTTTCTGCTCATTACCTGGTTTAATATCATTTAAACGCTGTTCAAACCAAGACAATATTAATCGTTGGCAAGTTGGCAAATCTGAATCGAGATAAACCGCACCAATAATTGCTTCAATGGCATCTTCAAGGATAGAGTCTCGACGATGACCACCGCTTTTTAACTCTCCAGGCCCTAAAATAAGGTGTTGGCCCAAATCAAAACCACGCCCAACTTCAGCTAAAGTAACACCTTTTACAAGGCTTGAGCGCATACGCGTTAAATCGCCTTCAGCATGCTGTGGAAACTTTTTAAATAAAGTTTCAGCAATAACAAAACCTAATATTGAATCACCTAAAAACTCTAAGCGCTCGTTATGTGCACCTTTCGCGCTACGGTGTGTTAATGCTTGCAACAATAATTTTGGCTCTTTAAAACTATAGCCTATTTTTTTTGATAATCGCGCGATTGCGACCGGAGTATTTAACACAGCTATTCAATTCCACCAATACGAGAGAAGCGAACGCCTGTTGGTACCCAATCAGGTAAGAGGCTCTCTGGGCCACGTTCAAAATCAAAACTCATCCAGATAGCTACAGCTTCACCTACTAAATTCTCTTCGGCAACAAAGCCCCAAAACCGTCCATCTAGGCTATTGTCTCGGTTATCACCCATGACAAAATATTGTCCTTTAGGTACAACAAATTCATCACGTGCTGTACCCGCTTGTTGACACAAATTATGTTCTGCACTACGACAAAAAGCAGCACTTTGACGTTTAGCTGAAGTACCGTTATCAATTAGCAAATCATGGGTTTTCTCACCCATAGTAGCGGTATAACGGTAAAGCTCTCGGCCATAAGATGAATAATCACCTTTGCTAACAAACTCTGTGATTACCTTTTCAAGTTTAGGGCAACTATCTTGCGAAGCATCACATGCTGGTTGAATATAGATAGATTTATCGCGATAGATAACTCTGTCACCAGGTAAACCTACAACACGCTTGATATAATCAATTTGTGGGTTAATTGGGTATTTAAATACCACAACATCACCACGCTCAGGTAAGCCATTCTCAAAAAATTTATTACGGGCAACGGGATCGCGCAGTCCATAATTAAATTTATTCACGAGAATAAAATCACCATCCAATAAGGTTGGCATCATTGAACCTGACGGTATTTGAAACGGCTCATATATAAATGAACGTAAAATTAATACGAAAGCAATTACAGGAAAGATTTGTACGGACGTATCGACAAGGACAGATGGCTCAACAATTTTTTCAGCAATATCATCACTTAGTGGCGTGTCACATTGAGCCTGAGCATCGGCAAGCTTTAGTTGTCGTTGTGGCGCTAAATAAAACTTATCAGCCAGCCAAACAATGCCGGTAACAACCGTCACTATCACCAAAAATATTGAAAAATAAACTGCCATATTGTTCCTACTATTTCCTTAGTTTTAACACTAACTATTTATCTAATTTAAGTACGGCTAAAAACGCTTCTTGTGGCACTTCTACGTTACCCACTTGCTTCATGCGTTTCTTACCTTCTTTCTGTTTCTGTAGTAGTTTCTTCTTACGAGAAACATCACCACCATAACATTTCGCTGTAACGTTTTTACGTAACTGCTTTACTGTTGTGCGGGCTATAACATTGTTACCTATTGCTGCTTGAATTGCGATATCAAACATTTGACGGTGAATAAGCTCTTTTAATTTTTCCACTAACATACGGCCACGAGCAACTGAATTGCTACGGTGAGTAATCATAGCTAAGGCATCAACACGGTCACCATTGATCATAACGTCTGCTCGTACCATATCTGCCGCTTCAAAACGTACAAAATGGTAATCTAACGATGCATAGCCACGACTGGTTGATTTTAACTTATCAAAAAAGTCCATAACTACTTCGGCCATTGGTAATTCATATGTAACTGCGACTTGGTTACCATGGTAAATAATATCTTTTTGTACGCCACGCTTTTCGATACATAAGGTAATGACGTTACCTAAATGCTCTTGTGGTACTAAAATATTCGCCTGCACTATCGGCTCACGAATTTCATCTATGTTATTAATTGCAGGTAAATCACTTGGATTATCAATTGATAAAACTTCGCCATTAGTACAGGCAATTTCATAATTTACAGTTGGCGCGGTTGTTATCAAGTCAAGATCATACTCACGAGCAAGACGCTCCTGAATTATCTCCATGTGCAACATACCTAAAAACCCGATACGGAAACCAAAGCCCAATGCAGATGAATTTTCTGGCTCAAAAAATAAAGAAGCATCATTTAAGCTCAGTTTATTTAAAGCATCACGAAAGTTCTCATAGTCGTCAGAGCTGATAGGGAAAATGCCCGCATAAACTTGTGGTTGAACTTTTTTGAAACCAGGAAGCGCACTTTCCGCTTCTTTCTTAGAAATTGTAATGGTATCACCTACCGGTGCACCATGAATTTCTTTAATACCAGCAATAATGAAACCAACTTCACCAGTTTTCAAAACACCAGTATCTGTTTGTTTCGGCGTAAAAATACCAACTTTGTCTATAATATGGGTTTGCCCTGTCGACATAACCACCATTTTATCGCCTTTTTTCACTTCACCATTCATAATACGAACCAGTGAAACAACCCCTTGGTAATTATCAAACCAAGAGTCGATAATTAATGCTTGTAACGGTGCATCTGCTTCACCTTGTGGTGCAGGAATATTTTCAACGATGTCTTCTAAAACATCTTCAATGCCAATACCCGTTTTTGCCGAACATTGCACTGCACCAGTAGCATCAATACCAATAATGTCTTCAATTTCCTCACTAACACGGTCTGGATCCGCTTGTGGTAAATCAATTTTATTTAATATCGCTCGAACTTCTAAGTCCATCTCGATTGCGGTGTAACAGTTAGCAACGGTTTGTGCTTCAACACCTTGCCCAGCATCAACAACCAACAGTGCACCTTCACAAGATGCTAATGAGCGAGAAACTTCGTACGAGAAATCAACATGACCTGGCGTATCGATAAAGTTAAGCTGATACACTTCACCATCTTTAGCTTTATAGTCTAAGGTTACACTTTGCGCTTTAATAGTAATACCACGTTCACGTTCAATGTCCATTGAATCAAGTACTTGGGCTTCCATTTCACGTTCTTGTAAGCCACCACAATGTTGTATCAGGCGATCTGAAAGCGTTGATTTACCGTGATCGATATGGGCAATGATGGAAAAATTTCGAATATGTTTCATAAATGGAAAGTCAAATAAGCTTGTTGTTAATTCAATAATGGCGAGATTTTAGCTAATTTAGCGCGCTGGGGCTATCTTTTGTTGCGATTCAGTCTGTGATTTCTGTAATCGCGATACTTTTCGGCTGTAGACGCAAGATTTTAGGCGCCAATTCTGCACAATTCTCACTTTTACTTTGTTGCTTTTTAGCAAGCGAAAAACCGCCATAGCTGCCAATAAGAGCAAAAACGACCGCAAAAAGTTCATGAGTAATATGTTGCTGATTAAAGGCCCATTGACCAAACCAAGAAGCCATCAACAATCCTAATAAAGGCCAAATATAAACTTGCCAAGCCGATGATAATAAAGCAGATTCATTTAACCCTAAAATAACATTGTCGCCTAACTTTAATGGCAGGGTTGATTGAACCGTTAAGGTGAGTTTTTTTTGTGGAAAAGCTTTTGCGACTTGGCCACTACCGCAATTATCCACTTGCTGGCAACCGCTACAAGCGGATTTTAATTCGCTAGTAACGGTGACGTTATCTTCTTCGATAGCAACAACAGTTGCATTCTCTTCAATCATGGCGCAGGTTTAGGTAACAACACCACAGAGTCGGCAATAGCTTTTGCCGTTTTCGCGGGAATTTTTCCAACAACACTAACCTCAAAGCCATTGACAACTTGGTTTAGTACAACAGTAGCGCCGTCCATTACATAATCTGTTGCTCGTTGTTTATCTTCACTGGCATTTACATAAACAGAGACATCAACAATGCCATCATTAAACAACATAAATTCCACAGGCTTTTTAGTTGCAGAAATGCGATGACGGTTAGCATTTCGTTGTTTAAATCCAGCAGGTAACCATTTAACTTGCCATTGTAATGTTTGCTGCTGATACCCTTCTGGTATCTCAATAACTTTTGGTAAACTAGATTGCTCTAATTGTTTTAAACTCTCACCTAAATCAGGTGTGATATCTAAATGAGTAAACTGTATTTGCTCTAAAAGCTGGCCACCTCTTGATGCGATTGCAAGTTTAAGCAACATACCCGTTTTTTGATCTAGCCAGAGCCAGTGTCCGTACCTATGTATATCTTTAGAAACAATACGGATTAATTGTGCTGGACGACCTAAAACTCGACTTCGACCAACAGAAATAAAGTCATAGGTTTGTGAAAGCTTTGTTGCATCACTACGCAATATTGCCGGAATAGGCCCTGATATTTGTTGAGAAATAACTGAATATGGCGGTAACTCAGGCTCAATATAACTAACAATATTTTTCTTACGCAAAACATCGCGTCGCGGGCCATTGAGTAGTGAGAGAATTTCTAGTTCGTCACCTGCTTCATTCACACCATGAAACCAATGGTACGGTTCTGCTTGGTTATTTTTTACCACAACAAAAGAAGTGCTAAAATTGAGGGTTTGTAAAGATTGTGCAAGACGCTCAAGCCAAGGTTCAGCTTGTTCGGTTTCATTGGCTGTTACTGATGTGCTTATGGTTACCAATAACAGCAGACTACGAATTAATTTCATTTAGCCGATTCTTCAGCCTTATCATTTTTTTCTTGCTCACCGACGGTGACAGAGCTTAATTTTATTTGTTGTTGATGATCAGATAACAGTGCTTGGAAACGACGTTGTTGCTCAACAAAGGCTTGCTTTTCGCTTGAGCGAGTTGTTTCTTGAAAGTTTAAGCTTACCGGCTCAGCAATACCACCTAGCGGTATAGTTTTAACGACTTGGTTTTCTGGCAACATAATATCAGTGTCAGCTGTATTTTGTTGAACCCCCATCACCATTAAACCTGCTGCAGAAGCCGCAATCGCCATTTGGCCAAATGGTTTTGCAAATTGTACAACTTTAGCTTTAAGTTTTTCAGTTAAAGCAGTTGACGTTTTAGGTGCTAACACGGTTGGTTCATCAGCAATAGCGGCAGCTATTTCAGAAGATAAATCTAAATTTAGCACTTCTGAGGTTTCGCCACGCATTACGTCACCCATTAAATGGTAACGTTCCCAAGTTGCAGACGAGTGCTTATCATTGAGTAATTCCTCAATAACTTCATCGTTTTGCTGATAACTATCAACTATCGATGATACTGTCTCAAACTTATTTTCACTCATAATGACACCTTAAAAACTAACACTTCATTAATTACTTAACAAAATAAAATTTTGTCACATAATACTATGTTTATGACTTGGACTTAACTACTGTTGCAACAATGGTCTAATTTTTTTATCTACAGCATCTCGCGCTCTAAATATTCTCGAACGTACTGTCCCAACAGGACAATCCATAACTGTTGCTATTTCTTCGTAACTTAACCCTTCTAACTCTCTTAGGTTGATTGCGGTACGCAAATCTTCCGGCAATTGTTCTATGGTTTTAAATACGACACTTTTAATTTCATTTGTCAGTAATAATTTCTCTGGTGAGGCATTTTCACGTAATGCTTCGCCTGAGTCATACATTTCCGCATCTTCAACTTCAATATCGGAACCCGGTGGCTTACGCCCTCCTGCAACTAAATGATTCTTCGCACAGTTAACCGCAATACGGTATAACCAAGTATAAAAAGCACTATCACCACGAAAATTTGGTAAAGCTCGATAAGCTTTTATAAATGCTTCTTGTACTATATCTGGAACATCACTATGGTTTTTTACATAGCGCGAAACCAGATTTGCTACTTTATGTTGATATTTAGTTACTAGCAGGTTAAATGCGTTTTTATCACCACGTTGTACCCGCTCAACCAACTTTTGGTCAACGTTCTGTTCGCTCATTTGAGCCATATCTCCTACTAACCATTTAACTTTTCTACATCTGGCTCATGGCAAACGCATCAAGTAGGACTAGCCTTGCGCTAAAAAGTTCGATAAATATTGAAAAAAATTAAATTTTATTTATAAAAATTGTTTTGTGCTGTTCTGTCACGGCAATAAAAGTTAATATTGCGCTATCAATTATTGTACCTTAATTTCAAGAATATATGAATCAGCAACACAATTGCGACGTTTTAATTATTGGTAGTGGCGCGGCAGGTTTATCATTAGCGCTTCATTTAGCAAAAAATGCCGATGTAGTTATCTTAAGCAAAGGCCAGGTGAATGATGGCTCTACTTTTTATGCGCAAGGTGGTGTTGCAGCCGTATTCGATGAAAATGACAGCATCGCCGCACATGTAAACGATACTTTAATTGCTGGTGCCGGATTATGTGATGAAGCAGCCGTACAATATACCGCAGAAAATGCGAAAGATTGCTTAGAGTGGTTAATTGATAAAGGGGTTGACTTTGATCGTGATGAACCAGCTGAAAATGGCGATATTCGTTACCATCTAACCCGAGAAGGCGGTCATAGTCACCGTCGTATTTTACATGCCGCTGATGCAACCGGACAAGCTATACAAACAACCTTAGTCTCGCAAGTTAAAAACCATAGCCGTATTCGTATTTTTGAGCGCTACAATGCAATTGATCTTGTATGTAGAGAGAATAAAACAACTGCCGCTAAGGAATGTATTGGCGCTTATGTTTGGAATCGCAATAGCGAAAAGGTTGAAAGCATATTTGCTAAAAAAACTATTTTAGCAACAGGTGGTGCCAGTAAAGTATATCAATATACCTCAAATCCTGACGTTGCCAGTGGTGATGGTATTGCAATGGCTTGGCGAGCGGGCTGTCGAGTAGCAAATATGGAATTTAATCAATTCCACCCAACATGCTTGTTTCACCCAGAAGCCGGAACCTTTTTATTAACAGAAGCTCTGCGAGGCGAAGGCGCAATTTTACGTCGCCCTGATGGCAGCCGCTTTATGCCAAGCTTTGACGAGCGTGCTGAACTTGCCCCTCGTGACATTGTTGCTCGCGCCATCGACTTTGAAATGAAACGCTTAGGCGCTGATTGTATGTATTTAGATATCAGCCATAAATCAAGCGAGTTTATCAAACAGCACTTTCCTACCATTTACGAAAAAACTCGTTCACTTGGTATCGACATTACTAAACAGCCAATGCCGGTGGTGCCAGCTGCGCATTATACCTGTGGTGGGGTAATGATTAATAAACAAGGCAAAACGGATACTGAAAATTTATATGCTATAGGTGAGGTGTCTTACACCGGCTTACATGGTGCGAATCGAATGGCTAGCAACTCCTTACTTGAATGTTTAGTGTTTGCACGAGCGGCAGCATTAGACATTGAGGCAAACCTCAGCCACAAGCAGCCTTATATGAAACTACCCGCATGGGATGAAAGTCGAGTTACCGATTCAGACGAAGAAGTAGTTATTCAACATAATTGGCACGAACTAAGATTGTTTATGTGGGATTACGTTGGCATTGTTCGTACAACAAAACGTTTAGAACGAGCATTACATCGTGTGGAATTATTACAAAGTGAAATAGAAGAATACTATCGTCACTTTCGCGTTAGTAATAATTTACTAGAGCTTAGAAACCTAGTACAAGTGGCTGAATTAATTATAAAATCAGCTTTAAAAAGAAAAGAAAGTAGAGGTTTACACTACACTTTAGATTTCCCTAAAATGCTTGAGCAAACAAACATTACAGTGCTAACTCCCTAGCAAACATTGTATTAGCTATGGGAAGTGTTAGTTAATTCAAAACTATTTACTTTGTCGGTTTAGCCACTGCTTGTTGCTGCCTTAAAACTACACGAGCTACTCTCGCCCGATCTTGCGGTGATAAACTATCTTTGAAAATAAATCGATTAGGTTGTTTTTTGTCATTAAAAATCAACCAATAGCCCCACAAATTTATCTGAGAGCTCGGCGAAATTTGCTGCTTTTCTGAGTCAACACCTTGGTACAGACCTAGTTCCGTTAAACTAAAATAGTCGATAGGTTGACGAAAATAACGGGCTAAAGGAACTATGGTTGTTTTTTGTAACTGAAAAAGGATGAAAGTTTGACGACTAATGATCAGAGCCACTACCGTAAGTGCAACCATTGTTATCCATAACTTAAAGCCAATGAATAACAATATCATGATGTAGCATGTAACTATGAGTACAATAAATTTTGATATCGCCTTATTTGGTGAAGGCGACACTGTAATATTAAACTTTAATGCGCTGTAAAATAAATTGCACCATGGAGTTAAGCTCTTTGTCTTCACAAGTTTCATGTCCCATAAACCAAGCAAATAACTCAGGATCTTGACACTCTAACAAACGCTCGAAAATTGCTTTTTTTTCAGCTGAAAGCTCATCATACGCTTCTTCAACAAATGGCATAAAAAGCACATCTAGCTCTAACATTCCGCGTCGGCATGCCCAACGCAGTCGAGGCTTATTATCTGTTAATGACATACATCACCCTAATTAATTAAATCTTCTTATATTCTAACAAATTCAAGTCAAAAATAGCCACGAATTGATCATTAAATTAAGCAAGATTTATTACAATAAAATAGCAGAAAAAATCCAATAGATGGTTGTAATTGGGATAAATGTCCTCATTTATTGTCTTAACAGCCTTTTCAGCACAACTGTCGGATGATAAACACCATGAACAATAACTTACCGAGTTATGATGAGTTGCCAGAGATATTTGCAATAAACCTCGAAAATTTCGCTGCAATTTCTTTATCCGGTGAAGAACAAGCTAAATATTTACAAGGGCAAGTTACCTGTGATGTCGATAGTTTGGCACATGAAAAGTTGCTAACTGGTGCGCACTGTAACGCTAAAGGCAAAGTGTTTTCTGCCTTTCGTTTAATTGAGCGTAACGATGAATATTTAATGTTACAGCCTGCCAGTTCACTAGAGCAGTCGCTAGCCGAGCTGAAAAAATTTGGCGTTTTTGCTAAAGTTGAAATTCAAAAATCAACAAACACTCGCTATTTTGCAATTGCAGGCAATAAAGCCTCAACACAAATGGCAGCGTTATTTCAGCGAGTACCAGACACATTAACACCTGTTATTCATTTAGCCACAACCACGTTAGTTTATATCGCAGGAAAAATAGATCGTTATTTAGTAATAGATAACGACCAAAACATTGGCGATATTATCGCTAATCTCAACATTCCAATATTTAACAATAATTTATGGCAATTATTAGAAATAACCGAAGGTTTTCCAGTTCTTTCTCAACCATTTATTGCTGAATATGTGCCGCAAATGCTAAACCTGCAAGCAATTAACGGTATTAGCTTCACCAAAGGTTGTTACTTAGGGCAAGAAACTGTCGCCAGAATGCAATATCTAGGTAAGAATAAAAGAGCACTATTTTCGCTTACCGGCCAATCAGTTAAAGCTTGCACCGGTGATATTATTGAGAAAAAACTTGGCGAAAACTGGCGTAAAGCAGGTGATGTATTAGCTGCTTACCAAGCGGACAACCAGCAAACTTATATTCAAGCGATTTTAGCCAACGACATTGAGCCATCGACTGAATTACGCATTAAAGAACAGTTATCGGGATTAACCGTAACTCCACTACCATATAATTTAAGCGCAGAAGCTGAATAGGACACATTATGAAAATTTCTGACAACAAAGTTGTTGTATTACATTACGCAGTATCAGACAGCGAAGATACGTTAATCGATAGTTCATACGATCATAGCCCACTGGCAGTTATTCAAGGTTCACATTACCTAATTCCAGGCTTAGAAGATGCACTTGTTGGCCATGAAGCTGGCGATAAATTTGAAGTTGAAGTAAGTGCTGATAACGCTTATGGCCAACGTGAAGACGGTTTTGTACAGACGGTACCAAAAGAGATGTTCGCTGGAATTGAAGATTTAGATGTTGGTAGCCAGCTTCGCGCAACTACTGATGAAGGTGAGCAAACGGTGATCGTTATAGATGTACAAGACGATCAAATCACTGTTGATGGAAACCACCCGTTAGCAGGCATTGATTTAAAATTTGATGTTGAAGTATTAGAAGTACGTGATGCTACAGAAGAAGAATTGGCGCATGGCCATGTGCACAGCGAAGGTGGTTGTGGTCACGAACATTAAACTTCATTACTGCCAAGTTAGGATGTAAAGCTTAGCTTGGCTAAATGATATATGACTTTTCCTGAGCATAAGAACCCACTAAACCGCACCTTACATTCTTACGTTAGTTGACTATTAACGAGCTTTTTAATCTCGCCATAGCGCATATACTGACAAACACCAAAATAACTCAGCTTTCGTACTTTAGCACGCGTAAAAATAGGCACACTCATCCCAGATAAAAAACGACAAATAGTTTCAATAGAAACACCATAGCTATGTTGTCCAGCACCTACTTTTAATGTCGAAAAATGTTGCTGTAATTGTTTGATAGCTAAAACAATGGTTTCTGTGCTAATAGCTTGCTGATGAGTCGAGTATGATAACTTTACCACTTGTTGTCGACAGACAGAGCAATGACCACAGCGTTCAGGTGCATATTGGTCATCAAAATAGCTTGATAATTGTTTTGTTAAACATTTATCACTTTGAAAAAAATCTACTAACCGCGTAATTCGCGCTATTTCTGCTTGCTCTTTTTCAAGGAAGTAATTAAACAACTGTTCAACTAAATCAGCATTTTCTAAAGCCTGACGATTGACACTAAAGACCTCTGTTGCCTTTTTCGTTTCCAAAACAATATGCTGTTGCTCAGCTAAGTATTCTAACGCTGAAACAATACGTTTTCTTGGTGCTTGGAAACGCGTCTGCATTAACTCAAAGTCCGGTTCACCCCACACTTTTTTCATTTTGGCGCTTTGAAATATATGTTGTAAAAACTCAGCACGCTCACCATCAAAGCTACCAATAATTTGCTCTATTGGTGTCAAAAATTTAAATTTAAAGTCAGCAAAGTAGCTAAATTTTGCGCTTAAAACGCCCAATAATTCTAATTGAACCAATAAAGTTTTTAATGGCAGCTGTTTAATATTACTGGCATTTGACAGGGCTAATAACTGTAATTCCCACTGCCCGTTTTGAAGTTCCTGACGAATACTATTTAAAACAAAACTAATACTCGATTTTTCAGGTGTATCAGCATAAACAAAATTTTCAACGGTATGGATACCATCAAGATTCGCTAGCGTGTAACAAGCAGATTGTTGGCTATCTCGACCTGCGCGTCCAATTTCCTGACTGAAATTTTCGATAGACTTTGGTAAATCATAATGAATCACGAAGCGAATGTCTGCTTTATCTATGCCCATGCCAAACGCTATAGTTGCGACAACAATAAGTATTTTTCCTTGCATAAAATCTTGCTGAATTTTTTGTCTTACTTCGTCTTTAAAACCTGCATGGTAAGCCTCTGCAAGCAAGCCCTGTTGCTGTAAAAATGCCGCTAATTTTTCAGCACTTTGCTGTAATGTCACATAAACAATACCGCTACCGTCATGTTGCTTTATAGCACTCAATAACGCCTGATTTTTTTGTTGTTCAGCAACCGCGAGCACTGATAAATCAAGGTTTTTTCGGTAAAAGCCAGTTTGCACAATATGTTCATTTGCTATCGCAAATTTATATGCCATATCTTGTTTAACTTGCTTGGTTGCCGTCGCCGTTAATAATAAAACTAAAGGAATATTAAGTTCTTGTCGGTAACGAGGTAGCTTTAAATAATCAGGACGAAAATTATGTCCCCATTCAGAAATACAATGTGCTTCGTCTACAACTAACATTGAGATATCTACCGACTCAATAAATTGACGAAAACGCTCATTTTTAAAACGCTCAACCGACACCATAAGAATTTTTATCTGACCAGAACGTACATCACGAATAATTTTCTGGCTTTGCTCGAATGATAAAGTTGAATCGATACTAGCGGCTGATATGCCATTAGCATGTAGAAAAGCTAATTGATCCTTCATTAAAGCTAACAGAGGCGAAACAACTAACGTTAAGTGCGGTAAATTTATAGCTGCCAATTGGTAACATAATGATTTGCCAGCACCTGTAGGGAAAATGGCTAGTGAAGAGTCACCGTTAAGCAACTGGCTAATAGTTTGCTCTTGTCCAGCTCTAAAGTCATCAAAACCAAAGTATGTTTTTAATGAGTGTTGTAACGTTGACATGCTCTGCCTTACTATTTGATTGCTATACGATAGTTTATTACTGCATTAAAGCGGCTACAACACTAATTTCAACTAACAGTACGTTCCTTGCCATTGCCGCTTGTACACAAGCTCGCGCAGGAGCAAAGCCTTTAGGTACCCATGCGTCCCAAACGGTATTCATTGCAGAAAAATCAGCCATAGTTTTGAGATAAACCGTTGCTGATAACATATGCTCTTTTGAACTTCCTGCTTGTAAAAGCAAAGCCTCAACTTTATCCAGCATGGTTTGTGTTTGCTCTGTAATGCCTTTAGTGGCATCAGCGCAAACTTGTCCGCACAAATATACAGTACCATTATGTTTTACAATACGGCTCATGCGATCATTGGTTTCAATTCTTTCAATAGTCATTTTACTTTCCACTTCTTATTTATTTTTATCTTCAATGCAGCCATTTGCATTCCATCACGTATCGCAATACGTTCAAAAAAAAACTTTACAGCTTCGCTAAAAACTCAACTAGTTTGTGCCAATTTTAGAGGGCTATAAAAGAAAACCCTAAGGTTTAACACTTAGGGTTTTAATTATTTTGCAATAAAGTGCTTTATTTGAAGTTAATTTGCCTTAGTTCAAGAAGATAGCACGGAGCTGACGCTTGTCAGTGAGTACTTTCGACGCCGAAATAAGCCGAAATAACAAAAAAGAAAGTCACTTTACTCCCATTCGATAGTTGCAGGTGGTTTACCAGAAATATCGTAAACAACGCGAGAAATACCATCAATTTCATTAATGATACGATTCGACACATGTCCTAAGAAATCATATGGTAAATGCGCCCAGTGTGCGGTCATAAAGTCGATAGTTTCAACAGCGCGTAAGCTAACCACCCAATCATACTTTCTGCCGTCTCCCATTACACCAACTGAACGAACTGGTAGGAATACCGTAAATGCTTGGCTAACTTTATTGTATAAGTCATGCTTGTGTAGTTCTTCAATAAAGATATGATCTGCACGACGTAGTAAGTCAGCATATTCTTTCTTCACTTCGCCAAGAATACGCACACCTAAACCTGGACCAGGGAAAGGATGACGATAAAGCATATCGTATGGCAAACCTAACTCTAAACCAATTTTACGTACTTCATCTTTAAACAATTCACGTAGTGGTTCAACTAAACCAAGTTCCATATCTTCTGGTAAACCACCAACATTGTGATGCGATTTAATCACATGTGCTTTACCTGTTGCAGATGCTGCTGACTCAATTACATCAGGGTAAATAGTGCCTTGTGCTAACCATTTAGCATTAGTAAGTTTACTGGCTTCTTCGTCAAAAATTTCAACGAATACGTTGCCAATAATTTTACGCTTTTTCTCTGGATCGTTTTCATCAGCTAAACGGTCTAAGAAACGTTGTTCAGCGTTTACATGAATAATATTCAGGCCGAAATGATCACCAAACATATCCATAACTTGCTGACCTTCATTTAAACGAAGTAAGCCGTTATCGACAAATACACAAGTTAATTTATCACCAATGGCGCGATGTAAAAGCATAGCAACCACAGATGAATCAACACCGCCAGAAAGACCAAGAACAACTTCGTCATCACCCACTTGCGCTTTCATTTTAGCAATGGCATCTTCAATAATTGAAGCCGATGTCCATAGCTTTTCACATTGACAAATATCAACAACAAAGTGCTCTAATATACGCATACCTTGCTTAGTATGAGTAACTTCAGGGTGAAATTGCACTCCGTAGAAATTCTTTTCTTCATTTGCCATTGCCGCATACTTACAGCTTGGAGTTTGTGCTACTGTGGTAAAGCCTTCAGGAATTGCTGACACTTTATCACCATGACTCATCCAAACATCAAGTAAAGCGTTGCCGTTTTCACCAACACTATCTTCGATAGCATTAAATAATGCTGACTTTGCAATAACTTCAACTGCAGCATAACCAAACTCTTTATGCTCAGAGCTTTCAACGGCACCGCCTAATTGCTCTGCCATTGTTTGCATGCCGTAACAAATACCCAATACTGGTACACCGGCATCAAATACGTGTTGCGGGGCTCGAGGCGAGTCATGCTCAGTAACTGACTCTGGGCCACCAGCTAAAATAATCCCTGTAGGATTAAAACCTTTAATTTGCTCTTCAGTAACATCCCAAGCCCATAGCTCACAGTAAACGCCTATTTCACGTACTCGGCGAGCGATAAGTTGTGTGTACTGAGAACCGAAATCTAATATTAGTATGCGGTGATCATGAATGTCTTTGCTCATGTGTTTTGTTCCTAATAATATGTATATTTAATAATGAACAGGCTGAGCCACCATATTTATAGCTCAGCCTGTTATAAAACTTCCAATTTTTTAAACAATAAATGGATTAATTCAACGCTAATTCATATTAGAGCATTTCTGATGCTGCTCTAATGATAAATAGCAAAGAAGTCGTCTATTTAGACTAGCCCATTCGATAGTTAGGTGCTTCTTTAGTGATAGTCACATCATGTACATGTGATTCACCCATACCAGCAGAAGTAATTTTCATAAATTCTGGTTTAGTGCGCATTTCTTCAATTGTTGCGGAGCCAGTTAAGCCCATAGACGAGCGTAAGCCGCCCATTTGTTGATGAATAATGGCAGCAACCGGCCCTTTGTATGCAACACGACCTTCAATGCCTTCTGGAACTAGCTTATCTGCCTCGCCATCAGACTTTTGGAAATAACGGTCACTTGAACCTTCTTTCTGGCTCATTGCACCTAATGAACCCATTCCACGGTATGATTTGTAGTAACGCCCTTGGTATAATTCAACTTCACCTGGAGACTCTTCAGTACCAGCAAACATGCTACCAACCATTACACAATGTGCACCGGCAACCAGTGCTTTCGCGATATCACCTGAAAAGCGAATACCACCGTCAGCAATAACAGGAATACCACTCCCCTTTAATGCTTCAACTGCGTTTGAAATAGCAGTTAACTGAGGAACACCTACACCAGTTACAATACGTGTGGTACAAATTGAACCTGGGCCAATACCAACCTTAACAGCATCAACTCCAACATCAGCAAGTGCTTTTGCACCAGCACCAGTGGCAACGTTACCAGCAATAATTTGTAGTTCAGGGTACTTAGCACGAGTTTCAGCAACGCGATCAATAACACCTTGTGAATGCCCATGTGATGTATCAATTAGCAGTACATCAACACCTGCGGCAACTAAAGCATCAATACGCTCATCAGTACCAGCACCAACACCTACAGCAGCGCCAACACGTAAACGACCTAATTCATCTTTACAGGCATTAGGCTTGCTTTCGGCTTTTTGGTAATCTTTAACAGTGATTAAACCTTTTAAAGTAAAGGCATCATCAATCATCAGGATTTTCTCAATACGGTGTTCATGCATCAGCCCTAATATCTCTTCACGAGAAGCGCCTTCTTTAACCGTAACTAATTTATCTTTTTTGGTCATCAAAGCAGAAACAGGCTTAGTTAAGTCTGTTTCAAAACGAAGGTCGCGGCCGGTAATAATACCAACAAGCTTATTGTCTTCATCAACAACAGGGAAACCAGAAAAACCAACATCATCAGCTAGGCGCATAGTGTTTTCTATGCTCGCGTCCGGATTAACTGTCACTGGGTCTGAAACAATACCACTTTCATATTTTTTTACTTGAGATACATTTTTTGCTTGTTCGGCAATGGTCATATTTTTATGAATAAAACCAATACCACCCTCTTGGGCTAAGGTAATAGCTAAACGCGATTCTGTTACTGTGTCCATAGACGCAGAAATCATAGGAACATTTAAATCAATCTTTCGAGTTAATTTAGTTTTTAAATCGGCAGTATGTGGAAGTACCTTAGAATGGGCAGGTACCAGTAAAACATCGTCGAAGGTTAACGCTTCTTGGGCAATTCTTAGCATCGCAACATCTCTCTAAAATGAGTGGTTAGGGAGGAAATATTGCGGCAGAATTTTAACCGTTTTCATGGGCAAGGTAAACTTAAAATTACAATAAAACGAAAATAAAGTGTCGTTGATTAAAGAAACAAATATATAATAGTGCTTAACTAGCCCGTTATTACGCCTGAACAAGAGAAAAAGTAAAATATTTATGGCTCAACAGCATATTCTACAAGTCAGTGAACTAACAAAAAAAGTACGTTTCATTCTAGAAAGTGAACTAAATACTGTTTGGTTATGTGGCGAAATATCTAATTTTGTTGCTGCAAGCTCAGGACATTGGTATTTATCATTGAAAGATCAAAAGTCACAAGTTCGCTGCGCCATGTTTAAAGGTAATAATCGCCGAGTTAGATTAAAGCCGACTAATGGGCAACAAGTACTAGTGCGAGCAAAAGTTTCCTTGTATGAACCTCGTGGTGACTTTCAATTAATTATTGAGCAAATGGAACCTGCAGGCGAAGGCTTACTTCGTCAGCAGTATCAGCAATTAAAAAACAAACTCAATATTGAAGGACTATTTGATCTACAGCATAAACAACAAATACCTGAAGCGATTAAGTGTGTTGGTATCATCACGTCGCCAACAGGTGCGGCCGTTAAAGATATTTTAACGGTTCTTAAAAGAAGAAATCCGCTATTAAAAGTCATTATTTACCCAGCACTTGTGCAGGGTGAGCAGGCTAAACTTGATATCGCACAAGCGATAAATATCGCTAATGCTCGTGAAGAAGTAGATGTGCTAATTATAGGTCGCGGTGGAGGCTCACTAGAAGACTTATGGGCCTTTAATGAAGAAGTAGTGGCTCGTGCTATTTTTCAATCTAACATTCCAACTATCAGCGCAGTTGGCCATGAAATTGATACAGCCCTTAGTGATTATGTTGCCGATTTACGCGCCGCAACCCCATCAGCCGCTGCAGAATTAATATCAACAGATATTAAAGATACTCATGACAAACTTCAGGCCATGCAATTACGCATTAACAACGCAATTTCACATAAGCTTCGCTATTCACGTAAGCAATTAGAAAACGCGCAACAAAGGTTGCAACAAGTTCATCCGGAGCAACAATTACAAAGCAAACAACAAAAATCCGATGAACTCAATTTACGTTTACAAAAAATAATAGGTCGAGAAATTCATCGATTTAAGCAACAACCACTTTATTTACAACAACGACTAATACAGGCGTCACCAGTAAATAATATCAAGCAAAAACAAGGTGACATTATGCAGCTTGAGCGTCGCCTTGTTGCAGCTCAACAGCGAATGACAAAAAATAAAGCTGAGCGTTTTGCCTTATTATGTGAGCAATTAAATTTGGTTAGCCCATTGGCAACTATCGCTCGTGGTTACGGCGTTGTGCGAAATGGTAAAGGGAAAATTGTCAAACAGATCAACAAAGTTAAAGCGGATGACGCCATCAGTATCGAAGTTAGCGATGGCGTTATCAATGCGAAGGTTATTGCCACGAAAGTGCGTTAATGGGGTGAAATTACCGCTTGCTGTAATAACTTGGTGACTTCAATTTTACTTGAATCACTAAACTTAACGCCTAGTGAAATACCATCAGCTTGCATTTTGCTATTACAAATTTCAGCTTCAAGTTTTAAATTTTTTAGCCCTTGGAAGTCTTCAATGGTGACTTCCATTTTTTGTTCAGCACTTAAAGTTAATTGTTCTCCGTTATTAACCATAAGCTGACAACCTGTAACAGAAATATCAGAAATTACCGATGACCAATACTCTTCTTTAACTTTGATTTTTGCTTTAATATAAGTTTCGATACGCATCGAGGAACGTAAGTTTTGTAGGCTCACTTCCCGCGGAAACTCTAAAACAATAATGCGCGACGGTATTTGAATAGTTTGTTTTACATTGGAAACAAAAGCTACCACTGCACCTTCGTGCCCCTCAATAAGCCCACGGACAGTAACTCCCAAACCTTGGGTAATGTATTGTGAAAAATTACCTAATTTCGAGCCATCAGGGTATTGAACCAAAACATAGTTTTTAGGTGAATAACCAATAAAGGTTGAGCGAAATTTACCGCGTTGACCTGCCGGTGTCGCCATGTCTAAAGTAACAACAGCACCGGGCTGTAATAAAGCTAAATTTCGACTAAGTCGTCCAGCCATATCCATTTTTATTGCAGTATCCGTCATAACTTTCCAGAAAACCTCAGCAAAACATTATCGCTTAGGTAATTAATTAACTTAGCGTTTTTACAGTAACCAAATATTGATATAAAAGCAATATTGCTAGTACCTCACAGCGGTATTTGACAATAAAAAAAGCTGATATTGCTATCAGCTTTTTAAAATACATGCAGACTAAAAAATTAGTCTTTTTTATAACCTTGCGTTGCCCGTGCTAGTTTTTTCTGCTCGGTATAGGTTAATTTTTTCTTACCTGCAAATGGATTAGAGGTTTCTCTAAATTCGATTCTAATCGGTGTACCCATTATTTTTAATGACTTGCGGTAGTAATTCATTAAATATCGTTTATAAGACAGCGGTAAATTTTTCGCTAAATTACCGTGGATAACGATAATCGGAGGGTTATAACCACCCGCATGAGCATATTTTAATTTAATACGGCGACCTTGGTGCATAGGTGGTTGATGGTCAAAAACCGCCATATCTAATATTTTGGTTACCATAGACGTTGAAATACGTTTAGTCGCAGAAACAAAGGCTTCCTCTACCGACTCGTATAAATGTCCAACACCAGTACCGTGCAATGCCGAAATAAAGTGAATGCGAGCAAAATCGATAAACCCTAAACGACGATCTAACTCAGACTTAATACGGTCTTTGACATGGTCATCTAAACCGTCCCATTTATTCACTGCTAGTACTAACGAACGACCTGCTTCCAATATAAAACCAAGTAAGCTTAAATCCTGGTCACTAATACCTTCTTGCGCATCAATAACCAATAAACAAACATTAGCATCTTCAATTGCACGTAGCGTTTTAATAACTGAGAACTTTTCAACAACATCAGTGACGTTTTTACGACGACGAATACCGGCGGTATCAATTAAAGTATAAGGCCTACCGTTGTGCTCCATTGGAATATAAACACTATCACGCGTAGTCCCGGGCATATCGTAAACCACTACGCGATCTTCACCAAGAATACGGTTAGTTAGTGTTGACTTACCAACATTAGGCTTACCAATAATCGCTAGTTTAATGGTGTCAGTTTCTTCTGGTGCTTTTGCAATATTTTCTTGGTCTAAGGCCTCATTATCAATTTCATAGTCACCGTCAAACTCATCATTTTCATCAGCTTTTGGTTGCCCAAGCGCTTCAATATGCGGTGTTAATGCTAACGTTAAAAGTTGGGTTACCCCACGTCCATGAGCGGCAGCAATTTGATGAACAGCATCGCCTAAACCTAAAGAGTAAAAATCAGCTACGGCTGAATCAGCGTCAATACCGTCAACTTTATTAGCCACTAAAAACACTTTTTTATCTTGCTTACGTAAGTGAGCAGCAATACCTTGGTCAGCAGAGGTTAAACCCGCGCGAGCATCAACCATAAATAGCACAGCATCCGCTTCATCTATAGCGATTAAAGACTGTTCAGCCATGAGGGCGTCAATGCCTTTTTCATCACCTTCAATGCCGCCAGTATCAATAACAATAAATGGGTGTTCTTCAACTTCCGCTTTACCATATTGGCGATCACGGGTTAACCCCGGGTAATCAGCAACTAACGCATCTCGACTACGCGTTAAGCGATTAAATAATGTTGATTTACCGACATTCGGACGACCAACAAGTGCTACTACAGGAAGCATGCTCACCTCAATTTTCATCTCAACCAAAATATATAATCTTGGTTTTATTAATAAACAACGGCTCCAGTGCCATTTGCATTGGAGCCGTTTATAATTTTAGTCTATCTCTTTCGTTATACAATTAACGAAGAGATATGCGATATTTTACTCTGGAATGGTAATCGCTTCTAAGTCACCGTCGCGTGACTGGCTATATAAAACGCCATTAACAACGGTAGGCGTGGCATAAATGCCGCTACCATCAACATGGTGACGAGCAACAATTTCACCCGTTGTTTGATCTAACCAGTGTAGATAACCTTCAAAATCACCTACAACAACATAATCACCTAACGCTGCTGGACCTGTGACACCGCGGTTAGTTAACGATAATTGGCTCCATAACTCTAAGCCGTTATTACGGTCAACCGCATAAACATGGCCTTTAACATCAGTAACAAAAAGCGTATTGCCGCTAATTGCTATTTGACGAAATGACGAATACTGACGTTGCCACAAAACGCGACCAGTACGAATTTCTACTGCACTTAAATTACCACGCGAGGAAACTGTGTATATATTCTCGCCATAAATAAGTGGCGTAGAATCGACATCAATAACACGCTCTAATTCGGTAGAGCCTGTTGCTTCGCCAATATCAACAGTCCAACCTTGTCGACCTTGTTCAAGTAAGTAAACTGATAACGAGCCGTCAGCCGCGCCAACAATAACACCACCTGCGGCAATTACCGGTGCGCTGATACCACGTAACGTTAGTGGTGGTACATCTTGCTCAATCTGCCATTCATCTTGACCATTAGAAGCATTAAACGCTTTCAAAACCCCAGAAGCGGTGTTTACAACTAACTTACCTGAATCAAGTGCTGGTGCAGCAATCACTTCACCTTTAACTTTCCCTTGCCAAGATAATGAGCCACTTTCAGCTTCAAGAGCAATAACATCACCGTTTTCACTGCCAAAAAATACTTTATTGATACCAGCAACAGGGCCACCATTTAATAAAGCAGGCTCTTTGTCGTCAAAGAAGCCACGTTGGTCATCAATATCACTTAGATCAGCATACCAAACACGTTCTCCAGTGTTTTCGTCAAATGCGTAAGCATCACCATCGCGGCTAGCACTGAAAACCTTATCGTAAGCAACAACTGGCTTAATGCGAGAGAAGTAATCTCCAACACCGTCGCCAACACTTGCATCCCACTTAACTACTGGCTCAAATCGCTCAGTAATTTCAGTTAACTCTGCAACTTTTAATTCTTCATTTTCATCATCAGTTGATGAACATGCAGAGATCCCTACCGATAAAGCAACAATAGCAAGGAGATGTTTGTTAAAGCGTTTATTATTAAACATGCTTATACTCTCTATTTGCTAAGGTTAACTACTTGCGCTAAATCGTCCAGCTTCATTTGTAATGATGGGTTGTTAGCTTCATCAGCGCCGTCAATTGCCGCTTGATACGCAACTCTTGCAAGTTCAGTTTTACCTTGTTTGAAGTAAGCATCACCTTTAATTTCTTCAGCGTTAGCAGCAAATGCTGCCGGTAATTGGGCAGACAATGTTGTTAATGCTTGCTCATATTTTTCAAGTTGCAATTGCACGCGCGCTAAGCGAAGTGTTGCAATCGCTTTAATACTGTCATCAACTGACTTGTCAATGGCTGTTGTTAGATGCGTTTCAACTTTCGCCCACTCTTGCTTGTCAGCAGCTTCTTTCGCTAATGCTATGGCCGTTAACATGGTGTAACTAGAACCGTCATTTTCAGCGATAAACTTTTCACCTGCAGCAGCGAATGACGCACTGTCTTTTGCTGCAGCATCAAGCAGCACTTGGTACGCTTCAGAGGCATTTAGTTCTTGTTGTAGTTTATGATCTTTGTAGTAATTTAAACCGATAAAACCAGCAAAACCAATTGCTAAGCCAGCAATGATCGCATTACCATTATCTTTCCAAAAACCTTTAATTGCTTCTACTTGTTGTTCTTCTGTTTGATGTATATCCAAAACTAACCCTTAAAGTAAATTTGTTAATAAGTTTGGCACTTGCTCAAGTGGCAAACTTTGTTGTTCTTGTTGTCCGCGTAAATATTTAACGGTAACCGTATTTTGTGCTATTTCATCTTCCCCAAGAATCAATGCAATTTGGGCACCTGATTTATCTGCGCGCTTCATTTGTTTTTTCATATTGCCACCACCACAGTGACATTGAATACGAATATCTGAAACTTTATCACGCCATTGCTCTGCCAAGCCATTAGCTTTAATTTCAACATCGGTACCTAACATAATCACGTAAGCATCAACTTGTGGTCTAACGTTATTTGCTTTTTCTAAGCTTGTTAACATCAGCACTAAACGCTCAATACCTAAAGCAAAACCAATACCTGGTGTTGACTTTCCACCTAGCTGCTCAACTAAGCCATCATAACGCCCACCAGCACAAATGGTGCCTTGAGCGCCTAAGCTAGATGTTACCCATTCAAATACCGTGCGATTGTAATAATCTAAGCCGCGTACTAAACGGTCATTTATAACATACTTAACGCCAGCTGCATCTAAACGTTGGCAAACTGAAGTAAAATGAGCACTTGACTCTTCGCCAAAATAATCAGCTAATTTAGGCGCATCAACCAAAGCCGCTTGTACATCTGGGTTCTTACTATCTAATACACGTAACGGGTTGGTCAGCATGCGACGTTTACTATCTTCGTCTAAAAACTGCTCTTTTTCCGTTAAAAACGCCACTAATGCATCGCGATATTGAGCGCGTTCTTCATTAGAACCTAACGAGTTTAGCTCTAGTGTGACAAATTCATTGATGCCGAGTTCCCGCCAAAGTCGAGAAGTTAACAAAATAATTTCAGCGTCGATATCTGGTGTCGCAATACCAAAGGCTTCTAAGCCAAACTGATGAAATTGTCGGTAGCGACCTTTTTGCGGACGTTCATGACGAAACATTGGTCCCATATACCAAAGACGTTGCTCTTGGTTATACAGTAAACCATTTTGATTACCTGCACGCACACAACTTGCCGTTCCTTCAGGACGTAGAGTTAAGCTGTCGCCGTTGCGATCATCAAAAGTGTACATTTCCTTTTCAACGATATCAGTCACTTCACCAATTGAGCGTTTAAATAGTGCTGTCGACTCAACAATAGGCATACGTATTTCAGCAAAACCATAATTACTCGCTACGCGGCGCAATACAGCTTCTACCATTTGCCAAATACCTGTTTCAGATGGCAAACAGTCGTTCATGCCTCTAATTGCTTGAATTGCTTTACTCACGTACTCTTATCCTGCTGTGGTTATAGGTTCAATATCTTATTCATTCTTGGTTAATGAATAATTGAGTTATTTCTATTATTGTCGCGCGCATTATAGGCAGTTTGCTATCAAACGTAAATAACAGCGCAACACGGAAATAATATCCGGTGGTTTATTCTACTTCTTTAACATCAATTTTATTATTAGCGTCTAACATCTTAGCTTTCGCTCGAATACGCTCTTCTAACTGGTCAACAAGATTATTGTTATCAAAGCGTTCCTTTTGACGAATTCCATCAAGATAATAGCCACTTTTCTTGCTACTACCGGTTAATCCTAAATCTGACACTGTTGCTTCACCAGGGCCGTTAACAATACAGCCGATAATAGAAACATCCATCGGAGTCATAATATCTTCTACGCGTTGCTCTAGTGCATTGACGGTAGAGATCACATCAAATTCTTGGCGCGAACAACTTGGGCAAGCAATAAAATTAATTCCACGACTGCGTAGCTTTAATGATTTTAAAATATCAAAGCCAACTTTAATTTCTTCAACTGGATCAGCCGCTAAAGATACACGTAAAGTGTCACCAATTCCCTCTGATAAAAGCAATCCTAAACCAACGGAAGACTTCACAGAGCCAGAACGTAAACCGCCTGCTTCAGTAATGCCTAAATGCAATGGGTTGTCGATTTGTTTCGCTAATAAACGATAAGCACCTACGGCTAAAAATACATCAGATGCTTTAACACTGACTTTAAATTCATGGAAATTTAGTCGATCTAATATATCGACATGGCGCATAGCTGATTCTAATAATGCTTCTGGTGTCGGCTCAGTATATTTTTCTTGAATATCTTTTTCTAACGAGCCACCGTTAACACCAATGCGAATAGGGATGTTATTATCACGAGCACATTCAACTACCGAGCGAACACGATCCTCTCGGCCAATATTGCCAGGGTTTATACGTAAACAATCCACGCCGTATTCTGCAACTTTCAAGGCAATACGATAGTCAAAATGGATATCAGCCACCAACGGCACATTGGTTTGAAGCTTAATTTCACGAAATGCTTCTGCTGCATCCATAGTTGGTACACTAACACGAATAATATCAGCCCCAACGGCTTCTAATGCTTTTATTTGAGCAACAGTGGCCGCAACATCGGTTGTTAGCGTGTTAGTCATTGACTGCACAGAAATAGGCGCGTCACCACCAACTGGCACATTACCAACCATGATTTGGCGAGATTTACGGCGAATAATAGGAGATTCTTTAAACATAATATTTCAATAGTCTTGCAGTTATAATTTGATTTAAACAGCGTATTACGGCGTTAAAGGTAACGAGAACTTAGCAATATTGCCAGCATTAAAGCCAGTCATATCAACTGACGTGTCGTTGTAGTTAATTGCAACTAACTCAGGCTTGCCAAGTGTCACATTAAAAGGCGCTTGTCCTGAAATTGTCATAACATAGCCAGATTTTTTAACACCCCAAGCGACGCGCTCTCCTGTTGCATCATAAATATTTACCCAACAATCACCAGAAAAAGTAAAAACTAATTCAGCTAATGTTGATACAACAGCGGTTTCAGCTGCATTTATTGTGGTGTTTTTTTGATTGCTTAGGGCATCGGCCGCGATAATATTTGGCGTGTTTTCTAAACTTTCACCGTCACTAAGCTGGCTATCACTTACTTCATTCGCTGTATCGCTGTTAATTGAGTCAAGTAATTTTTGGCTTTGTTCAGCCGTATCTTCACTTATATTTTCAGTTATATTAGCAACGGGGAGCGAAGTTACTTGTTGGCCGGCTATTTGACTATTACTGTCAACTTCAGGAGTAGCCGAATTAATATCACGATTGGTATTGCTAGAAGGAGTACTTCCTACGTTAGTCGTACTAATAATAGCGTTACTGTTTTCATTAACGGTAACAGCTGCTGGCTCTGCAGAAGGTGCTTGATACCACCAAACAACCGTTGCAGTAATTAATGCGACTAAAATTAGGTAAGTTATCCACATCAACATATTGTGCTCTGCTTGCTTTTCAGTACCTTTTGAAAAACTTTGCATTTCAGCACATTGGCGTTGCGCAACACCTAACTGATCATAACTATTTAAAACATCATCTTGTGCAATATTGACTAATTTAGCGTAATTTTTCAGGTAACCTCTATTAAACGCAGCAGGTAAACTCAAATCAAACTGCTCAGCTTCAATTTCTTGTACTAAGGTTTTACGGAAATTCAATTTATCTGCAACCTGTTGCTGGCTAAGACCCATAGATTTTCGGGCATCGCTTAGCATGCGGCCAGGACCGATAACTTCAATATCATCAGAAATTTCTGTCGATATTTCTTGTTCATTTTTCAAGATGTGACTCTCTTGCTTCATCTAATTGTTACTCTTAACGCTTCGCCACTGATTTTGGATCAGCAAGATATAAAACATCACCAATTTTTAAGGTATAGGGACGACGCAATTTATTCCAGCGAGCAATACTTTTCATAACAATATTGTACTGTTTTGAAATAGAAAATAAGCTATCGCCTTTTTCAATAATATGAACAGGTAACGACACCATTGCCACTTGCTTACGTTCCTCTTTAACGGGTATTGCTGCACTTTTATCAACTAATTGTTCATTCTCATCTTTAACATCAACTTTAGCAGCCGTCTTAGTAGCACTTGTGCCCGTTACATGACTTTCCTCTTTCACCGCTAAGTTAACTTCAGTTTTTGCAGCCGCTTTTTCTGCAAATACTGATTTTTTAAGTTCAGTTTCTTGCTTCGCCGTTGGCATAACAGAATTAGCCATCAAGGGTTTTAAACCACTTTTACTTAGCGATGCCGTATTTGTTTTCTTCGGCGCTTTTGGTGATAACACCACAACTCGCTTTTTGTTTGTATCTTGTACACCACGAATTGATTTTTGATATTCCTTAGCTAATTTGTCCGCTTCAATCTGATAAAGTTCATTTAAAATGTATTGTTTGGCTTCAAATGAATTTGGAAACATTTTAACCAACATATTGCCGTAGTTTTTTGCCGTACGTCGGTTTCCTTGTTTTTCATAAACTTTAAACGCTAACGCTAGCGCATTAGCGCTGAAACGTCGGGTCGATTTTTCATATCGACGTAGGTAAGTTTGCGCTAGGGTGTAGTCACTTTTCGCATATTGCAATTGAATCATTTGCAATAATGAGCTTGCACGATTAGGACTATGAGCAATCGCTTTTTCTAAATAATTTTGAGCTTTATCGAACTGCTTAGCTTTTAGCTGACACAAAGCTAAATTTTCGTAACTTTGCGCAACGAGAATATAGCTAGGAATAGCGATAGCTTTTAATATTTGCTTTTCTGCCGCTTGATAATCCGCTTGGCGACAAAGAAAAACGCCGTAGTTATTCAAGGTATCTGCATCTTGGCCATTTAGACTCAACGCTTTTTCGTATGCCGTTGTAGCTAATTTAGGTTCATCAACCGTTTCATAATAGTGGGCAAATGCAGTATAAACTTGCACTAAATTAGGTGAAAAGCGTTTAGCTTTTTCAAGATTTAACTTTGCCTGTTGAGTATTACCCATTTTTAAATAGCCAAGCCCTAACGATATTCGGGTCATGGCTATTTCATTATTATTTGAGTCGCTTTCAATTATTGGCGTGTCTTTATCATTACCATAATTTTGTGTTACACAACCAGTTAATAAGCCAGTTGCCAGCAACACTGCATAAATAGGTGATAATTTATTCATAATAAAAGAGAAGTCACTTAGTTAATAATGAGTTAAATTTGCAATTAAACCATTTTTACTGAAATTGACTCAGCTTTCACCTCTTTTTTTCCAGCGCGTTTAGTTCTATCTAAAACATCACCGGCGAGTTGGCCACATGCAGCGTCAATATCATCGCCACGAGTACGACGCGTGATCACCGTTAAACCGTAACTTTGCAGCACTTTATCAAAGCGATCAATACGTGAATTGCTCGAACGTTTATATGGAGAACCGGGATATGGATTAAATGGAATAAGGTTAATTTTACTCGGCAAATCTTTTAAGGCTCGCGCTAATTCATGTGCTTGTTCAGTGCTGTCATTAACATGATCTAGCATGACATATTCAATAGTTGCCTGTTTATTTGCTTTTGAACCATCGATATAACGGCCCGCGGCTGCTAAAAACTCTTCCAATGGATACTTTTTATTAATTGGTACTAATTCATCACGCAGATCATTGTTTGGCGCGTGCACCGAAATAGCTAGTGCACAATCAACTTTTTCTTTCAGCATATCTAACGCTGGTACCACACCTGAAGTACTTACTGTAACGCGACGCTTAGACAAACCATAACCTAGATCGTTAAGCATAGTATCGAGTGCAGGAATTAAATTCTTCATATTTAACAGTGGCTCACCCATGCCCATCATAACAATATTGGTTATCGGGCGCGTGCCAGCTATACGAGTTGCGCCAATATCATTAGCAACTCGCCAAACTTGGCCAATAATCTCGCTCATAGACAAGTTACGGTTAAAGCCTTGTTGAGCGGTTGAACAGAATGTACATTCAAGTGCACAACCCACTTGTGACGAAACACACAAAGTTGCACGACCATTTTCAGGGATCCATACAGTTTCAACTTCTTGGCCACCCTCAAGACGCAATGCATATTTTATTGTGCCATCATTAGACACTTGCTTTTCTGAAATTTCAGGTGCTTTAATTTCGGTATTACGTTGTAGTTTTTCTCGTAATTTTTTGTTCAAGTTGGTCATCAACTCAAAGTCATCATAACCAAAGTGATAGATCCACTTCATAATTTGATCGGCGCGAAATGGCTTCTCGCCAATTGAAGAAAAATACTCACGCATGCCTTGATGATCAAAATTCAGTAAATTGATTTTAGTCTTTACTGGGGTTACTACTTCGGTTACGTCACTCATGATAAAAAGCTTCTCAAACTACAAAAATTACAGAATAAATTGTACGCTTTTCGTACAAAACAAACAATTTAATGAATAGATATTAAACAAAAGTCAATGTTCTCAGTACCATGGTGTAATACAAAAACATTCAATTTTATTTTGCCTTAAAATAGACAAAAGGATTTTACCGATTAAACAGTAAAATCCTTCAAATTAATTTTCAATTTACACTAAGCAGCCAATTAACTTAGCCGCTTATTATGTAAAGTTTAAAATTAACGAGTACGTGGGCAAATTTCTTCATCAGCGAAGAAGTAAGCAATTTCACGTGCAGCTGATTCTAAAGCATCAGAACCGTGAGCAGCATTTTCATCGATGCTGTTAGCAAGGTCAGCACGGATAGTACCAGCTAAAGCTTCAGCTGGGTTAGTAGCACCCATGATTTCACGGTTTTTAAGAACAGCGTTTTCGCCTTCTAAAACTTGAACCATAACTGGACCAGATGTCATGAATTCAACTAAAGCGCCAAAGAAAGGACGTTCGCTATGTTCAGCGTAAAAACCTTCAGCTTTTTCTTTTGATAAGTGAACCATTTTTGAAGCAACGATTTTTAAACCAGCAGTTTCAAAACGGTTGTAGATTTGACCAATTACGTTTTTTGCAACTGCGTCAGGTTTTACGATAGAAAAAGTACGTTCGATAGCCATGATAGCCCTCTCAATAAAATTAGAATTAAAATACGGTATAAATTTTGGCGCGATTATAGACGAATTAAAACCAAATGCCTAGAGTTAACATTTTACCTTCACATTAAAAGCGAACGCTTTCGCTCTAGAAAGCTTTTAACTTATTATCAATAGTTGCTTAACGTTAGATAGGTATAGCTCAGTTGCTTTTATTTTGTACATAAAAAACGCCCATATTAATGAGCGTTATTTAAGTTGATAGTTAAAATCGATTTCAACTAAATACTTATGCGTCGATACTGACGATATTCTGGTGTCCAAAAGTTACGTTCAATTTTAGCTGTTAATTGTTCATCACTCATCGGCAGTGCTAACTCCTGCTCGTACGCTACTTTAGCAACAGCAAAAGCTATCTTTTTACTTAAGTCTGCTATTTCAACAAGTGGCGGTAATAATTCACCTTCGCCAGTATTTGCCAGTGGCGATGCTTTCGCTAGCATTTCACTTGCCGCCATTAACATTTCATCAGTAATACGATTAATGTTGGCAGAAACCACACCTAAACCTATGCCAGGGAAAACATAACTATTATTACATTGTGCAATTGGGAATAACTCACCTTTATATTCTACCGGCGCAAATGGGCTACCAGTTGCAATAACCACTTCACCGTCGGTCCAGTTAATTACTTGTTCAGGCGTTGCTTCAACTTGGCGAATAGGATTACTTAATGGAAAGATAATCGGCTTATCACAATGCGCTTTCATTGACTTAATTACAGTTTCTGTAAATAAACCTGGTACACCGGAAACGCCTATTAAAATGGTGGGTTTTGCGCCATGCATAACTTCAACTAGTGAGGCATAATCACCTTCAACTTGCCAAGCACTAACGTCACTTTGCTTTTGTACTAATTTTTCTTGGAAGTCACGCAGCCCTGACATACCTTCAGTTAGCAAACCGAAGCGGTCAACCATAAAAATTTGGCTACGAGCTTGTTGCTCAGAAATACCCTCACTCACCATTTGTGAAATAATTTGCTCCGCAATACCACAACCAGCAGAGCCAGCGCCAACAAAGGCAACGCGTTGCTCACTTAACTTAACATTTTTAGTACGACAAGCGGCTAACAAGGTACCAACGGTAACTGATGCAGTACCTTGAATATCATCATTAAAACAACAAATTTCGTCACGATAGCGATTGAGTAGTGGCGTTGCATTTGGTTGTGCGAAGTCTTCAAATTGTAATAATACATGTGGCCAACGACGTTTAATGGCACAAATAAACATATCAAGGAATTCGTCATACTCTGCTTGTTCAATACGCGGATGACGCCAGCCCATATACATAGGATCGTTAAGTAATTTTTCGTTATTAGTACCGACATCAAGCATAACGGGTAGAGTGTAAGCTGGGCTAATACCACCACAAGCAGTATATAGTGACAACTTACCAATAGGAATCCCCATGCCACCAATACCTTGGTCACCAAGGCCTAAAATTCGCTCTCCGTCAGTTACTACAATGACCTTTACTTTATTTTTAGTGGCATTACGCAGAATATCATCTAGTTGATGACGTTGATCATATGAAACGAAAAGCCCACGAGAACTGCGGTAAATATCAGAAAACTGTTCACAAGCATCGCCAACTGTTGGGGTATAAATAATTGGCATCATTTCAGCCAAGTGTGCTTGTACTAATTTAAAGAACAAGGTTTCATTATTGTCGTGTATCGCACGCAAATATATGTGTTTGTTTAAGTTCGTTTGAAAACTACTATATTGCATATAAGCACGTTCGACTTGCTCATCAATAGATTCGAAGCGCGGCGGTAACAAACCAGTTAGATTAAAATGAGAACGTTCTTCCTCACTAAAGGCACTGCCTTTATTTAACAATGGTGTTTCAAGTAGGCTTGGACCTGCGTAAGGGATGTATAATGGACGTTTATTTTTATCTATGGTCATAGTTGAACTGGTTCTTTATATTTTAAGTGAATGGTGGAAATTCATCACAAGAATAATGATGTTCACATTATAGTCGAATAAACAGCTTTGAAAAGTGATATACGTCAATCACTAAGCATTAGTTACAAGCTGTTGCAAACTACTGGCGAATTTTTAGACTAATCGACTTCTGAAATCCAAGCTAACTGAATGGCTTCCAGCACTCTTTCCCCACAATGATTAGGATCATCATCAAAATTTTCCAGTGCTAAAACCCATTTCATTAATTCAGGGAAATGCAATTTTAACGGGTCAACATCAGGGTGTTCTTCAATTAGGTCTAATGCGATGTCTAGTGAATCGGTCCAGCGGTATCCCATTTTTATCTCCTTGGTATTTGAAAATTTCAGTGAATAATAAGACCAAACCATAAACTGTCAGCAGCAAGCATTAAAATAAGCCATAAAATAATCATGCGTGACTTTCGGCAAAACTGGCAATCTGTGCGCCACCATTGTTTAAACTGCGATTTATTCACTACCATTATCTTCATTAATTTGTTCTTTTCTTTAGTATAATGCAAACACGCTAAACTATTCACTTGCTTGTATAGGAAACCTGATTAATGTCGACAATCAAATTTACCAATGCAGAGAAATCGCTATTGATAGATAAACTGCAAAATTATTTTTCCCGAGAACTCGATCAAGAACTAGGCCAATTTGACGCCGATTTTCTCCTCGATTTTTTCACTAAAGAGTTAGGCGCTGTATATTACAATCGCGGCTTATACGACGCTCAATCATTAATGTCGGCTAAAATAGAACTTATTGCTGAGCAAATTGTTGAGTTAGAATTACCAATATCTTAACTTTCTCAACCTATTCATTGTTATTTGATATACGGCAAAGTAATTATATTCAAATCACCTATGATGCCGCTAACACAAAATTAAGGGTTGTGCAGATGATGCAAATTACCGACTTAAATAAAGAACAACAAATTACCCCGCTTTTTCGATTGGGTTTTCGCCCTTTCTTTCTTGCTGGCGCAATATTTAGCGTCATAGCTATTGTCTTGTGGCTATTAATGTATCGCGGCACAGTGATTTTTATGCCGTTAGGTGGTGGTTATTGGTGGCATATCCATGAAATGATTTTTGGCTTTGGCTGTGCCATTATCGCCGGCTTTTTATTAACAGCCGTGCAAAACTGGACCGGACTACCTGGCGTACGAGGCAAGGTTTTAGCTGGGCTGTTTTTTTTGTGGTTAGTTGGCCGCATTGGCTTACTATTCCCTCATTTATTAGGCCCTGCATTTAGTACATTTTTGGATTTAGCATTTTTACCCTGTGTGGCATACATTTTAGGTAAACCTATTATTGCTATTAAACAGTATCGCAACTTGTTTTTTGTCCCTTTGCTAACAATTTTCACTATTGCCAATGCAGAAATGCACGCAAGTATTTATTTTCCAGAAACAGTTTCAACCCAATATGCGGGCTATGCCGGAGTGATGTTGGTGACTCTACTTATTTCGGTAATGGCGGGGCGTGTTGCACCTATGTTTACTGCAAATGGTACGAAAACAACCAAAGCGGCGCCAATTCCTTGGCTTGATAAATTAACCAATGGCTCACTTGCGGTGGTTACTATCTTATTATTGCTACACCCTGCTATCGGTATAAATAACTTTTATATTGGTGTAATCCTCGTTCTTGCTGGCATTTTTCAAGCAATTCGCTGGTTAAGATGGCGCCCTTGGATCACTTTAGGTGTGCCACTATTATGGTCTTTACACTTCTCAATTAAAGCCATGGCATTTGGTTTAACCTTACTTGGTCTGAGCTATTTAATCCCTGAAATACCGAGTAATCATATTTGGCACTTAATTACTGTTGGCGGTATTGGTGGTGTTATTTTGGCTATGATTTCACGTGTATCTTTAGGACATACAGGTAGAATTTTACAGCCGCCTAAATTAATGTCACTGGCATTTGCAGCTATGGTGCTAGCCAGTGTAATAAGAAGTTTTGGTCCATGGGGCTTACCAGAGAAAACCATGATGTTCATAGACATTAGTGGTTTCTTGTGGATAGTAAGCTTTACCTTGTTTGCTATTTTTTATGGTCCTATGTTATTAAAACCAAGAGAAGACGGACGCCCAGGATAATTAAATACTAAAATGTTTAAATGTTTAAATGTTTAAATGTTTAATCAATAGCATTTAAGAATGCATACACTGCCATAACGCCTTAATAAAACATTTATTAAGGCGTTTTATTTTTATGCCTTAAGTATTTCTTATTCGATCAATTTAGCTATTTATTATAAGCTTGCGCTCTATTTCGCTAATGAGCAACTGCCATGAAAGCCGTCTTTTTAGACCATCAAACCTTTAGCGCTAATGTTGACCTGACTGCGCTAAAAAATGTTGTTGATGAACTAACCCTATATACAACAACCTCTCCAGAGCAACTTATCTCTCGCTGTCTCAATGCTGAAATTATCCTAACCAATAAAGTGGTGCTCAACCGTGAAGTATTGGAACAATTACCTCATTTAAAGCTGATTTGTATTACTGCAACGGGCATTAATAATGTTGATATAGACGCTGCTCGCGAACTTAACATTGCGGTGACCAATGTTAGCGGTTATGCCAAAAACTCTGTCGCACAATATGTATTTTCTCAACTGCTTGCGTACTTTAGTCAAATTGACCACCACAATAGCAACTGTGCACAAGGCTTGTGGCAAAAAAGCTCAACATTTTGTTTACACGGTAATGGCAGTTCGGAGTTAGCAGGAAAGTCCATCGCCATTATAGGTAATGGTGCATTGGGGAAGAAAGTTGCTGAAATAGCTGAAGTATTTGAGATGAACGTTATCATTGCAGAAAGGCCAAATACTCAGAAGATTCGAGCAGGTCGTATGGCATTTAATACAGCCATAGCGCAAGCCGATATCATAAGCTTACATTGCCCGCAAACTGCTGAAACTGAGAATATGTTTAATACTAAGGTTTTTAATCTTATGAAAAGCAGTGCGGTATTGATTAATACTGCGCGAGGGGCATTAATAAACAATAATGACCTACTCAATGCCCTGAACAACAACCAACTTGCCTGCACAATATTGGATGTACTAGAACAAGAGCCGCCAGCAGAAAATCATATATTGTTAGCGGCGCAATCTGAAAAGTTAAAAATTACCGCTCATATCGCTTGGGCAAGCCAACAGGCACAGCAATCGTTAATTGATAATGTTGCTAAAAACATTACCGCCTTTAATAATAACGAGCAGGTGAATCGGGCTGATTAAGCATTCATAAAATCAGTTACTTAAAACCACTGATCTTTAATTTTACCATAATGAAAATACCCCCATTGCCCAACTCTACGTAACGGTGCAAATGGAAATTTCGGCAATGCTTTATTATAAAGTGGCAAATTAGGCACTGGTTTTTCTGCTACTTTCTCGGCTAAACGCTTACCAGCTTGCACAGAAAATGATACGCCACTGCCACAATAACCCATGCTATAAAAAACCGATTGTTGCTGATTTTGATAAATATGCGGCAAATCGTCTAATGCCATACAAATCCACCCCGACCACGCATAGCTAGTTTTCACATTTGCTAACGCAGGAAAGCTGGTTTTCAATACCGAAAGTAAACGTTGGGCATAATATGCATCGTCGGCACTTTTACCCGTAATAGCACCACGACCACCAAAGAGAATACGGTTATCAGGCAATTTTCGGTAATAATACTTTAAGGCGCGAGTATCCATCACCACATTCGATGTTAAAAAGTTACAAGCAGCCAACTGAGCTTCAGTTAATGGCTCAGTGACTATTATTTGTGAGAGTACCGGTAAAGTTCTATTAGTGGTTAATGAATGGAAATTTTTCGGTGTATAACCGTTGGTGGCAATCACAACTTTTTGCGCACTTACCGTGCCATTAGGTGTTTTAAGCAGTTGTTTATTACCTTGTTCTTCCCAGCCCTCGACAGGAGAAGCACAGTGAATTTTAGCACCCGCTTGTTGTGCTAGTTTTTGGTAACCCCAAGCTAACTTAAGCGGATTTAAGCCAAAGCCATCTTGATAACGTATAGCACCATAGGCATTACGATCATCCATATATTGTTGACGAACATCATTTTTTGATAGTATTTCGACATCATAGCCAAACATATTTTGCTGTAATTTAGCTAAGGCTATTAGCTCTTGTAGCTTACTAGGCTTGTGGGCGACCTTAATGTAACCGGCATTTTGCTTATCACAATCGATTCCTTCGTCAATTAAGGCATTTACCGTGGCAACCCCTTCTGACATTTCATTGTAAATGCCACGCATGACCTCCTCGCCCCACTGCTTCGCCATTTGACTGTATGACTTACGACCTGAAGACTTTAAAATAAAACCAGCATTACGACCACTGCAGCCCCAAGCACTTTGATTGGCTTCTAAAACATGTGCTTTAATGCCATGCTCTCGTGCCAAGTGTAATGCACATGACAAACCAGTATATCCTGCGCCAATAATCGCTACATCAACGTCAAAGTCAGCACTTATCGCACCATCATGTTCGGGGGCGATTCCTGAAACACTCGCCCAGTAACTGTCAGGATAGGCTTGATTACAGCCCGGCGATAAATCATGCAAAGGATCGTACATTTTCACTTCCATATTTGGCTAAAATGGTTATACCTATTTGATTAATTAATTGCCCTCTTAATGAGAATTAAAAGGTTTAGAGGCAAGGCATTGATTGTAAGCAATGGCCATTCCCTTGCTCAAATCAATAACGCCGCATATAAACCTTTTAAACTCACCCTTTGGGAGTTCAGTAGTAAGCTGATAACTGCTCAAAATGAAGAAAATATAGAGTGACTATGTTTAAATTATTTTGCTTGTTCTAAGCTCACTGCTGTAACTTTAAGTTGAGCAATTAATTATTCAACTTGGTATTGTTCTGCTTGGTGCAATACAAAGGGCTAAAGTATCTCAGAAAATGCAGTATAATGCTGCAACCGCACACGGAAAAATCAACTTTATGAGCATCAAGCCAACTTATCAACAATTACAACCTAACGACTTTAATAAGGTTATTCAACTCGCCACCCAAGTTCACGGTGAAGGCTACCTTGATAGTGAGAGCATGCAAGCTTGGTATGACAAAGGAATTAAAAACGGTATTAATACAGGTTTTGTTGTTTATCACCAATCGCACTTAGTCGGTTTTCGTATAACCTACGCAGTTCAGCAGTGGCAAATTGACCAGTGGTGCTCGCCGGAATTATGGCCAGTAGCTGCGGAACAGGTCTGTTACTTTAAATGTAATACCGTTGATGAAAACTATCGTGGTCATGGTATTGGTGGTGAGTTATTAAAACGTTCAATTGCTGCAGCTAAGCAACAAGGCGCAAAAGCTGGTGTGAGCCATTTATGGAAACAAAGCCCGGGCAATAGCGCGGTAAAATACTTTACTAAATGCGGCGGAATACTAATTAAAGAGCACCCTGACCGCTGGCGAGAACTCAGTTTAGCGGGTTATGAATGTCCAGTATGTCATAACGATTGTCATTGTGAAGCGGCTGAAATGATGGTGGTGTTTGATTAGTTCTGTATAGTCATCAGCAGCTTATGTTATAAGTAAGACAATATCGGCTATCAAAGTGATAGCCGATAAAGCTAGAAAGCAGCTCGACAATGCATTATTTATCCAAAAAGTTTACGTAAAATAGACGGATTTTCGACCGCTTTTACCGCCGCTGCTTTTTCTTCGATAGATAGCGGGTTAAACTCAGATAAGTTTGGAAACTCAACTGACAAACTGTAGTGTTCATAGTCACCAGTTGCAGGGTTGAATCGATACTCTTTGCTCCATGCAGCTAAATTCTTAGTAACTTGATTTATGGCGTCAACAACAAAAGCCACCTCTTTATCTGAGGTTGTTGGGTGAAATGAAGCACGTATCCAACCTGGCTTTTCAGCAAAATCACCAGAGTCAATTTGCTCAGTAATTTTTGACGAAGTATCCTGATCAACATTTAGTAAAATATGGCCATAGGTACCAGCACACGAACAACCACCACGAGTTTGCACGCCAAACTTATCATTAAGTAAACGCACGATTAAGTTATGATGCGCGCCACGTACGTAAAAAGAGACAATTGCTAGGCGATCTCGAATATTCGGTTCAAGCATCACAACCTGATCGTTTTTAGCTAATGTATCCATAACATAATGGGTAATTTCAGCTTCACGTTTATGAATATTTTCAACACCCATAGCATCTTTTAATTTGATAGCCAAAGCAGTTTTAATACATTGCAAGAAGCCCGGAGTACCGCCATCTTCACGCATTTCAATATTGTTAAAAAAGCTATGCTTTCCCCATGGATTAGTCCAAGTTACCGTGCCACCGCCCGGATGATCTGGCACTTTATTTTTATATAGAACCTTATTAAACACCAACACTCCTGAACTGCCCGGGCCACCTAAAAATTTATGCGGTGAAAAATAGATCGCATCTAATGCTTGCTTTGGGTTACTTGGGTGCATATCAATATCGACATACGGCGCTGATGCAGCAAAATCAACAAAACATAAACCACCGTGTTTATGCATTATTTCAGCGAGTTGATAGTAAGGTGTTTTAATGCCCGTAACATTTGAACAAGCAGAAAACGAACCGATTTTAACTTTTCGATCTTGGTATTTCTCTAGTAGCACTTCAAGATGCTCTAACGACGGCAGGCCATTGCTATCGGGGTCAACAATTTCCAAGGTTACATCACACTCATACCAGGATGTTTGATTCGAGTGGTGTTCCATATGAGTTATGAAAACTACTGGTCGTTCACTTTCGGAAAATTGAACTTGCTCTTGCATACGTTCAGGAATACGTAAACCTAAAATGCGTTGAAATTTATTAACCACTGCTGTCATGCCTGCTCCAGCGGTGATTAACACATCGTTTTCGCATGCATTAACATGACGTTTAATAATGTGCTGAGCATCATGATAGGCATTAGTCATTGCACTGCCGGTTAAATTGGTTTCGGTATGTGTATTGGCAACATATGGGCCAAGTTCATTACTTAGGTAATTTTCAATCGGTTGATACAATCGACCACTAGCTGTCCAGTCGGCATAAATAATATCTAATGTATTACCATTAATATTGTGGCTTAAATTTTGCCCGATAACGTTTTTTCGAAATGGTAAAAAATATTCTTCTAAAGACATGGTTAAATGCTCATCAATTTCGCGATAAAAACATACTAGCATCACCGAGCTTAACCGCAATAAAAATCCATCAAAAGCACAAAACAAGCAAAATACATCTCACTAACAACCACTATTTAAATATAAAGTCTCATTTAACGGCATTTTAATAACTTAAACGAAAATTATTTTTATCAACATTGGAATAACGAAATAATATTTCAAAAGTTGTGACTTTAATCACATAACTTCCAATCAATATTGGCTTTATTTTGTTCACTAAGCCAATGATTCGCTTTAGAAAAGTGCTGGCAACCAAAAAATCCTCGATAAGCAGATAGTGGTGATGGGTGAGGACCCTTTAACACTAGATGTTTTTCAGTATTAATATTTTTGCCTTTCTTTTGCGCATGGCTGCCCCACAGCATAAAAACACAACCGGGGTTTTGTTCATTAAGCGCAGCAATAACTTTGTCGGTAAAGAGCTCCCAGCCCAGCTTTGCATGAGAATGTGCTTGCCCCTGCTTAACCGTTAATACCGTATTGAGTAATAATACTCCTTGTTGTGCCCAATCCATTAAGTAGCCATGCTGTGGTGCGACAAAGCCTGAAATATCCTGAGTTAACTCTTTATAAATATTGACTAAAGATGGCGGTACTTTTATACCTTTACCCACAGAAAATGCTAAACCGTGCGCTTGCGCGTCACCATTACTGCCAACGCCGTGATATGGGTCTTGTCCCAAAATAACAACTTTAACATCTGGCAAATCAACACTAGCAAAGGCATTAAAAACATCTTCATCACTTGGAAAAATGATGTCACCATTTTTTCGCTGTTGCTCAATCTCACTAGTTAAGGTTTGAAAATATTCTTGTTGTTGCTCATTCGCTATTATTGTTTGCCAATATGGCTTCAGCTTTGTCATTCTGTTTCTCATTAAATTTTTTTTTGGGGGGGTACAACTTTAAAAAGTCGTATCATCAAAAATTGCACTGCCATTATAATCCACATTCAAAAGCCAAGTATCACTTTAAGTAGATAAAACCGCCGAGTGCAATGCAATGGCTTAATGATAGTCAGGAACGATATTCATCAAACACATGAACATAAAAAAGGCAGTAATCACTGCCTTTAATCATATCAATTTGAAAGTCTGTTTAAAAAACAACCATTAACTTAATAAATAAGCTCTCAATTCTGAAAACTCAATAGAAGCTGTTGTTGAAAGAATAGTTTCGCTAGCACAATCAGCTAGCTCCTTTGGTAAACCAATTGGCTGCCCTAAGGTACTTTCAACAATTTCTTTAAATTTCGCAGGGTGTGCGGTACCTAAGAACACGCCAAACTCATCATCAAGTGCATTATACTGCAACGCTTTATAGGCTACTGCCGCGTGGGGCTCACTTATATAACCTAGCTTTGCTAATTGAATCATGGTCATTTGGGTTTGTTCTTCATCAATTGAAACAGAGCTAACACAATCTTTATCAACTAGACCTGTTTTTAACATATGCTCAACCCGTGGCCAATTGTTCGGGTTGCTGACATCCATGGCATTGGAAATAGTTGCAACCGTTTCATTTGGTGACCACTCCCCTGTTTGTAAATAGCGTGGAACAGTATCATTAGCATTTGTTGCGGCAATAAATCGTTTAATCGGTAAACCTAAAGCTTTTGCGAAAAGCCCTGCGGTTAAATTACCAAAGTTACCACTAGGAATTGAAAACACAATATCATTTAAGGCTCCACGCCCTTTTTGACGATAAAGCTGAGCAACAGCTTCAAAGTAGTAACAAATTTGCGCTAATAAACGGCTAATATTAATTGAATTAGCGGAATTTAATCCGATAGTTTCTTTTAGCTCTTGATCATCAAAAGATTGCTTAACTAATGCTTGGCAATCATCAAATGTCCCTTCCACTGCAACCGTTTTAATATTGCCACCAAGCGTCGTAAACATTTTTTCCTGCAGCAAACTAATCTTTCCTTTTGGATATAAAATAACGACATCAATATTATCAATATCATGAAAAGCATGAGCAACCGCCGCCCCCGTATCGCCTGAAGTTGCAGTTAAGATTGTGATTTTTTTACCTTGGCTAAAAGCTTGTAAACATTTAGCCATAAAGCGTGCGCCAAAGTCTTTAAATGCCAAAGTTGGCCCATGAAAAAGCTCTAATATTGCTCTATCTTCACTTATTGCTTGTGTTTGCGCTGGAAAATTAAAAGCATCTGTCACTATCGCTTTTAATTGTGACTCACTCAGATCATCACTAACAAATGGATGAAGTACTTTGACACTGCGCTCAACTAATGGCAACGCGAGCAATTCTTCAATGTTATCGAAGCTTGGCATAGATTCAGGGAAGAATAGTCCTTGATTACGACCTAAACCCTGCTTTACTGCCCCAGCAAAGCTAACTTGTTCATCATTTTCTTTTAAGTTATAAAATTTCACGCTTAAATTCCTGTATTAAAATGTTAATTTCGGTTTATGCCAAAAGTAACTATGCCGTTACGTTAAACTAACTGCACCTTGGGTATCTGGTTGGCAAACATGAACAAAGCCTTCACTTTTGCCGCTTGCTAATGTTTGCAAATAATTGGTTGTCAGCCATTGAGCAAATTGTATTGCCTTGGCTTTATCATCGGTAACACAAAATAATGTAGGTCCAGATCCAGAAATACCCGCAGCTAAAGCCCCATTTTTCTTAAGGTAATGCACTGCGTCACTGTAGCCTAGTAACAATTTTGCTCGGTATGGCTCGGCAACGACGTCTACTAAAACTGCATGGGCTAACGATTTGTCCTGTCGATGGCAAGCATCAACAAAAGTTGCAAGGTTTTGCCCAAAATTGATAAGTTCAGCCCGAGAGTATTTATCGGGCAGAATATCCCTTGCTGCCTTTGTTGATACTTCAATACCAGGATAAGCCATTACGTAATAACAATCATCAAACGAGGGCAGTTTATGAGCAATAACATTTTGATCTTGAACCATTAATTGCATACCGCCAAGAAAGCAAGGCGCAACATTATCGTAATGAAGGCTACCACTAATTTTTGCTTCCATTTGCCCCATCATTTTTAAAAGTAGTTTCTCTTCAAAACTAAATTGATGATATTTTTCATAAAAAGCATTAAGTCCAGCTAACGCTGCTACAACAGAGCAAGCACTTGAACCTAAACCACTACCAACTGGCATGCGTTTTTCTAAGGTTAACTTCACCTTGGCAATATATTGCTTATGCTCGAGTAATTGCTGGTTAAATAATAATAAACAATGCCAAACAATATTATCAGTAACTTTGCCAGCTAGTTTTTTCGCAAAGTCGCCAATAACGACTAATGAGTCTTCATCATTACTGTGTGTGACAGTAACCACATCTCCTAATAAAGTACCATCGATTGGCTTAACCGCTAGCCCCAAGACATCAAACCCAACATTAACATTGCCTATTGATGCTGGGGCAAATACTGAAACACTCATGAATGCTGCTGCTCCCATGCTAAAGTTCTTAATAGATCACCGAAAACTCCTGCTGCTGTAACTGCGGCACCAGCACCGTATCCTCTCAATACAAATGGCAAAGGTTGATAATAACGGCTATGAATAGCCAGGGCATTTTCACCGTCTTTAATACTAAATAGTGGGTGTTCTTGACCAACAGCTTCAATGGAAACCTGACATTGACCGTCAATAATATTACCTATGTAACGTAAAACCTTTCCTTCATTTTTAGCAGCATTAATACGCTGAGCAAAGCTTTCATCTAATTTCGGTAAGTTATTCATGAAGGTTGTAATATCACCGCTAGCGTCAAAATCATCTGCAAGTACAGAGTCAACTTTAATATCACTAAGTTCTAGTTCCATGCCAGCTTCTCTCGCCATGATCAATAGTTTACGTGCTACGTCCATACCACTTAAGTCATCACGAGGATCAGGCTCAGTAAAACCTTGCTCTTTCGCTAATGCTGTTGCCTGCGACAAGGTCATTCCTTCATCTAACTTACCGAATATATAGGATAAAGAGCCAGATAGTACACCTTCAAAACGCTGTAATTCATCACCGGCTTTCAATAGACTTTGCAATGTGTCGATTACAGGTAGGCCTGCCCCCACCGTTGTTTCATATAAAAAGCGTCGATTAGTTTTTTGTGCTGCAGCTCTTAACGCTTGGTAATACTGCCAAGAGTCTGTATTCGCTTTTTTGTTAGGCGTAACGACATTAAAACCTTCTTCTAGGTACTGAACATAATTCAACGCCAATTCTTCGTTAGACGTACAATCAACTAAGACAGGGTTAATTAAATGATTTTCACGTACAAACGCCTTAATATTTTCGACGCTAATAGATTGTGTTTTTTGTTCAAAAGTTGATTGCCAATCTTCAACCGCGATACCGTTAGAGTTAAAAACCATACCTTTACTGTTTGCTAGGCCATAAACAGTTAAAGCAATATTATCCGCTTTTAGCTGAGGTTGTTGTCGAGCAATTTGCGCTAGAAGTTCACTACCAACAACACCGCAACCAACTAAAAATACATCAATAGTTTGCTTATGCGAGAAAAAGTTTTGATGGCTCACTTTCATAGCATCAGTGCATTTTCTACTCTCAATAACAACAGAAATGCTGCGTTCAGAAGAGTCTTGCGCTATGGCCACCACATTCACACGAGCTTGTGCTAGTGATGCAAAAAATTTCGCTGCAACACCTTGTTGATGGTGCATACCATCCCCAACTAGGGAAACAATTGATAACTCATTCGTTAAATTTAATGGCTCTAATAAACCGTTAAGTAATTCGAGTTCAAATTCAGCTTGTAAGCTTTGTTTTGCACGATGCGCATCAACAGAGTAAATACAGAAACTAATACAATACTCGCTAGAAGATTGGCTGATCAGCACAAGAGAAATGTTTTCCCGGCTCATTGTAGCAAATACCCTGCTAGCCATACCCACCATGCCTTTCATACCAGGACCAGAAACATTAACCATAGTTAAATTATCAAGGTTTGATATTGCTTTAACTTGCTTTTTTTGATCGTTTTCATTGGCAATTAAGGTACCCGGCGCATCAGGGTTACCCGTATTTTTAATTAAGCAAGGGATATGATGTTGGGCAATTGGACCAATTGTTTTGGGGTGTAAGACACTAGCACCAAAATAAGATAACTCCATTGCTTCTTGGTATGACAAATAATCTAGTAATTTGGCTTCCTTGATTAAGCGTGGATCAGCATTGTAAACACCATCAACATCAGTCCAAATTTCACAGTATTGTGCATCACTACATACCGCTAATACGGCAGCGGAATAATCTGAACCATTTCTTCCCAATGTTGTTACATCGCCTTTACTGTCTACGCCAATAAACCCTGGCATTAAAGCTACTGTATTGAGTTCAGAGTATACGTGTTGAAATTTATCTTTACAGAGCACTAAGTCAGCAACAGCATTTAATGCGACATCATTCGTGTGTAAAAACTTTTCAGGTTCAATTGTACTCACTTCAACGCCGTCAACTGCTAATACTGAATGCAGTAATGCCACACTTAAACGTTCTCCGATACTGATAATACGAGCTCTTACATGCTCTGGGCAGAAAGAAAGCAAGGTTGCGCCATGAAGGTAACGACTTAATTGCTGCTCCCAATTTGCTAGTGCTTGCTCGCTATGTTGATGACAAAAACCAGGCAATGAAGCCGATAAGTCATTGATAATATTTTCAATTGCGTGCTTAAAGTGCTGTAAATCATTAGTGAGTTTATCTTGATCAGAAATATTTTCTGCCATAGCTACAAGGTGATTTGTAACTCCTTGTGGTGCTGACACCACAACAGCAACTTTTGATGAATGAGCTTTGCTTTTTATAATATTAGCAACATCAATAAACCGTTGAGCTGTTGCTAATGATGAGCCACCAAACTTTAATACACGCATTTCTACCCCTTTAAAACGAAAAAAGCCCGTAACCTTTTGGGTCACGGGCTTGATAAAATTAGTAAGTTTTACACGTCAGCCAATGACCACCATCCCAGTGAGGGCGGTAGTGATAATAATAATGGTGTGGCGTAGTGAAATAATCATAGATATAAAGTGCCTGATGTGTAATTTACTGTCAACATTTTTTTATGAATAAAAAGAACTAATATATGTATAAAATCTAAAACATTTGAATATTTTGATTATATATTCAAATTTCAACAGCTTCTTTGGCAAGACAAACACGATTTCGACCTGTTGCTTTGGCTTGATATAATGCAGTATCAGCATTACTAATTAAATCTTCATAACGTGAGTCATCACTATCAATCACGGCAACACCAATACTAGCAGTAACGCTAATACGTCTATCTTGGTGGTTTATAGCGCTTTTCGCTATCGCTTGGCGAATACGCTCCGCAACTTCCTCAGCACCTTCTAAGTCAGTATTAGGCAAAATAACTGCAAATTCTTCACCACCATAGCGACCAAATAAGTCTCCCATACGCAGTAATTTATCAACTGTTTTAGCCGTTTCAATTAGCACCATATCTCCACCTTGATGACCAAAGGTATCGTTAAGTAATTTAAAATGATCTAAATCTAACATCACAAGTGCTAAATCATGCTGGTAACGGCGAGCACGCGAAAACTCTTTTGCTAAACATTCTTCCCAATGCTTTCGGTTGAATGCTTGAGTTAAACCATCAATACGGTTCGATATAGCGAGTTCTTCCAACGCTTTATTAAGTTGGGTTTGGTAATGGCAAACATCAGTAACATCTTCAATCAAAATACAAATACGCTCAACATCACCTTCAACTTCTACAGGCAAAAATGTGCAGTTTTGTGCCATAAAATGACTATCAGTAGTAATTGGCCGAGAATGTGACAGTTCGAATAAATGATGTCGTTGCTCCCAGCCACAAAATGACTGAGTTTTTAATTGCACAACGCTAGATAATTTACGTTCTAGCCAGCGTCGAGGCAATTCAGGAAAAACAGTAAAAACACTCTTTCCTTCAACATGGTTATCTTCTTTATTGGCATGTACCTGTAAAAATCGATTCCACATAATAATGTTGTAATTATTATCTAGAATTAAAATTCCGGTATTCAATCGATTTGAAATATTTATACAAAGTTCATCAAGCATCACTAAAAATCTTCCAATATTCGATCAATAACCGCTTTAATATTGTTGATAGCTTCTTCCGGGATCAGCAATACCATGTCGCAATTAAAAGAATAATCAGTTACTTGATAACTAATACGAACTTTTAGTGCTAGGTCCCAATTGAACGATTGTTGATTTAAATGCTCAGATATCGTGCCTTGATTCGCTGATAGCAGCCGTGGGGCACTATACGACATTTGATTATCTATTTGACTTGCAAAAACATTCAGAAATGTTGTTGTTAAAATAGAACTTAAATCAATAATTTGCTCGTCGAAGGTTAGTTCATCGGCTTCATAGCCAAGTAAATCAGCTAAACGATGTGAGTCTTGTGGCTGATACATAAGTAACGCTTCGCCACGTATGCCTTCATAACCAAAGAAACCTTGGCTTACTACCGCTGTAGCTTTTAAGTCTTGGTTTAAGGTTTCAAATAAATGCTCAGATTTTACTTGTTCAATGCTCGGTACTTTTAAATAAACAAAGGTATCTAAATAACGAGCAAGCTGGTCACTTGCTTGCCCCATTGCGACATTAATCAGTTCTTGAAGGCAATCTTGCTGGTCTTCAGTTAAATCAAAGGAACTCATAGTAAACCGTGTAACTGTAAATTTTCGTTGAGAGTAGTTTGTTGAACAGGTTTACGCAAAAACGCTTTCGCACCAAGTTCTAAAACTCGGCTTTGCATTTCAGGTTGAATATCAGCGGAAATAACAAAAACAGGCAGTGAAATATTTTCATCTTGCATAGCTTGCAATACACCTAAGCCGTCAATAACCGGCATAGTAAGATCAAGAAAAAGTACATCCATACTTTGGCTGCGCAATATTTCTAGTGCTTCTTCACCATTTTTGGCAAGCTGCACATTATTTGATAGGTTTTCTGGGAGGCTTCTTAAAACTTGCTTACGAGCTAAGTTAGAGTCATCACAAATAAGAACATTCGTGCTCATTTGACAGCTAATCCTTTATTATTTTTTTTATTAAGGCTTAATTTACCTTAATTTAACCTCGCTGTTAATTACTAATAACAATAAATTTGTTGTTTTTTTCAACTTTTTTACTTTAAAACATGTACAGATATCACATTTTTAATTTTGCATTTAGCCAACAACCCGAACATTAATATCTATCTTGTCGATATATGTCGTAAAATTTTCAATAATACTGATTTAGGCATAAGTACATATTTTTGTATTAAAATCCAAAAAACATTAGATAATTAGTTGCATTATAAATTCACCAGTAATTCAAAAAATGCAATAGACATTAATGCTGATAATAAATAAATACTCATGGCTTTTAAACTATATTTGCTCTGCTTCATATTATTCCCTGTAACTTATATATACTAGATTTGAAATAGGAGTTTCATCCGGATAATGACTTCCAAACAAAACACTTACTTATAGAAAGCAGGTTTTGTACCAATAATATAAAATAAAAATTATAGAGGACGTACGCTCAAGTGCTAAAACGCTTAATATTACAGCTAGATTACCGTTTGGACTAAATTCAGCTCCAAGTAAGAGCAGGTTGATTTTTTTTCATCCAAGCTTTTGCTAAATGCATATCTGGACAATGGTTTTCTACTAACTGCCAAAATTTTGTCGAGTGATTCAAGTACTTAAGATGGCATAACTCATGAACAATGACATAATCAACAACCCAAGGTGGTAGCATTTTAAGTAAGCAGTTAAAACTTAACTCTCCTCGATTGTTACAACTACCCCAGCGAGACTTATATTTGCGCACCTTAAAAGATGTAGCTATTAATGACGTTTGCTCATACAGCGCTGGTAATTTAAGCGTAAGGTAATCGCAAACTTCACTATTAAACCATTCCTCAATCAATAACTTAACTTTTGCAGATATATCCTCCTTGCTAAATGATTGTTGCTGATATTTCGCAGGGATATAAACAGAAATGAAACCTTCAGCACTATTACACCGTACTGACATTTTTCCATAATCAACAACAATCTTATGAGGTAAGCCGTCAATATAAACAAGGTCGCCATTATTGAAGTTATTAACAGCTATCTGCGCTGACGCTTGTTGTTGAGAAACCTTATCTTTAATCCACAACGACTTCGACTGAACAAAATTGTCAATATAGGATAATTCTATATTTTGAGGCGCTCTTACGATAAGTTTTGCAGCCTTTATTTGTAATGCTACAGTCTTACGACGAGAACTTCTTATTAATTGATATTTCAAAGAACACAACCAAACTCAAATCAATACTTCGCGTTAACTGCAAAAGCTGGCCAATTGACAACTATGCAGCGCTTTTATCTTTAGCTGCGGCTTTCTTAGTTGTCGTTTTTGTAGTTGCCGCTTTCGTTTTAGGTTCAGCTTTAGTCACTTTATTGGCTTCATTAACATCAACTTTTTCAGACGCATTTTTAGCTTTATCTATCACAGCGGCCTTACTGGTTTGTACTTTCGCTTTTTTAGCTTGCAAAGCAATTAATACACTTTCACGATTTTGTGCTAAATACACGCTAAGCTCTTCACGCATATCTTCAGATAGCTCAACCGGTGCCTGTTCAAACATTTCAGACAAGTTATCTGCCATATCAAGCATTTTATCGTACTCATCTGCGGCTTTCTTATCCATAAATGTTTCTACCTCCACACCATGTCTTATCACGACGAATCGACTTTCAACTGCCATTATTATCCCTTACCTTACTGTTTTAAACGTCACCACTTATCATACCGTACAAAAAACATACGACAAAACAATATCATTTAATCGCTGGCTTTAGCTACATCACACTGTTTATACGTACAGCATCATACGTTATTTAAGGTAAATTACCAGAAAATAATAATTACATCATTGATACGGAGCAAATTTCATGTTTTTTATCGCGCGATGCATTACTGCGCCGAAGCTGAAACTATCTCGAATTGTCACTGAATGTAAGAATTAATGTTATTAAAATGAATAGAAAAAGCTATTTGACCTAACAAATTACAATAAAAACAATACCTTCCATTTAATATGCAATATTTATTTCTCAACTAATTTTTACATTCGCTCATCTCATTATTACAACTTTTTCCTCAATTTAAGTAACTATTACTATGAACAAAGAAAATAAATAATGTTAATTACGGAGAGCACTATGAATAAATTTAAATCACTAACCACAACAGCCATCATTTGTTCAACTTTGACGGTTATAAGCTTTAGTAGTAATGCAATGGATAAACAAATTGAATCAGCACTTATTGACGTTTGTAAGTCAACATTAACTGATAGTGTTGCTAAGTTTCATAGAACTGCTAAATCTTATAACCTGAAAGAAAAAACCGTTGCTTTAAAAGTGATGTGTAATGGCAATGATATTATTGATTTCGCCCAAAAATATGGTGCATACAAAACCGCAGCTCGTTTAGAGCGCAGTGTGAGTGGTCATGTTGATATTATTGATGTCGCTAAAGTTGAAAAAATTAACGTGAATTTTGAACTATAGAAATTAAGTTAGGGATATTAAAGGCAAATGATTAATCAACATCACAGGTACTCTGTTTTTTATTTAAGAGTACCTAGTTGATTGCATTGCTTCAATGATAAAAATAGCAGAGATTTTACTAGTTTAATTCACGTACTCTAAATGAACGTCCTTTTATTTTACCATGCGTTAATTTATTTAATGCCTTTCTAGCAACCATTTTCTCTACAGCAATATAGGCCCAATTTGCGCCTAGCTGAATTTTCCCTAACTGTTCAAATGCAAGACCATTTTCTCCAGTTAAAGCACCAACAATATCACCCGGGCGAACTTTTTGCTTCTTTCCGCCATCAATTTGTATCGTAGTCATTTTAGGTAGGAACACAGAGCTTTGTAATACTTTACTATCAGGTAATATTTCGGCTTCTATAGTACGCTCCAAGTAATCTTCCAATAAACCAACCTTATAGCGTTCTTTATCATTAAATAATGAGAATGCATAACCGGTGCTACCTGCGCGTCCAGTGCGACCAACTCTATGAATATGTACCTCACTGTCATGAGCAATATGATAATTAAATACTGCGTCAAGTGATTCAATATCAAGACCTCGAGCCGCTACATCTGTAGCCACCAAAATAGAAGCACTTTTATTGGCAAAGCGCACTAATGTTTGGTCTCTATCACGCTGCTCTAAATCGCCATGTAAGGCAACGACACCAAAACCGTCATTTGCTAATTTATCGGCAACACTTTGTGTTTCTTTTTTAGTATTACAAAAAATGACACTAGACTCAGGTTTATGTGTTAACAACAGTAGGCGAATTGCCGTTAAACGTTGTTCATCATTTTCTACATGATAGAAATGCTGAGAAATGCTATTACTTGCGTGAGTAGATTCAACTTTCACGACTTTAGGTGTTTGCAAGTATTGATTAGCAATCGCTTGAATTTGTTTAGGGAACGTAGCACTAAAAAGCAAGGTTTGTCGTTGCGATGGAATATGACTAATAATGTTATCTAATGCCGTTTGAAAGCCCATTTCTAGCATACGGTCTGCTTCATCTAATACTAAAGTATCAACATTTTCTAACGATAAAGTACCACGTCCTAAATGATCTTCAATGCGCCCTGGCGTACCAACAATAATATGTGCACCGTGCTCCAAAGAGCCAACTTGTGGACCAAATGGCATACCACCACATAAAGTTAGTACTTTAATATTGTGAATTGCTCTAGCAAGTTTTCTTATTTCTTTCGCGACTTGATCAGCTAACTCACGAGTAGGACATAAAACTAAAGTCTGGATCCTAAATTTTTTCACTTGTAGCTTATTTAACAAACCTAAGCCAAAAGCTGCTGTTTTCCCCGAGCCGGTCTTACCTTGAGCAATAATGTCTTGGCCAGATAAAATAGCCGGTAAACTTTGCGCCTGAATGTCAGTCATCGACTGATAGCCCAGCGTGCTTAAGTTATCTAAAATCGCAGTTTGTAAGGGTAATGATGAGAAGTTGCTGTCACTCAAGGGAAGGATCCTAGTGTCGTAAATTTAATGGCGCATATTTTACACCGTTTCAATAACGCAAAGACAGCTTTTAGTCACATATACTGTGAATTAAGTTTATTTTAAATTTCATGACAATAATTCTGTCGATGATCAACAAGCAAATTGAGAGCTTAATAACACGGCTTTCAAGCGACTTTAACTTATTGGCAGAGTTTTAGTATTTCATTAAGGCTTTGGCCGTAACTGCGCCAGCTAGATAACGTTTCATATTGGCCCATTTATCAAACTAATTTTGTAATAATTTTATCAGTTGCAATGCCAAAAACTGTGGTGATTCTAAAGGCAGCATATGGCCAGTATTTACTACTTTCTCAAGCGCCATATTATTAGCGCTATTAACTTGGCGTAATAGCTGATTACTATCAACCAAGCTATCTGCATCACCCGTTAAAAATATAATCGGTACCGGTAACTTTGATAATTGCACTAAAAGTGAAGGACGTTTCATAGAAACCGCAAGTTGGTGTAGTAAAACCTCAACACCCAGTTCACGGTCCATCGCAATAATTTCAGCTCGAATTGTGGAAAAGTTTTCGAGTGAAGCATGCTTGATTTTTGGATGCAATAAATCTTCAATACGCTTATTTGGAATACCTGTGTAGCCGCGTTTTTCAATCCACACTATGGTTCTATGGCGCTGTCTTATTTCAAGCTCAGGTAAATCTTTTGGTAAGTTAGAAACAATGACTAGGTGCTGTATCAAAAGAGGGTGCTGCACCGCAATCGCGCTAGCAATATAGCCGCCTAAAGAAAACCCAACTAATATTGCATCGTTCACGACTATTTTAGCGGCCATTTTTGCAACGACTTCCCCCATATTCCCTGAAGTAGGTATTGGCAAATGTACTAGTTTACACTTGCCATCATAATGCTCCTTTATTTGCTGCCAAGTCGGTTGCCAAAGACGTTCATTACACATAGTCCCTGGGATAAAATATATTGTTTTCACAAGCTAATTTATCCTCAATGACCTGATTGCTAAGTTAAGCATAAAAGCGTTCGAATAAACGTACATCAACCATTTCGCCAGCACTTACTCGTCCTTGTTCTGACGGCAATACAATATAACAATTAGCAAAAGCAATACTTGTTAAAATACCAGAGCCTTGGCTACCAGTACTTGCAACCGTCATTTCGCCTTGCGCATTTTGCGATAAAACTCCTCGTTGAAAGTCCATGCGTCCGGGAGATTTTCTCAAGTCAGATAAAGCCTTTGCTTTTAACATTTTAACTGGCGCACCATGGCAACTCTGCAACTTCATGAGGGCAGGCATTGCTAGCAAATCAGCAGTTACCATCGCGGATACCGGGTTGCCAGGTAAGCCGAAAAAGTAACTATTAGGTAGTTTACCAAAAGCAAATGGCTTACCTGGCTTCATCGCTATTTTCCAAAAAGCGATTTCACCAATTTGTTCAAGTACCATTTTGGTATAATCAGCATCACCAACCGAGACACCACCAGATGAGATTACTGCATCTGCTTGTTCATCGGCTTTGATGAATGCTTGACGAATAGCTTCCTCGTCATCCTCGATAACACCAAAATCAATAATATCAACATTCAAGTTTTGCAACATACCAGTTAAGGCGTAACTATTGCTCTCATAAATGTCACCATTACCTAAAGGTTGCCCTAAAGTTTTTAGTTCATCACCCGTGGCAATTAACGCTACGGTTAATTTGCGAAATACGGTTAATTCATTAATTCCCAAAGATGCCAAAACGCCAATATCAATCGCGGATAATCGTCGACCTTTAGCGAAAACAATATGGCCTTTTGCGATATCCTCACCTGCATAACGTACATGATCACCTTGTTTACGCTTCTCTAGAAATCGAACACTTTCACCATCTGCATGACAATTTTCCTGCATTTCAACCGTATCACAGCTTTCGGGTAGCTTAGCGCCGGTCATAATACGTACACATTCGCCTTTCTGGCAGCTACCTTCAAACGGTTGTCCAGCCATAGAGCGCCCAGCCAGTGTTAAATATTCTTGGGAGCTTAAGCTTTCATAAGCAAAGGCATAACCATCCATTGCTGAATTGTTGTGTGGTGGTACATTCATAGGGCTTGCTATATCACTAGCAAGCACTCTTCCTAAGCCTTGTTTTAAGGTAATTATTTCAATATCAGTTACCGGCGAAATAGCAGAAAGCATAGTTTCTAATGCTTGTGAAAATGGCATTAATCCAGGGGCAGAACAACAATCAACCATAATAAACTCTTCCAATTCTAATTGTGCTTTTTCAAATTACCACTAAGGTAATTCAAAAATTTAATTTGCTAACTTTTGAAGTCAAATAAAGCTAATCTAGGTCTTTATCTGTTATATTGATCATAATCATACTATGCTTGTGATTATATGATATAAATTAATAAATCATTGAATTTCGCCGAGCTATCTTAGCTAACCCTGCCAAATATGGCAGATATGCTGATTTAGCCGTAAACCAAGTTTTATTTAAGAGTTTACCAGGGTTAACAAGGAAACTTGTTAACCTCCCGACATTGGAAAGGTGACATGTTAACAGACAACTTCGGACGTAAGTTTTATTACTTACGTCTATCTATCACTGACGTTTGTAATTTTCGTTGTAACTATTGTTTACCTGACGGTTATAAATGTGATCATGATAGAAAATTTCTTACACTACCTGAAATCACGCGACTTACTTCCGCCTTTGCCGAAATGGGTACAGAAAAAATTCGTATAACTGGTGGTGAGCCGTCATTACGTAAAGATTTACCCGATATTATTGCTCAATGTAAGCAAACGCCTGGCGTTAAAAAAGTCGCCATTACCAGTAATGGTTTTAAGCTACCTGAGCATTTGCCCGCCTGGCTAGATGCTGGCATTGACGCAATAAACATCAGTATTGATAGCCTAGACCCCCGTCATTTCCATGCAATTACTGGTCACGATAAACTTCAGCATATTCTTAAGGGCATTGATATGGCACTTGCTGAAGGTAGTACAAATATTAAAGTAAATACGGTATTGATGCGTGAATATAATGGTTATGATATTGCCAGTTATCTGGCGTGGCTAAAAGATACCCCTGTAACATTGCGCTTTATTGAGCTAATGCAAACAGGTGATAATCAAGCATTCTTTGATGCTCAACACGTTCAAGGCTCTCGTATTAAACAAAACTTAATTCTTGATGGCTGGTTGCCAGTTATAAATGACAAAGCGGCCGGGCCTGCGCAAGAGTTTTATCACCCAGATTACGCCGGAAAAATTGGCCTGATCATGCCTTATTCAAAAGATTTTTGTAGTAGTTGCAATCGTTTACGTGTCAGCTCATTAGGTAAATTGCATTTATGTTTATTTACTGAACAAGGGCTATCACTAAAAGATTATTTACAAGACGATAATACTGAGCCTTTAAAGAGCGCGATTGCTGGCATGATGACAGATAAAAAGCAGACCCACTTTTTACATGAAAAATTAACCGGTGCTACCAAAAATCTAGCAATGTTGGGCGGCTAATGAACAACGAAAAACTACTTTTTCAATCTTGCCTTGGTGTAGTGTTAGCAGGTGGTAAATCATCACGTATGGGCCAAGACAAAGCTCAATTACAACGAAACCAGCAAGATATGTTGAGCTATAGTAAATCCCTACTTACTGCAGCAGGAAGCTCGCGAGTTGTTATAAGTGGCGATGAACATGGCATTAGCGATATAATCACTAATATTGGCCCACTTGGTGGCATTCAAAGTATAGTGAGCCAGTTTAAGCCAAAAGCACTATTAATATTACCTGTTGATTTACCCTTAATGACTGCCCCTGAACTTGCTCGCTTAAAACAAATAGGTGAACTAAGCCAAAGCGCCTGCTTTTTTGCTGATAATTATTTGCCGTTATACTTACCGGTAAATGCCTTTGTTGAAGAGTTTTTTCAACAACCATTAATGACAAAAAAGCTCATTCAACCATTGAGCGAAAGTAAAAATAACAAATCAAAAACTAATAGTAGTCGTGGTCTATCGGGGCCGTCTGTTAGAAGTTTGTTAAATCAAATCCCCCATAAAGTTATCCAAGCGAAAGATAACAATAGCTTATTTAATACCAATACGCCTGAGCAATGGCAACAGGCGCAACACTTACTCTCTTTGCAAAGGAAAACCTATGTCTAGTATTCATTGTGGCGACAGCTTCTTACCGTTAAATATTGCCGTATTAACAGTTTCAGATACACGTGAAGAACATAACGATACTTCAGGCCAAGCACTTGTTAAGCGCCTGCAAGCAGCTGGTCATAAATTAGCAGCAAAAGAAATTTCTAAAGACGACGTATACCAATTACGCGCAATAGTGTCTAAATGGATTGCCGATGAAAATGTACAAATCATTTTAACCACCGGCGGTACCGGCTTTACTGCTAGAGACAATACTCCCGAAGCCTTATTACCTTTATTTGATAAAAACATTGAAGGCTTTGGCGAAGTATTTAGAACCATTTCACTAGAAGAGATCGGCACTTCAACTATACAATCTCGCGCTTTCGGCGGTATGGCCAACCGTACGGTTATATTATCAGTTCCGGGTTCAACCAATGCCTGTAAAACTGCATGGGACAAACTCATTGTTGAGCAGCTTGATGCCAGTCATAGACCTTGTAACTTTGTACCACATTTGAACTTTAAATAATTTGGTCAAAGTTCTTTAAGCACAATGACAAAACTGTTGGAAAAGCGATTATCGCGAAATGTATTTATCGTTCTTTTATTCTGGTTAGTTGTATTAACTAACCAGGTGTTCGCTAAAAATATTAACTTACAAGAAACACCACTTCGCATCGCCGTTGCGGCTAACTTTGCGCCAACGCTCAAGCACTTACTCAATAGTTACCCCAATAAAAATAAAATTAAATATCAAATAATAAGTGCAGCAACGGGCACGCTCTATCAACAAATTAACCACGGCGCACCGTTTGATCTTTATCTAGCAGCCGATAGTAATCGTCCAAAAAAATTAGAACAAGCACAACTTATTGTACCTAATAGTCGTAAGTCTTATGCATTTGGGCAATTAGCCTTGTGGTCTGCAAGCACAAGCTTTTCTGATTTAGCGCAGCTTAATGAGTTTTCTGGCTATTTAGCCATCGCAAATCCAGAAACAGCACCTTATGGCAAAGCAGCAAAACAAGTATTAAAACATTTAGCTCTGTGGTCAAAACAAAAACAGCGTTTAGTCACTGGCATTAATATCAACCAAACCTTTCAACAAGTTAGAAGCCAAGCAGTACCCGCGGGTATAGTGGCATTAAGCCAGTTGAAAATTAATAACCTTAACGGCTTGATTATTCCGAGTACACATTATCAGCCAATAGCACAGCAACTAGTTATCTTGAAAGCGAGTAAACAGGTCACCAACGCGCAGGAAATAAGCCGTTATTTACTTAGCGCGCAAAGCCAACAAATATTACATGAACTAGGTTATTTGCCAGTTCCCGATAGCAATTATCCAACAATAACTAATGGGAATGGCGCGTAATATGCTCACTCATACTGCAGATATATTAGCGTTAACAACAACACTTAAAATGGCAGCGGTTACCACGTTCATTTTACTCATAATTGGCACCCCACTGGCGTGGTGGTTAGCGAATATGAAAAGTCGCTTTAAGGTGTTATTTGAAGCCATTATCGCCCTCCCCCTAGTTCTGCCACCCACAGTATTAGGCTTTTATTTATTACTAGCGTTTTCGCCTCAGTCGTTACCTGGCCAACTTTGGCAAACAACAACAGGTAGCCAATTAGCATTTAGTTTTAGTGCCATAGTTATTGGCTCTGTGCTTTATTCATTGCCGTTTGTTGTGCAACCACTACAAAAAGCTTTTGAACAACTCGGAGACCATTATTTGGAAGCTGCTGCAATGTTAGGTGCTGGCCCTGCTGATCGATTTTTCTCTATTGTTGTTCCATTAACTAAAGCCAGCTTTATTACTGCAACAGCACTTGGTTTTGCTCATACCGTTGGCGAATTTGGTGTGGTATTAATGATTGGTGGTAACATTCCAGGCGAAACTCGTGTGCTATCTATTGCTTTGTTCGACCATGTTGAAGCATTTAACTACAGTAATGCTCACCTATTATCGGCGGGGTTATTAATTTCATCGTTACTGTTACTGTCTTTTGTTTATTTATTAGGGGGAAAATATGACAAAAAAAACAGCAATAAATCCCCCGAAACGTTAGCAAAAGTTAAAAATAAGCATGTAAACTCATGAGTAAAAATCTCACACAAAGCCTGCCAGGCAAAGCACTAAATTTAACAATAACAACAAACATTAGCTTTGAGCAATTTAACTTATCGGTAAACGAAGAGTTTACACTCGCTGGTATTACGGGAATATTTGGCGAGTCAGGCTCAGGTAAGTCAACACTATTGCGCATTATAGCTGGGCTAGAAAAAAGGGCTGACGGACAACTAAATTTTAACGGCAAAGAACTACAAAATAGCAAAAAAAGACACTTTATAAAGCCAGAGCACAGAAATATAGGCCTTATTTTTCAAGATAGCCGACTTTTTCCACATCTAAGTGTATTAGAAAACTTAATCTATGCAGTTAAACGTAAACATCAACCCGTGCTTAGCATGGAAAAAGTTCTCCAATTAACTCAATTGACTGAACTGCAACATCAGAATGTGACACGGTTATCTGGCGGTGAAAAGCAACGAGTATCTCTTGCTAGAGCATTGTTAGCTGAACCCGAATTACTGCTACTTGACGAGCCATTTAGCGCCTTAGATAAAAAAACAAAAGCGCAAATGCTGCAAATTGTAAAAGCCATTCAGCAACAACTTGATATGCCTATGCTATATGTCAGTCACAGTATCAGTGAATTACAATTTATTGCCAAGCAACTGATAGTTATGTCAGACGGCAGCATTGGATATATAGCACCAACACATCAAGCCATTCATCAGCTAAATAGCCATGAAGATATCGCCGTAAAAACAAGTTTATCATTAACAATTACTGAACATTTACCTAAGTTCGGCCTCAGCCAATTAGCATTTTCAGCGAAAAGCTCAGACAACCATATTTATTTGCCCTTGCTTCAGCAAGACCAGCAACAATCTACAATTGGTCAGCTTTTGCCCTGCATTATTTATGCCCGCGACATCAGCATTAGCACCACTAAGCCAGAGCATAGCTCTATTGTTAATCAATTGCCTGGTACCATCACAGAAATAAAGCAAGGTATAACGAGCGCGTTAGTTAAAGTGCAATGCGCACAGCAAGAGTTTTATGCACAAATCAGTTTATGGTCAGCAACACGTATGGCATTAACTTTAAATTCGCAGGTTTATATTCAATTTAAGGCCAATGCGGTTCATAGCTTTCATTCAACGGAGTCCGAAAACCATGCTTAGCCCAGAAGAGCTGCTTCGCTATAGCCGACAAACTATGCTGAAAAGCATAGGAGAGCAAGGTCAACAAAATTTAAAAAATGCCAAAGTATTAATTGTTGGTGTTGGTGGATTAGGTAACCCTGTTAGTTTATATTTAAATGCAGCTGGCATTGGCACCATATATCTAGCCGACGGCGACAGTATTGATATTAGTAATTTACCTCGGCAAATTCTTTTTACCGAATCACACCTTTCACAAGGTAAAGCCGATATTGCTGCGGAAGTACTGCAGCAGCAAAATAGCACGACTACTATCGAAGTGTTAGATGAAATGCTTGATGAAGAGCTCGCCGACTATTACTTTCCTTTGGTCGATTTAGTGCTCGATTGCACTGACAATATTGCCACTCGCTATTTAATAAACCAAAAATGTTTAGCGCACAAAAAACCATTAATTATTGGCGCAGCAACAGGTTTTGATGGCCAATATATGTTTGTTGATCCTAATGCTAACGACAGTGCTTGTTATCAATGCTTGTTTCCACAAAGCAAAAAAGCCCCGGAGAATAATTGCCAAACGCTTGGTATACTCGGGCCCATTCTCGCTATTGTTGGTGGCGTTCAAGCATTACAAGCAATTAAGTTTCTCGCTGGCAATAACATCGATACCAACCAATTAAATATTTTTGACGGTTTAAGTAATTCTTGGCAAAAATTAACGGTCAAAAAACAGCAGCAATGCCCTGCATGCTCTTCACTGTAATAATCTAACGCCAAACAAAAAGCCCTCATATTGGAGGGCTTTTTGTTTTTTGCATATTTATTAGAATTTCAGCTATTACATAGGTTATTTAAAGAGCCCCATATTTCTATCTGTAACAGCTTCGCGCCAACCACCAAGCCATTCAGACTTAGCATTATTATTTTGATATGGACAATTTTCCTTGGTTCTACCTGAGAGGCCTGCTTGATAACCGTTTGAATACGCTCTGCCTAACTTATCTCTTTTCTGTCTTCTCATGAATCACACCTTTAACCATTTGATAATTATTAATAATATATTCATCTTTCGGTCGAAAATTAACTGCAGTCGACAATTAATTTAAGATCAGTTTATTTATGAAAGCAAGCTAGCTATCACCTGAAAATTGTAACCATAAAAAAGTTTTATAACGAAAAAACATGTTGATAAAGCAATCAAAAAAACTAAGTAATACAAAACAAATTGTTACAAAAGCTAGGTATAACCAACAGATATTAAAAGTGTATATACAATAACAATTCAGTTTAAATAATAATGAGATTAATCCCGTAATAGTGGCCGTAACATTTCTTCTAAACCATTAAGCTTAACTTCATATATTAAAGCTAATTGCTCCCCTAATTTCCCCTCAGGAAACCCTTTTGAGTGAAACCAAACTAAGTAAGGCTCTGGTAGTTGAAGTAGTTTTCTCCCACTGTACTTTCCAAACGGCATTACTTGATTTACTGCAGCTAATAAATCTGCGTTATTTGCTATCGACATTATTTACTCATTATTTTACAGCTGGGGTTTAGAACACAGTCTTTTTGAACTTGCTCATTTTAGTGCTTTTAATTTTACCGCGATCTTGACATAAAATTGTCATAAGCATTCCTTATAATTCCGCGCAACTTAGGCGGTATCAAGATGATACCCAAACTTGCTTCAGGGAACTTTTATGTCAATTGTTAGGAAACGCAACGCCGGTCAAAAAGCTTATATTCCAGGGAACGCTCGCGATAATCAGTATATTTTGGCTGAATTTACCTTATCAGATCAACTGCTTTCACAACTATCGCCACAGTTAAGTAATGACAACTATTATGACGTCTATCAAAGCCTTGCAGATTTACTATTTACATTAAGTAATGACTTTGCCATCAGTAACAGCTTACTTGTCGCCAACGACAAATTGGTTCGGGTTAGATACAGCCAAGAAATGCATCAATGGCAAACTAATCAGCAAATTATTTTTTACTATGATCCGTTACAGCATGTATTACAAAACTCATTTTTCGACGCCAATGTTAGAGCTAAAAAAATCACTTTAGTATTTTTAGCGTCGGGAACAGATATTCGCTCTGGTGCGGCAAATTTTCACCAACGAGTAAGAGATTTATTAGAGAGTTTTGCCCAACAAGTACAAATACCATTGGCAGCTATTCGTATGCGAGATCACCAGCATCTTACCTACGATATTTTTGCTAAAAATAAAGGCTGTAACAATAGCCAAGCACATAAATTTAGACCTATTAAGCAACGATACGCCAGCCAAGACGTTGCATTAACCGCTAATCTATCGTCAATTACTTATGCAGTCATCAACTTAACATTGAATCATAGAATTTCACAGCTGGTTGATATAGATGCAAATTCTGCTGATCCATACAATCCACTTTATACCTACCTAACCGATACATTTTCACTCGTTGCCAAGCAATTTAATTTAAACAATGGCGCATTAATCGCTAACGGTTTAGTACCCATTATTCGCCATAGTTTGCACGAAATTGTTTCTAAGGTTGGCGAATTACAAATGCTAGGGTACAACCCTAAACAAAGCCCTTGCGGTATTGTAAGCAAATGGAAAGCCGATGAATTAGTTAACAATGTACAGTTAATTTTTGTTGCGAACTTCTCTAATGGGGAAGAGCAAAATTATGCGAAGTTTGTTAATCAGATAGAACAAGCTATGCGCTTATTTGCTACTGAACTAGAGATTCCCACCGATAAAGATGAACTCACTTTGCGCTTTCATCAACATGTTGCCTATAACTTGTTAAAAGACGAATAATCTTCCAACAAACCATTGGAAGAAACAAAACTAGCTGCTGTCCATTATACTATTGCCATGTTAACGACTAGCATGGCTTAGCTACTGCCCTTACTCTCTCCAGCTAACTACTTCAGCTTAACCGTCTCCACCGATACTCACTGCAATCTCGAAGTAAGAAGCGCCTTTCTGATTACTCCAATCATAAATAGAGCTAAGTTGCCGTAAAAACATATAGACATCTAAATGGCTGAGTGCTACATTTGACAAATAGAGCTTTGGACGTCTAAAAGTCTTTAAAGAAAACAAGCAAATTTCGAATACCATTATTACTAGAGGAAAATTAACAATGAGCATTGAAACAATAACGTTAGGCGCAGGATGCTTTTGGTGTATAGAAAACATTTTCTCTCGAATTAACGGTGTAAAATCTGTGATCAGTGGTTATGCTGACGGCAACATTGCCAACCCAAGTTATCAGCAAGTCTCCACCGGTAATACAAATTATGCCGAGGTTGTGCAACTAACCTTTGATAATAGTCAGCTCTCTCTTGAAGACGTTTTTACCGTGTTCTTTGCTATTCACGATCCGACAACACTAAACCGTCAAGGTGATGATATTGGCAGTCAGTACCGTTCTACCATATTAACCCACAATGAAAAACAGCGAATAGCAGCCAAGAAAAAAATTGCACAGCTAACAGCTGAAGCGCGTTTTAATAACTCTATCGTAACGGCAATAAAACCAGTTAATAATTTTCATAGTGCTGAAAGTTACCATCAAGATTACTATTCTAACAATCCTAACAACCAGTACTGCCAATTAGTGGTTGCACGAAAAATTCAAAAATTCCTGCAAGACTTTTCATATCTACTTAAAGAAGCTGCTTAACTAATAGCATTAACAATAGTTTTCACTTTACTTTCAATTCTGTTAATTTTCTTCAGCCAAAAAAAACGCCCTTTAGATTGGGCGTTTATAGTTAAGTAATTTACAGCAAATATATGGCATAAAAGCCTTATTAAGTTAGTACATTAAGGTATACAGCTTACGTCGATATTTATTAGCCAACGCATCGCCATCTGGTAGCGACTTTAAAATATCTAATAATAAGTCTTTACTAGTAACATCTGAGCCATCTTTTTGCACTAGACGAAAAAGAATAACTAAAGCATCTTCATGACGATTAACTTGGCTATATTGCGCCGCAAGCTGATGTTGCACATCAATATTTTCTGGTTCGCTGATCAATTGTTGCTCTAATGCTTTAATTTCAGGGGAGTCAGCCGCTTGACTAGCGAGTTCAAGTTTCGACATTAACGACTGATAGTAGCTGTCTTGATCTATCATTTTAATACCAGCAAGCAGTGATTCAGCCTCACTAATTTTTCCAGTTTGTATATATACATCAGCCAATACTAATTTAATGTCTGCACGTTCACTATCAAGCTGATGCGCTTGAGTGATTAATTTAAAAGCGTCATTGGCATTATTCTCAGTTAACAAGTTTACTGCTTTTTTTAATAGTAAATCTTGCTCTTTAGGTAAGTACTTTGCCAAAAATTCATTAATGGTTTCATCTGTTTGTGGCCCAGACAAACCATCAAGTGGTTGACCTTCTTTTACTAATATTGCTGTAGGCAAGCCTTGAATACCAAACTGTTGAGCTATTTGCCCTTGGGTTTCACAATCAACCGTGGCAAATATTATTACATCACTTTGATCAGCCAAAGCATTAGCAAGCTTATCGCGTAATTCTAAACTTTCTGGAATTTGTTGAGCCCAAAAATCAACCAAAACAAGCTTGGTTTTAGACTCTTCAAGGACAACTTGTTGGAAATTTTCAAGGGTGATAGCAAGCGAATTCGTCATCAAGGTAGTTCCAATTTAATTTTATATATGCCAGTTAACTTGGGGGCAAAAGTCATCGTAAACAAGTTTCATGGCTAAATAATTATGATAGCCGACAATTGGTTGCTAGTATTTATCATAGCTTCATTTAATATTTCCCTATAATTAAAATAATCATCGAGTATTGATACGAGAAACTTTATGCCGAAAAATACCGCCATCGACCAATATATTAGTCAGCAACAGCCTTTTGCTCAGGAAATAATGTCTCAGTTACGTGATGTCATTCACACAGCTTCTCCTGAAATGTCAGAAGCTATTAAATGGCGACATCCTTGTTTTGAAAATAAAGGTCTTGTTTGTGCTATGGCAGCATTTAAACAGCATGTCACTTTTTCTTTCTTTAAAGGTAAACTACTTGACGATAGCGCCGGTATTTTTTCAAAAAATGATAACAATGAATTAACCTCACTTAAATTTAAAAGCTTGAGTGAAATACCAGCAAACGATATTTTAATTAACTATGTGCAACAGGCAATTGCATTAAACTCAACACCAAAACCTGAAAAGAAAAAATCAGTTCGTAAAAACAAAGCTGACTTAGTAATCCCCGATTACTTCAGTGCTGCATTAGCAGATAACCAAGCAGCAGAAGATGTATTCAGTAACTTTAGCTATTCAAAGCAAAAGGATTATATTGAGTGGCTCACGTCAGCAAAAAGAGAGGCAACCCGAAACTCCCGCTTAACCACAGCAATAACTTGGATAGCAGAAGGTAAGTCACGGAACTGGAAATATGAAAATTGTTAAAGTAAAAATTAAGAAACACTTTCAAAAACTACCTAACAACAAATAGAAACAACGATGTGATAACAAGAAGAAGTATGTAATAAATCAGTGTTCAAACTTTTTCAGAGATAAAACGCGGCTGGTGATATAAAATTGAATGCTATAATTAAAACTCAGCTGGTATTTATACGTGAGAACCTTAAAATTCATGATATTAAATATTAGTTCTATTAATTCTCATTTTACCAAGAAAAATATGGCAGTTTTCTATGCTTAAATGCTTTTTTCTACTTACTTTTTTAATATACAGCAGTGCAGTTTTAAGTGCTCGTTTGCCAGCAACAAATTATGAAAATCAAGAAAAAACTATCACATTACCACTCAATAACTGGGCGAGTCAGCGAGTTATTTCGAAAGCGCTAGGCGCTATGGTGCAATCACTTGGCGAACGTGTTGAGTACAAAAATATCAGTTCAACTGACCAATGGGGGGCACTGCGCAAGGGACTTGTACATATTCAGCTAGAAGTATGGCAAGTATCGATGGCTAAAGACTTCGAACGCATGGTGCAAAAAAACTATATTCTTGATGCGGGTACGCATCAGGCAATTGGAAAAGAAGATTGGTGGTATCCTGATTATGTAGAAGACATGTGTCCTGGACTACCTGACTGGCAAGCAATGAATGCTTGCGCAGAAGTTTTTGCTAATAAAGGCTCTAATGGTAAAGGTGTATATTATGCTGGACCTTGGGACTATGGTGATGGCGATATTATTCGTGCATTGCATTTAGACTTTATCATTCATCGCTTTGAAAACGATACTCAAGTTTGGCATAAACTTGCACAGGCAACAAAACATCAACAACCAATAATGTTACTAAATTGGACGCCTAATTGGACTGACAGTATAATTAAAGGCAAATTTGTTAAATTCCCTGCCTACCATCCCGATTGTGAAACCAAAGCAAACTGGGGTCTGAATAAACATAGGTTAAAAGATTGTGCTAACCCAAGTAATGGCTGGTTAAAAAAAGCTGTTTGGCCACATTTAGAAGAATACTCACCATGTGTTTTTCAATTGGTAAAAAATATCAATTTATCCACGGCCATGATTGCCGATGCCTCAGCATTAAGAGTTGCAGAAAACCATAGCGAAGATTACGCTGCTAAACTTTGGATAAAAAAATATCACGCAGAGGCCAGTAAGTGGCTGCCATCATCTTGCAGTAATACCTTTAATAATCAGAGTTAAAAAACGGACAAAAACCTCGGTTTTTATCCGTCAGCGAGTTTGTTCTAAATTACATATTTTGCAATAAGTCGCGAGCAATGATCACTTTTTGAATTTCGCTAGTGCCTTCATAAATAGAAGTCACACGTACATCACGCGCCATACGCTCTAGTGGATACTCCTTAATATAACCTGCGCCACCCATTAATTGTAAAGCGTCATAACAGGCTTTATTAGCATTTTCAGTAGCAAATAATTTCGCCATTGATGCGGCTGGGCCGAATGGCTGGCCTTGCTCTTTAGTGTAAGCTGCCTGCATTAATAGTAAGCGTGCAGCTTCCATTTCAGTATAACGCTCGGCTAATTTCCACTGTAAGCCTTGGAAGTTCGAAATAGACTGACCAAATTGTTTACGTTCAACAATATAGGCTTTGGCATAATCAAGAGCTGCAAGGCCAACACCTAAGGCTAAAGAGCCAATACCGATACGACCACCAGCAAGTTCTCCAACAGCGACACCAAAACCTTTATTTTCAGTGCCCATTAACGCTGATGCAGGCACTCGGCAATTATCAAAATGTACTTCATTCGTGGGTGAGGCTTTCTGGCCCATTTTATCTTCAGCTTTACCTATGGTCATGCCCGGTGTACCAGCTTCAACGATAAAACATGAAATGCCCTTGCCTTTTTTCGCATCTGGATCCGTAACCGCCCAAACAACAAAAACATCAGCAAATGAACCACTGGTAATATAAAGCTTACTACCACTAATAATGTAGTCATCACCATCTTTAACAGCTTGCGTTTTCATGCCCGCAGGGTCTGAGCCCGCTGTAGCTTCAGTTAAACAAAAGCCACCAGCACGATATTCGCCACTACAAATTTTTGGCAAATAGTTTTGTTTTTGTTCTTCATTACCAACCGCTTGAATAACTTCTGCAACCATATTAGTTACTGATGTAGTAACTGCTGTTGAGGCACAAGCTCGCGCAAGCTCAGTAATCGCCAAACTAAAAGCAACACTACCAGCTTCTACGCCACCGTACTCTGCTTTAATATTTAAACCCATAAAACCAAGTTCGGTTAATTGTGCTAAGTTCTTTAAAAACAATGTTTGGTCCATTGTTTCATCAAGCTCTGCGGCAACTGGCGCAAGTTCACTTTCAGCAAACTTTTTCGCCATATCTTGAATCATCATTTGTTCTTCAGTTAAAGACAAATCCATCAACACTCTCACTTCTTATCGGGTGAATATCTACCATACTTAATTTAAAGCTAAGTTTAACTAGAGTGACAAAAAAGCCCAATAGTCCCTTAGTACTGCGTAGATAAAATAATACTAACTGCACCAAACTATGTTACAGCTAATATAAGATTATTTTTTATAACAAAAACGCGCCTAAGCGCGTTGCAAAATTGGCTATATTGTAGCAATTATCCAAGTACAAACCAAAGCAGACCAGCACCGAGGATTAAACGGTATATAACAAACGGCATCATACCGAGCTTGCCCACTAAAATCAGAAAATAATGAATACAAGCATAAGCACTAAAAAATGCTAAAACACTACCTAGGCCTAGCGTACTCCAATCAACTGGCTCAGCGGATGTAATTAATTTATATGTTAAATATCCACCAGTCATAATAATTGCAGGAATCGATAATAAAAACGAAAAACGTGCGGCATTCTCTTTGCTTAGCCCCAGCATCATACCTAAGGTCATGGTAATACCAGAACGTGATGTGCCCGGAATTAATGCTAATGCTTGTGCTAAACCAATAATCATTGCACCTTTAAAGCCCAGCTTTTCAACACTAACATTCTCTTTCGCTTTAATATCGGCAAAACCTAGTAATACACCGAAAACTAAAGTAGTAATGGCAATTACAGCTGCAGAGCGTAAGTTTTCTTCGATAAAGTCTTTACCTAATAAACCAACGATACCTAATGGAATAGATGCCAGTAAAATCCACCACGCAAGTTTACCGTCAAAGCTATTGGTGTTTTTTTCGGGACCAATACCAACGGTACCAAACCAAGCGACAGCCATGCTGCCAACTTCCTTACGAAAATAAAGCACCACAGCCAACAAGGTACCTACATGCAATGCTACATCAAGCGCTTGTCCTTGATCTTGCCAACCAAAAACAGCTGAAGGCAGAATTAAATGCGCAGAACTTGAAATCGGTAAAAATTCCGTCAAGCCTTGTATTAGCGCTAATATAAAAACGTCGATGGTACTCATACTACTTTATATCCCTATTTTTTCTGACCACGATAATGGCACTTTACTTAATTTTTGTTGATTTTTTTCGTATTGTTGCCACATTTTCTGATAAATCTCGCCAGTAACTGGGTGTGAAAGGTTTCCGGCAATTTCGGCGAGAGGCCATAGCACAAAAGCATTTTTGCTTATTTCATCTCGGGGAATTTGAGCGGGCTGCTCAGCGACTATGTTGTCATACAATAATAAATCTAAATCTAACGTTCTTGGGCTAAATTTTTTAGCATTTTCGAGGCGACCATTATCATATTCAATTGCTCGTAACTCGCGTGTAACTTCAGCCAAAGATAATTCAGTTGTTGCACCTATTACCATATTATAAAAAGGCTTACCGGCAAAACCAACCGCCTCACTTTCAAATAAGGATGACAACGTTAACGGGCTGAACAATTTAGCTAAAGCATCAAGACCTTTTTCAACATGATATTGACGATTAATATTACTACCCAATGAAATATAGATTTCAGCCATTAGCTAGACTTACCATTAATCGCTTGGCCACGTTCTATTTCAACACCAACCGTAGTGGCATTATGCACAGCATTTGGCTTCATTAATTTCAACTTTAACCATGGGATGTGATATTGCGCCATTAAAAACGTTGCAATACGTTCAGCAAGTGTTTCAATTAAATCAACTGGGTTGTTATTAGCAAACGTAACAAGCTCTTCAGATATTGTCGCGTAATCGAGTGTCTTATCAAGCTCATCATTTTCAGCAGCGATGGCAGTATTCCACCCCATGGCGAGATCAACCACTAAAGTTTGCTTAATTTCTTTTTCCCATTGATAAAACCCTATGGTTGTTTGAAAGGTTAACCCCTCAATATAAACTTTATCCACGCTAAACCCTTTAAATACCCAACAATTGTTAAGGAGATTGCTATAACTTTACTGAGCAAAAACCACGTATGTCTTGCTTTACAAAATAAATGGCGAGTTTACCTGTGTAGGCCTAGAAAAACTAGTAAACAACACGCTACAATGTTGAAAATCTGTTATTTATTATATTAAGCAGTTTTGCAAAAAATCAGATATATTCTCAAGCAGTATGGTTTGTAAACCATCCTCTTGAATATAAAAAGGATTTATTATCAGTAGTTTACTTATTACATTGCTCATGATGATTGTGGCTTACTTAGTAGGTTCAATTTCTAGTGCCATTTTACTTTGTAAACTTTTCCGCCTGCCCGACCCTCGTACTGCCGGCTCTCACAACCCTGGAGCCACTAATGTTTTACGTATTAGTAATAAATTTATTGCTGCTCTAGTATTATTTTTTGATATTTTAAAAGGCACTTTGCCTGTTTGGGGTGGATACTTTTTAGGTTTAGAACCACTTTATTTGGGCATTATTGCGGTAGCGGCATGTTTAGGACATATGTACCCGATATTTTTTCAATTTTCTGGAGGTAAGGCCGTTGCAACAGCATTTGGCGTACTATTGCCTATTGGCTTAGATTTAGGCGGACTATTAGTTTTAACTTGGCTATTGGTGGCGAAAACAACACGGTATTCCAGTTTAGCGGCAATTGTAACGGTTTCACTGGCACCACTTTATACTTGGCTGTTAAAACCAATATACGTTTACCCTGTACTCATGCTGTCAGGGTTGATCATCTTCCGTCACAAGGAAAATATTGTCAGACTTATTAAAGGCACAGAAAGCAAAATATCTTTCAGTAAAAAATAAGCACTCTCTCTATTCTAGAATTAAGCAGCCTTTATACTGGTGGCAAGGTATCCAAAGGCCAGCGTGGCGTCGCTTTAAATGTTAAATCGGTATCAACACCTGATTTCAAACGTTGTAACCCTGCATAAGCTATCATAGCGCCATTATCAGTACAAAATTCAGGTCTAGGGTAGAAAACTTCACCACCAAGCTTTTTAGTGATTTCCGCTAATTTTTCTCTTAATACACTATTCGCACTAACACCACCAGCAATCACCAGACGATTGAGCCCACACTGCTTTAATGCACGCTTACACTTTATTGCTAAGGTATCAACTACCGCTTCTTGGAAGGCATATGCTATATCGGCTTGCGTTTGTGCTTTTTGCTCAGGCGTTAACGTTTCGCTGTCTTCTTTTCGAATAGTATTAGCTGCAAATGTTTTCAAGCCGCTAAAACTAAAATTTAGACCTGGCTTATCAGTCATTGGACGCGGAAACTTATAACGCCCTTTTCTACCCGCTTCTGCCATTTTTGCCAGCACAGGGCCACCAGGGTAATCTAAGCCTAATAGTTTTGCTGTTTTATCAAAAGCTTCACCAGCGGCATCATCAACCGACTCACCTAATAATTCATATTTCCCGATACCGTCAACGCGCACTAACATGGTATGACCGCCAGAAACGAGTAATGCAACAAATGGAAAATCAGGCACATTATCTTCCAACATAGGGGCAAGTAAGTGTCCTTCCATATGATGCACTGGTACGGCTGGCAAATCCCAACCATAAGCTAAACTTCGGCCGATAGAACACCCAACTAATAATGCTCCGACAAGCCCTGGCCCCGCAGTATATGCAACACCGTCTAAATCAGCAGGGGTTAAATTAGCGTCAGACAAGACCTCTTTGATAAGCGGGATAGTTTTACGAACATGATCACGTGAAGCCAACTCTGGTACTACACCACCGTAATCAGCGTGAACAGCAATTTGACTATATAGTCTGTGTGCAACAATTCCTTCAGGTAAATCACCTTGGCCGTCATCGTAAATTGCAATGCCGGTTTCATCACAGGAGGTTTCAATACCTAAAATTCGCATAATTTTTACCTAAAAGCCTTACATCAAAATAGAAAATAGACAGATCGTATTAAGATTACGTTTACTGTTGTCATTTTGCCGAGATTCTACCTAGCGACTGGCAAACTTTCAATTTATAGCGTCAAAGATATTAAAATACTTCATTTGTTATGCACCATTTATAAAAATGCGATGGTTATTCCTCTCTTTTCATCGACAAATAACGTAGCGAGCAGATAATTAACTGAAAACACCATTACTGCTTTACATTGTTATATCGTTCGCATTAGAATACGTCACCAATTTTTGAATAGAGCGGATGAAGATAAGGCAATTGGCCGAAGTCATTCATCGATTTATATAGATACATACTAAGGTAATACAGTACATGCCAGTGATTAAAGTAAGAGAAAACGAACCATTTGACGTTGCACTACGTCGTTTCAAACGTTCATGTGAAAAAGCAGGTATTCTTTCTGAAGTTCGCCGTCGCGAGTCTTACGAAAAGCCAACTTGGGAACGTAAGCGTAAAAAAGCAGCAGCAGTAAAACGTGCAGCTAAAAAAGTTTCTCGTGAGAACGCTCGCCGCGTTCGCATGTACTAAGATTTCTTAGTATTTTATAAGTCAACTGAGTTAACTTAAGAGAAAATAAAATCATGAGTCTACTTAGCCAGCTTAAAGATGAAATGAAAATTGCCATGCGTGCCAAAGACAAAGTTCGTCTTGGCGTAATTCGTATGGCATTATCTGCAGTTAAACAGGCAGAAATCGATCACAATACTGAAGCAAGCGATGAGAATATTATTGCGGTGATAACCAAAATGGTTAAACAACGTAAAGAATCTATCAAAATGTTTAGTGAAGGTGGTCGCGATGAATTAGCAGCTAATGAAGCTGCAGAAGTTGTCGCTTTAGAAGATTTTTTACCACAACCGTTAACTACAGATGAAATTGAGCAACTGATTGCAAAAGCAATTACCGATACTAGTGCAGCCTCAATGGCAGACATGGGTAAAGTAATGGCGGTATTAAAACCGTTAATGCAAGGCAAAGCAGACTTAGGCGCAGTAAGCGGCCAAGTTAGAGCAGCCCTCAACAGTTAATCAAATATGCTATTGAGCAACTTGCTCAAAAAATACTAAACCGCGACTGCTTAGGCCTCGCGGTTTTATTTTAATTAGCGTACAAAAATCCACTATTTTACCTAGCTTATTTGTGTAAAATAGAACTTTACTTCGACCAATAGGCAGTTATGGCAGGCATGATCCCCCGACAATTTATTGATGATTTATTGGCTCGTGCCGATATCGTTGAATTAATTGACTCGCGCGTGCCATTAAAAAAAGCCGGTAAAAATTACCAAGCTTGTTGCCCATTCCATACCGAAAAATCGCCGTCTTTTAGTGTCAGTCAAGATAAGCAGTTTTATCACTGTTTCGGCTGTGGAGAACACGGTAATGCTATTTCATTTTTAATGGAATTTGACCGTTTAGAGTTTCCAGACGCCGTAGAAGAGCTTGCTTCCCATTACAATATGGACGTACCACGCGAGCAATCAAACCGCACTCCTGCCCAGCAAAAACAAGATCAAAAAGTTTACCTGCAAAAGCAAGATGATTACGAGCTGATGGCACAAATCAGCCGCTTCTTTCAGCAACAATTAAAAGCAGCAGAAGATAAAGATGTTGCCATTAACTACTTAAAAGGTCGTGGTTTAAGTGGTGAAATTGTCAAACGGTTTGGTATCGGTTATATCAGCGATGCATGGGACGGCATGATGAAAGTATTTGGCCGTAGCAGCCAAATCAATCAACAATTAGTTGATTTAGGTATGGCGATTCAAGGCGATAAAAACCGACCATACGATAGATTTAGAGGTAGAATACAATTTCCAATCCGTGATAAACGTGGTCGCGTTATTGGCTTTGGTGGCCGAGTATTGGGCGATGGTACACCCAAATACCTAAACTCACCGGAAACCAGAATTTATCATAAAGGCCAAGAACTCTATGGCCTATATGAAGCAAAACAGGCAAGTAAACAATTAACTAGATTAGTTGTAGTTGAAGGTTATATGGATGTTGTTGCCCTTGCACAACATGGCGTTGATTATGCTGTAGCTTCTCTTGGTACCGCAACTACCCCTGAGCAATTACAAACATTGTTTCGAACAGTAAAAGAAGTTATCTGTTGCTACGATGGTGATAGAGCCGGACGTGATGCAGCATGGCGAGCCATGGACAATGCTTTGCCGATGATTCAAGACGGCTATAGCTTGAAGTTTGTTTTCTTACCTGATGGCGAAGATCCTGATTCCCTAATTAGAGAACAAGGTCAAACTGCTTTCGAAAATATATTAGACAAAGCGACACCATTATCACAATTTTTATTCGACCACCTATTATCACAACTTGATATGTCATCCGCGGAAGGCAAAGGCGCAGCAGTTGGTGCCTTCCAACCCTACTTAGCTAAGCTACCAGAAAGTAACCTTAAAGACGCGATTGTCACTAAGTTGGCGAATCAGTTTGGCGCAAACAATGAAATGCAGTTAAAAAAATTGCAGCAAAGTTTTACCCAAAAAGACAACAATAAACCCAAATCAGGTAAAACTAAAATAACACCAGTAAGACTGGCTATTGCATTATTACTAGAGCATCCCCATATAGTAGAAGTATTACCAGACCCAGCAATTTTACAGCAATTAAATATGCCGGGAATTCCACTATTGAACCAGCTTTTAGCGCTGTGTAAACAAAATTCAAAAGTGAATAGTGCGCAATTGATTGAACACTTTAGGGGCCAGGAAGCCGGAAAACAGTTAACGAAGTTGATGTGTTTAGAGCATCATGTTGAACCAGAAAATGCAGAAAGTATGTTTCTTGACTTAATTGAGAACTTTTTAAATGTTTTTATTGAGCAAAGAACAGAGCAATTACTGGAAAAAGAACGTAACGGCGGCTTAAATAAAACCGAGAAGCAAGAACTACACGGTTTACTAAGCGCATAAAATTAATATAGTTGTACTATATTTAAACAAATAGAAGCACAGTTTTTCGCTGGTAATATAGTAAACATTTCGCTATAATTTCCGGCTTACTGTTGTATTTTTGATAGCCATAAATAGGTGGACACTCGTCAATGGATCAAGCCCCACAATCTAGACTTAAAGAGTTAATAACCAAAGGTAAAGAGCAAGGTTATTTAACTTTTGCAGAAGTTAACGATCATCTCCCTCAGGATATTATCGATTCCGATCAAGTTGAAGACATCATTCGAATGATTAACGACATGGGTATTCAGGTGTTTGAAAACGCACCGGATAACGACACGTTAATGATGAGTGAAGCAAACACTGATGAAGATGCAGCTGAAGCTGCAGCACAAGCGCTTGCTACTGTCGAAAGTGAAATCGGTCGCACTACTGACCCTGTGCGTATGTATATGCGTGAAATGGGTACAGTTGAACTTCTAACACGTAAAGGCGAAATTGTAATCGCTAAACGTATTGAAGAAGGTATCAAAGAAGTACAACGCAGTGTTTCTGAATATCCGCCAGCAATTAATTATTTGCTAGAGCAATGGGATAACTTTGAAGCTGAAGAAGTACGCTTAAGCGACATTATTGTTGGTTTCCTTGACCCTGACGCTGAAGATGAAGAA